>NZ_JBGFSH010000007.1:1665-172691 GCF_041365715.1 Rhodosalinus sp. FB01 | reverse complement strand
CCACTTTTCAGGGGGCAGGCCATGCCCGCACAAGGGGTGGTTCCTGCAGTACAACGGCGAGGACCGGACGTTCAACTGCCCCGGCCACTATTCGCGCTTCGATGCTGAAGCCGGCGGGCAGCAGGTCTGGGGCCATGCCACCAACAACCTGCCGCAATTCGTGCTGCGCGTGGACGACGAGGGCGACATCCATGCCGAGGGCGTCGACGAGCTGATCTACGGCCGCCTGTCCAACGTGCTTTGAGGGAGGAATTTCAATGGCTTACAAGAGGCAAATCGACCGTCTGCCGATCATCCCCGCAGACGCGACGGAGCACAATGCCGTGTGTCACTACTGCATCGTCGGCTGCGGCTACAAGGCCTACACCTGGCCCATGAACAAGCAGGGCGGCACGGCGCCGAACCAGAACAAGTTCGGTGTGGACCTGTCCGAACAGCAGTTCCAGGACGCCGAGGCATGGTACTCTCCGTCGATGTACAACATCGTCAAGAAGGACGGTCGCGACGTCCACCTCGTGGTGAAACCGGATGTGAATTGCGTGGTCAATTCCGGGCTCGGCTCCGTTCGCGGGGCCCGCATGGCCGAGAACCACCCCTCCACCGTCACCGGCACCCAGCAGCACCGGCTGACCGATCCGCTGGTCTGGCGCTACGGCAGTTACCAGCCCACGAGCTGGGACGACGCCTACGACCTCGTCGCGCGGGTGACGGCCCGTATCATCGTCGAGAACGGCGAGGACGATCTGATCGTCTCGATGTTCGACCATGGCGGCTCGGGCGGCGGCTACGAGAACACCTGGGGGACGGGCAAGCTCTACTTCGGGTCGATGAAGGTCAAGAACGTCCGCATCCACAACCGCCCGGCCTACAACTCCGAGGTGCACGCCACGCGGGACATGGGGATAGGCGAGTTGAACAATGCCTACGAGGATGCCGGCCTCGCAGATACCCTCGTGGCCTGGGGCTGCAACCCTCTGGAATGCCAGACGAACTATTTCCTCAACCACTGGATCCCGAACCTTCAGGGCGTCACGCAATCCCGCAAGGAAGAGCTGATGCCGGACGAGGCGCACCCACCGGCGCGCATCATATTCGTCGATCCCCGGCGGACCGTCTCGGTCAACGCGGCCGAGCAAGCGGCGGGCCCGGACAACGTGCTGCACCTTCCGATCAATTCGGGTACGGACCTGGCGCTGGCCAACGCGATCTTCACCCATATCGTCGAACAGGGCTGGCACGACATGGACTTCATCGAGGCGCACACGCTGCGCGAGGCAGAGGATCGCCCGCCGCTCTTCCCCGCGCGCGGCGCGGCGGACGGGCGGCCAGGCCATCTGTCGAGCTTCGAAGATGCGGTTGACGCGAACCGCTTGTCTCTCGACGAGGCCGCGGAGATCTGTGGCGTTCCCGCCGAGGACATCCGCAAGGCAGCCGAGTGGATCGCACAGCCGAAAGAGGATGGCAGCCGCCGCCGCACGATGATCGGCTACGAAAAGGGGATCATCTGGAACAACGACAACTACCGCACCAACGGCGGGATCGTGAATATCTCGCTGGCAACGCACAACATCGGCCAGATGGGCGGCGGATGCGTGCGGATGGGCGGCCACCAGGAGGGCTATGTCCGCCCCGACGAGAGCCATGTCGGCCGGCCGGCGGCCTATGTCGACCAGCTCCTGATCAACGGTGAGGGCGGCGTGCACCATATCTGGGATTGCAACCAGTATCGCACCACGCTCAACGCGACCGAGTTCAAGCGCGTCTGGAAACGGCGCACCAACATGGTGAAGGACGCCATGGACGCCGCCGCCGGAGGCACGCGGGAAGAGCTTGTTGAGGCTATCTTTGGCGCGATCCAGGAGGGCGGCCTGTTCGCCGTCAACGTCGAGATCATCCACAATGAAATGGGCAAGCAGGCCCATGTCGTGCTGCCGAGCGCGCAGCAGGGCGAGATGAACCTCACTTCGATGAACGGCGAACGGCGGATGCGTCTGGCGGAGAAATACATGGACCCGCCGGGCAACGCCAAGCCGGACTGCCTGATCGCGGCTGGAATCGCGCAGAACATGGAGCGCGTCCTGCGCGAGATGGGCTATGACGCCTATGCCGATCAGTTCACGGGCTACGACTGGCAGACCGAGGAGGATGCCTTCATAGACGGCTACCAGGCTCGCCACCCGGACGTGACCTACGATCGCCTTCGGGCCATGGGCACCAACGGCTTCCAGGAACCGCCGCAGGGCGTGGACGACGCCGATCGCATCATCGGCACACCGAGACTCTATGGCGATGGAACGTTCTCGACCGATGATGGCCGCGCGCGGTTCATGGCGGGGCCGTGGCGCGGACAGGTCACGCCCGGCAAGGCCGTGGAGATGGATAAGTTTCCCTTCTTCATCAACAACGGCCGGTCGAACCTGAACTGGCAGAACTGGTTCCTCGACCAGGAGAACGACTTCGTTCTCGATCGCTGGCCCTATCCTTTCATCGAAATGCATCCCGACGACATGGCCGAGAAGGGCATCACGGCCGGCGACGTTGTCGAGGTGTTCAACGACAACGGCGCCACGCAGGCCATGGCCTATCCGACGGAGACGGCCAAACGTGGGGAGACCTTCATGCTCTTCGGCAGCCCGCGCGGCACACAGGGCAACATCGTGGGGCCGGGCGTGAACGAGCTGGTGATCCCGGTCTACAAGCAGACTTGGGCGGATATCCGCAAGATCAGCGACACGCCGATGGTGGCGCGAGGGATTTCCTTCAAGTCCAAGGAATACAAGCTCTGAGCCTCATCTGAAAGAATTGATCCGCCCCGGAATTCCCCTGGGGCGGACTTTTCGAGTTTGCGACAAAGAGGCTGCCATGAGTCCTCAAGATAGCGCCTGCTCTGCGGGGCGATCCGAAACGCCGCTGACAGTCGAGGCTGCGCAGTTGCGGGCGTTGGTTGCTGCGGCACCAATCCGCGCAATTTAAAGGATATCGCTCGCCGGCGCAGCCGGGCGCATCCTCGATCAAGCGGCGCTGGCGAGGTCCGCGTTACCGCCGTTCGACAATTCCGCGATGGATGGTTACGCGGTGCGCGTGTCCGACCTTGAAGGGATTGGGCCCTGGCGTCTTCCGGTCCGCGCGCGTGTCGCTACCAGTGCCGGGTGCCGTGCGCGCCCTTGATGCGGCCCTCGAGGTTGGGAGTGACCCACCCGCCGTAGAAATCCCCCGGCTGGGGCAGGACGCGCACGCCCCCGACCCACGCCTCGTCCATCAGCCCCGCGTAGAAGGCCACGAACCCCGCAAGCGGCGCGAAACCGGCGGTGGGGTGGTCGTAGCTCCAGGCGGCACGCGGTGCAGTCGTCGCACCGGCGAGCACGTCGAAATAGCGCGCCGCGCCCTTCCACTCGCAGAACGTGGCGCCGCCTACCGGGCGCAGCGTGGCGCCGATATCCTCGGGCGGCAGGTAGTAGGTGGGCGCGTGATGGGTCTCGAGCACCCGAAGCGCGTGGGTCGTGTCGGCAACCGTCACGCCCCCAAGCCGGACCGTCACCCGCTGCGGCACGGGCTCCAGCGCCGGCGGGCGCGGGTAGGACTGGACGTTCTCACGCGGCAGGCCGGTCATGCGAGCCCTCCGCCGGCGAAGCGCGCCAGGACATAGGCCGCGATCACGATATGGGCGAGGGTGATGACGACGGAAAGCCCGTGCAGCCACTTGAAGCGCGCCTTCGCGCCCGTGTCGGTGGCGCGGTTGATGGCCGGCATCAGGACCTGCCGCGTGGGCAGCGTCGTGGCCGCGACCAGCGCGAGCAGCCCGGCCGCAAGCGGGTCGACGGGCCACGCGAGCGCGGCCGCCGCCGCGGCGACGCCCATGACGAAAAGATAGAACAGTGGAAAGGCGCGCCGGATCGTCGTGCCGGCCACGTCCGGCGGCAGGGCGGTGAACAGGAAGGCCGCGAAACCGAAAGAATAAAGCACCATGCCCCCGAAAAGAAGCGCGGTGGCGAGAAGCGCCGCGGTCAGCATGAGACATCTCCGCTTGCGAGGGCGGGCCGCCGGGCGAGGCCCATGTAGAGGATCGCGGTGAGGGGCAGGGGCCCGAAGGTCAGGTCCAGGCGGCGGTCGATGCCGCGCGGCCCGAGGCCGGTCATCAGCCCCGGCGCGAGGCCCGCGCCCTCCATCGCGCGCGAAAGCTCCCGCGGCTTGATGAACATCGCGGGATCGTGCGTCCCGCGCGGCAGAAGGCGCAGCAGATCCTCGGCCACGGTGATGGTCGCGAACCGCGCCAGCGGGTTGCGGTTGATCGTGTCGTAGAGAAAGAGCCCGCCCGGACGCAGCACGCGCGCCACCTCCGAGAGCACCCGGTCGAGGTCGGCCACATGTTCGAGCACGTCGACGCAGACCACGGCATCGAAGGCCGCGTCGTCGTATGGCAGGGCCTCGCCCACGCCGACATCGTAGCGGATCCCGAGCCCCCGGGCGTCCGCGTGGCGGCGCGCGGCCTCCACCGCCTCGGCGGCGGGGTCGATCCCGGTGACCCGCGCGCCGCGCCCGGCCATCGCCTCCGCCATGAAGCCGCCGGCGCATCCCAGGTCCAGCACGTCCTTTCCCGCCCAGTCGATATGCCGGTCGAACCATTTCAGACGCCCCGGCACGAGATTCTTGAGCGTGCGCACCCAGCGCACCTCGTCCGACCACCATCGGTCGGCCACGGCGTCGTAGATCGTCAGGTCATTTCGCATCGGCATTGTCCCGTGTCGGTCTGGGCCGCGGCACCACATAGGGCACGGAGGCGCGGTACCGCGCGAACCGGTCGCCGTAGCGCGCGGCGAAGCGCCGTTCCTTCAGGCGCGGGGCCAGCAGGCAATAGGCGGTGTAGCTGACGGCGAGGGCGAGCTGGTCTGGCGTCCAGACCGGCACCGTCCAGAGCGTGAGCGCGAACGCCACGTAGATCGGCTGCCGTATCACGCGGAACAGGCCCTGCGTCGGCATGTCGGGAAAGACCGGACGGATCCGCGCCATCAGCGACATCCATCCCAGCGCGCCCGACTGCACCTCCGCACCGGCGTCGAAGCTTGCCTTGATCAGCAACAGCCAGCTTGCGGCATAGGCCGCGCAGATCGCCCAGAACGCCGCGCCCTCGGCCCGCCACCAGACGATGCCCGAAGGTGTCCAGAGCGCGAAGAGCGCCAGCAGCTGCGCCGAGGCGATGATGGCATAGGTGGTGGTGGCGAGCGTCGCGCCGTGCGGGCCGGGGATCAGCCGCGTCAGCCAACGCCCGCCCGGACCGGTCAGCAGGAACGAATGGGCAAGCGGAAACTGGGCGATCAGTGCCGCGTTGGCCAGCAGCGCCCAGGGCCACGGGACGGTGCCGAAGCTTTCGCTCAGCCCGAAGAACATGGCGGCGATCATCGCCAGCACGGCCGCCGCGAAAAGCGTGTGGCAGAGCAGCCCCAGCCCGAGCGCGAGGGCGATGCGCCCGGCGCCCGGCGGTGGACGCAGCGCGGAACCGATCAGGGCGAGCAGCCGGGCGATCCGGGGGTCATCGGTCATGGCATGCGCTCCAGCAGGGTGTCGGCGGCGGCGGTGCCGCTGGTCCAGGCCGCCTCGACGCGCGGGCCGAGGCACCAGTCTCCTGCAAGGCAAAGCGTGCCATCCGCTGCCGCGAGGCAGGGCTGGCCGAGCGGCGCGGTGACGTGGGCGTAGCGCCAGCGATGCGCCGCGGCGTGGACCGCGCGGTCGGGCGCAGTGCCCAGCCTGTCGCAGAGCAGGGGCAGCATCGCCGCGGCGATATCGTCCGGGTCGTCTTCGAGGTGGCGCCGGCTGAACGCGGCACCCGCCTGCGCGACCCACGCCACCGCGTCCGATGCGGGGCGGCCCGGTTTGCTGCTGTCCTGGGAAATCCAGGAGAGCGGATCATCCGGGTCGCACCGCGTGACGAAGGGGGCGGGCGCGCTCAGCGCCGCCATGAGCGTCAGGGAGGGGGCGAACCCGACGGCGGCCAGCGGCGCGACCAGCGGATGATCCGCACCCAGCAGTCCCGCCACTTGCGGCGCGGGGACGGTCACAACGACGCGGGCGGCCCGGTGCCAGGCGTCGCCCACGCGCAGCATCCACGCGCCCTCGTCCGGGCGCAGGGCCGTGACCTCGGCCCGCTGGCGCACCTCGAGACCCTGTGCGAGCGCCTTGGCGAGCGACGACATGCCGGGCGTGCCGACGAGGTGGGCGCGCCCGGAGCCGTCCTGCCAGCGCGCCACAGCCTCGCGGGTTTCAGCCGCGTCGAGCACCGCGGCAAAGGCATCCCCGCGCGCCGTGACGTACTGCGCGCCGTGGTCGAATTGCAGCCCGTCGGCGCGCCGGGTGGCGACCCGCCCGCCGATGCCGCGCCCCTTGTCGAACAGCACCGGCACCAGCCCCGCCCCGGCAAGCCGCCGCGCACAGGCGATGCCGGCGATTCCGGCCCCCACGATTGCCACGTCCATCATGCCTCGACCGTCCGTTCGAGGATCTGCGGGATCTTCTTCTTGACCTTGAAGAACCCGGCGGTCGCGTGGGGCCAGATCGCGCTGTCCCAATCGCGGCGCCACTCGCGGATCGCGATGCCACGCGCCTCGAGCGCCGGCCGCGCCTCCATCAGCCAGTCATGCAGCGGACCGCGCGTCACATAGGGCGTGACGATCTGCGTGGCCCCCGCCTCGGCCGCCCAGCGAGCGAGAAGATCCGGGTGATCGGCGCGCAATCTGGCGGGCGAGACGCCCGCCCGGGCCGCCGCGTCGGCGAGCGCATCGGCCTCGAACCGCGCGACGGCCTCCGCCACGGGCCGGGGCGAGCGCAGGTTGCTGGCCGACAGCGTGGCGGTGCCGCGGATGTCGAGACCGGCGAGGTCGAACTCCTCGACGCGGCAATCCTCGTCGGTGATCAGAAGCGCGGCGGGCGCGTGCGCGTCGGGTTCAGCGACCTCCCGCAGCGGCTGGACCGGGGGCAGCCCGTCGGGCTCTTCCGCCTCAAGGCCCTCGGTCACCTCTGCCAGATCGCGCTCGCGCGGGGTGAAGCGGCCGCCGGTGAACTTGGCGATGTTCCAGGCCTGCGCGCGGTAGGGCTTGCCGCGCGTGTGCAGCCCCGCCACCCAGCGCCAGCCCAGCGTGTTCGAGGCCGCATCCCCGTCGAGCAGGTGGCGGTAGAAGAAGTCGGCGCCCAGACGCCAGGGCAGTTCCAGCGTGAAGATCCAGATCGAGGCGAACCACATCCGCGCGTGGTTGTGCAGATACCCGGTCTCGACCAGTTCCTCGGCCCAGGCGTCGAAACAGGCCAGCCCGGTCCGCCCCTCCTCGGCGCGGCCCACGTCGCGCCGGAGGCGGCGGTCGAGATCGAGGGTCTCCAGATCGGCCCGGACGCCCTCGGCATAGCGGGTCCAGGCCTGGGGCCGGCGTTCCAGCCAGCCCTTGAAATAGCCGCGCCAGATCACTTCCTGGACGAATTTCTCGGCGTTCTCGGGGCCGTGGGCGGCCAGCGCGGCGGCCGCGACCTCTTCTTCGGTGACGAGCCTGCGCCGGACATAGGGCGACAGGACGGAGACGTCCTTGTGCCGGCCGGGCCCCCGGTCATGGTTGCGCCCGTTGGCGTAGCGCCGGCCCATGGCTGGCACGAAGTTTTCCAGGCGTTCCAGCCCATGGGCGCGTGTGGCGATGGGGCGATGCATCTCTCTGCCGTATCCGGTTGCCGGTGTCGGGCGCACATGTTTCGCTGCGCCGGCGGGTCAACACCATGCGACGGGGTGTCCCCGGATTTCTTCAATGGACATCGCGCGGCCGGGCAGGGCGCCGCGCCGTCCGTGCCGGCACGCATCGCTGGTCTTTCCGGCCCATGTCCGGGTGCTCGCGCCGCGTGCGGGCCCGTGCCCGCGTCTTGCCGCGCGACGAGCTGGGAGGTTTCGGCGGGCCGGGCGCGAGCCCTTCGCGCCGCGCCCCCATGCCGCCGCGCCTCAGCGCTGGAACACGTAGGCGCCGGGCGCCTCCTCGATCGGGCGATAGCGGCCCGACGTGGTGCCCATGGCGGGCGGCGCCACCTCCTTCGAGGAGCGTTCGCCGAGCCACGCGGTCAGCGCGGGCCACCAGGAGCCCTCCTGCCGTTCCGCCGACGCCTGCCACGCCTCGGGCGAGAGATAGGGTTCCCCGTCCTCGGTGGTGCGTATCCGGTACTCCCGGCCGTCATGGCCGGGCTCGCTGATGATGCCGGCGTTGTGGCCGCCATTTGTCAGCACGAAGGTGAGCTGCGTGTCGGCAAGCAGGTGCAGCTTGTAGACCGATTGCCAGGGCGCGACGTGATCCGACGTGGTCGAGACGCAGAAGATCGGCGCGTGGATGTCGCCGACCGTCACGGGCTTGCCGTTCAGCCGGTACTTGCCTTCCGCGAGTTCGTTGCCCAGGAAGATCTTGCGCAGGTACTCGCTCTGCATCCGGTAGGGCATCCGCGTGGCGTCGGCGTTCCACGCCATCAGGTCGAACATCTCCTGCCGGCGCCCCATCAGGTACTCGTGGACGTAGCGCGACCAGATCAGGTCCGCCGAGCGCAGCAACTGGAACGCCCCGGCCATCTGCTTGGTGTCGAGATAGCCCTGGTCCCACATCATGTTCTCGAGAAACGCGACCTCGCTTTCGCTGACGAAGAGCTGAAGTTCTCCCGGCTCCTCGAAATCGGTCTGCGTGGCGAAGAGCGTCAGCGAGGCCAGCCTGTCGTCGCCGTCGCGCGCCATCTGCGCCGCCTTGGCCGCCATCAGCGTGCCGCCGAGGCAGTAGCCGACACCGTGGATCTTGCGGTCCGGCACGATCGCGCCCACCGCGTCCATCGCCTCGGCCACGGCGTCGAAATAGTCGTCCATCCCCTTGTCGCGATCCTCGGCCGTGGGGTTGCGCCACGACACCATGAAGACCGTGAACCCCTGCTCGACGAGGTATTTCACCAGCGAGTTGTGCGGGCTGAGATCGAGGATGTAGTATTTCATGATCCAGGCCGGGACGATCAGCAGCGGTTCGGCCTTCACCTTGTCCGTCTGCGGCGCGTACTGGATCAGTTCCAGAAGCCGGTTGCGGTAGACGACCTTGCCGGGCGTGACGGCGACGTCGCGCCCCGGCAGGTAGTCCTCGGTGCCCACGGGCAGCTTGCCCGAGATCGCGCGCTCCCAGTCTTCCAGGAAGTGCTCGGCGCCGCGCACGAGATTGGCGCCGCCTTCGCGGAACGTCGCCGCCGCGACCTCGGGATTGGTCGCCACGAAATTCGACGGCGACATCATGTCGAGTATCTGCCGGGTGACGAACGAGACCACCTGCTCCTGGCGGGGGGTCACGCCGTCGATGTCGCAGGCCGCGTTGTACCACCATTGCTGGTTCAGCAGGAAAGCCTGGTAGATGGCGTTGTAGGGCCAGCGCGTCCAGCCCTCGTCCTCGAAGCGGTGGTCGTGGGGCAGGGGCTCGATGCAGGGCTCCGCGCCGGGATCCCGGGCGAGCTGGCCCGCGTAGACGCCGAAGCGCATCGCCTTGCGCGCGGCCTTCTCGGCCAGCTGGACCTGCTTTCCGGGCGATCCGGCAAGGTGGGTCCACCACGTGAAGAAGGTGGAGGCGAGGCCATAGGGCGACACACCGAGGGTGAAGCGCGCCAGATGCGCGTTGGCGGCCCGGTCGAGGCTCTTGGTGCTGTACCGGTCGGGCGCCTCGAGCGGCGAGGTATGGACGATTTCGGGCGGCTCGGCGTCGAGGCCGCTGCGCGCCTCGCGCGGCGTGGACTGGCCGGCCTGCGCCTCGTCCGCGTCAGGCTTCCGGGCCTTCTCCGCCTTGGCGGAACGGGGGGTCTCGTGCTTGGTGTCGGGCATGACTGCTCCTTTCGAACCTTCGCCGCCGCGTTTTTCCGGGCCGGTCGCGCCCCGGTCTACCCCATCCGGAGCCCGCCGTTCACGGCAAGAGTGGTCCCGGTGATGAACCCCGCGTCATCGGAGGCGAGGAACCTCACGCAGCGCCCGATTTCCGGCGGTTCGGCGAGCCGCGAGAGCGGGATCATGTCCACGATGCCGTCCAGGATATCGTCGGGCATGGCGCCCACCATCGGCGTGTCGGCATAGCCCGGGGCGATCGCGTTGACCGTGATGCCCTTGCCGGCCGTCTCGCGCGCGAGCGCGCGGGTGAAACCCTCGACGCCCGCCTTGGCCGCGCAGTAGTTGGTCTGGCCCGCCTGGCCCCGCGCCGCGTTCACCGACGAGATGTTGATGATCCGACCGAAGCCGCGCTCCCGCATGCCTTCGATCACCTGGCGTGTGACGTTGAACATGGATCCCAGATCGACCCGCATGACGGCGTCCCAATCCTCGCGGTCCATCTTGTGGAACATCGTGTCCCGGTTCACGCCCGCATTGTTCACGAGGATGTCGATCGGGCCCAGTGCCTCTTCCACCTCCGCGATGCCCTCGGCGCAGGCGTCGTAATCGGCCACGTCCCATTCGAAGACGGGCATGCCCGTCTCCTTCGCGAAGGCGTCCGCGCGCTCCCCAGCGCCAAGGTGCGTGGCGGCAACCGACGCTCCGCCCTCGGCAAGGGCGCGCGCGGCGGCCGCGCCCAGCCCCTGAACGCCGCCCGTCACCAGGGCCACTCTCTTCTCGGTCGTCATCGGTCGTCCTTTCCTTCTGGCTTGGCATCGCGGCTCAGGCGTCGCTCTCCAGCAGCAGCGCGATGCCCTGCCCGCCGCCGATGCACAGCGTCACGAGCCCCCGGCCCACGCTCTCGCGGCTCATGGCGTGCATCAGGCGGGTGGTGAGAATCGCGCCGTCCTCGGCGTTCACGGTCTTCCCGGAGAGTTCGAAGTCGTCGGTCAACCCGAGGGCGCTGGCGGTTGACGGCTCGTCGATCTCGGCCCGGCCCATATCGACCATCGACCAGCCCGCGCGCGAGCGCGAGGCGCGCGGCAAGCCGGAGGCGGTGGTCCTCGGCGATCTCGCGCATGCCCACGGCCATGCCGGTCGCTACGGTGGTCAAACCGGGCGCATGGCCGGCAGTGCGCGCGCCGTCCTCGCGAAAGGCCGGCGCGCGCTTTGCAAGCCCGTCCCCGGTGGCGTCGGGCCGGTTCGCCTCGTCCTTGCGGACCTCCGTCTCGCCGAACGTCCCGGCGAGCGTGCCGACGGCGTGGCGCGGAACCACTTCCGGAAGGGGCATCTGGGGCTCCGATCTGGGGATCAGGTTTCGGGAAAGTCGGTGTCGGTGGGCTTGCCGCTGCCCGGCTTGCCGCTCCGGACGTTCCAGTGCGGATCCTTGCGCTTGATCCGGCGCGAGATCGCGTAGGCGGCCGGCCAGGTCAGAAGCAGCCCCGCGACGACGGCGGCCGCGATCGGGATCCAGCTGTAGAAACCGAGGGACAGCACCGTGATCACCAGCCCGCCCACGAGGACGGGCCCCGTCAAGAGCGTCACGACGATACTCAGGCGATCCATGTCGGCTCCTTCTCCGGCCCGTGCCGGGACCTGTCTCTCCTGCCTCGGACCATGGTCGAAAAGGGGCCCGCGATCATTAACGCTCGTTAACGACCGCGGCAGCGCGGGGCTGCTTGACTGACGAGCGCTCAAGCTGACCCAGACGAAGCGAGACGGGCATGGGCATCGAGCCATATCCTGACGTAAAGCGCGGCCCCCGGCATCGCGCACCACTGCCGCGCGGCATCCGCATCCCGAGGCGGCTGGCCGCGTGGGCAACGCGGCGTGCGGGGTGTCGTTTCCTGCCATGAAGGTTCGCGAGATCATGTCGCGCCCCGTGGTCGCGATCTCCCCGTGGGGGTCGATCCGCACCGCCCTCGGCCTCATGCGCGAGAACGACATCGGCGCGCTTCCCGTGGTGGGCGAGGACATACTGGTGGGGATCGTCACGGATCGCGACATCGCCTTCGCGCTGGCCCGGGACGCCACCCAGGACACGCTTGTCTGCACGTTCATGACACGGCATCCGGCAAGCTGCCGCGCCGATGAGGAGGTGGCCCGCGCCGCGGAGATCATGGGGGATCGGCAGGTCCGCCGGCTTCCGGTGCTCGACCGGGACGATCGCCTCGCGGGTGTCCTGTCGCTCGGCGACATCGCCGAGCGCGTGTCGGAGGAACTGGCCGGCCAGACCCTTGGCGAAATCTGTGAAAGGCGGTAGCGCCGCGCCGGCCCGGATCAGGCCGCGTGCGTGACTTCCCTGCGCAGCTCTTCGAGGTCGATCTCCGCGATCACGGCCAGCGCGTCGAGATCGTGAACGACGATGTCCATGTGGTCGCTGACCGACAGGATGTTCTGCCGTTCGAAGCGGCGGAAGGTCCGGCAGACATGGACCGAGGACAGCCCGACGAAATCGCCCAGCACTTGTTGCGTCATGGGAATGTGGAACTGCTTTTCCCCGACGAGGCCCGATGTGGACGTGCGCAGCCCGAGTTCCAGTAGCGCGTAGGCGATCCGGCAGTCGGCGTTGCTCCGTCCAAGGCGCAGCATGCGCTCTGCCATGCGCGCATCGCGCAACGCGAAGAGATCGTCCACGAGCCAGTGCGCGTCCGCATGCGCGCCGAGAAGCCGCTGCCAGTCCCCGCGCGGGATGGAGGAAAGGGTGACATCCGTCAGCGCCCAGAGATCCGCCGTGGCGTGCTCCCCGCCCGCGGATCGCGGATCGAAGACGTCGCCGGGAAGCAGGATGTCGATGATCTGGCGATGCCCTTCCATCGTGGACTTCGACAGGACCAGCCATCCCGAGACCACGAAACAGATCGCCGTGCCCTGCTTGCAGGAGACCGACAGCGTTCGGTCCGCGGGGATGTTGCGCCGGGTCGCCTCGATCAGGGCGCGCAGCGCCTGCGCCGCCTGCGGATCCGCAATGTCCCAGCGCGGCATCGCAAGCGGGCTCTTTCCGGCCGGGGTCTTCCTGGTCATTCGCATCTCTCCGGAAGGTCCCGATGGCATCGGCGGGTCACGGTCGGGGCGCATGTGGCCGCACGCTCCGTTCGGTGAGCGCGTCGCACGGTTCCTGACATTCAGTGCATTCGATATCACATGCGGTGGCGAATGGCCATGAAATCGCCCGATTTGGCGCACCGGCCGGAAAAAGCCCGGAAAACGCCCACCGGGAGCGGCGGTCCTTTCGCAAGGAGTGCGGCAGGACAGGTCGGGCCTTTTCTTGTGCCACCGCGCGTTCCCGCCCGCGCAGCGCGACGGATTCCGGTCCTCACCAGATCATCGGCACGAGGACGAGCAGCACCGTCACGCAGATCAGCGTCAGCGGCGCGCCGGCACGGGCGTAATCGAAGAACCTGTAGCGTCCGGCGTCGTAGACCAGCAGGCAGGCCGGCTCCAGCGGCGAGATGAACGACACCGAGGCGGACAGCGTCACGAGAATCGCCAGCATCCGCGGGTCGAGCCCCAGCCCGTCGGCGGCCGCCACCGCGACCGGGATCACCGTCAGCGCGGCGGCCGCGTTGGACATCGGCTGGGTCAGCAAGACGGTCAGCAGGCTGAAGCCGGCCATCGCCGCGAACGGTCCGACGGGCGCGCTCCACCGCACGACGATATCGGCGAGGTAGGCCGCCGCGCCGCTTTCCTCCATCGCGAGCCCGAAGCCCGACATTGCCGCGATGAGCACGATGAGCCGCCATTCGATGAACCTGTAGGCTTCCGACATGGCGATGTTGCCGGCCAGGATCACGAAGAGCACCGCCACGAGGAACGCGAGCGACAGGGGCGCAAGGCCCAGGGCGCTGACGAGGATCGCCACCGCCATGGCCGCGAGCGCCCTGGTGCCTTCGCGCGGCGTGACGACCGGCGTCTCGACACGGGTGAGGACCTTAAGATCCGGATCGCCCCGCAGCGACGCCATGTGCCGTTCCGGGCCCTGAAGCAGAAGCACGTCGCCCGAGCGCAGCCGCAGGTTCTCGATCCGGGCCGGGCGGCTCCGCTCGCGCCGGTAGACGGCCAGCACGATGCCGCGGTAGCGGTCGAAAAAGCCGATCTGCTTGAGCGACTGCCCGACCAGCCGGGACTGCGGCGTCACCACCGCCTCCACCAGCACCGGCGTCACGTCGCCGCCGTATCGTTCGGAGAAGTGGCTGTCGGGCTCCAGCGTGAAATCGGAGGATTTCCTAAGCTTCATCAGACCGTCCCGCGTGGTCCGGATGATCAGCTCGTCGCCCGCGCGCAGCTTGCGGGAATGGTGCGGATCGCGCCTTTCGCGATCGCGAACGACGGACAGCAGGTCCGTGTCGAGCCCGTCGAAATCGAGGTTTCCGATGGCCTCGTCGATGGCCGAGGAGCCTTCGGGAAGGCCGAGCGTGGTGAAGAACCGTCGCGGTTCGGCGTTTCGCGCGGTCTCGACGGACCTCCGCGCAGGCAGAAGCCAATGCCCCGTCATCGCCAGCCACAGCAGCCCGGTCACCGACAGAACGGCGCCCACCGCGGCGAACTCGAAAAGCGAGAAGGGCTCCAGCCCGAGCCTTGATGCCATGCCGCTGCCCGCGAGGTTGGCCGAGGTGCCGATCAGCGTCGCCGATCCGCCGAGCATCGAGGCGAAGGCCAGCGGCATCAGGACCCGGCTCGCGCTGATCCCGGTGCGCCGGGCCGTCTCGATCGCCGCGGGCATCAGCATCGCGGTCGTGTTGGTGTTGCTCAGAAGGGCGGAACTGCCCGCGGACATGGACAGCAGCGTGAGTATCGATAGCCGCTCGTTGCCCTTTCCAAGGTCATGCGCGAATTTTCCCAGCCATTCCATCACCCCCGATTTCGCGACCGATCCCGCCAGCACCATGACCGACGCCAGCACGATGATGATTTCGCTGCCGAACCCCGTATAGGCGTCCGCCGGCGCGAGGATCCCGCTTGCGACGAGGGCCGTGAGCAATCCCAGCGCCGTGACGTCGGGCGAGACCAACTCCGTCGCGAAAAGGACCATCGCCGCCACCAGAAGCAGGAGGACAATTGCGATCTCGGGCGTCATCGTCCCCCCGTCGGCCTGGCCCGGCGCGGCGCCGCAGGCAGGATTCGCGGGCCATTTAAGCCGGTTTCGGCGCAAGGCGCGAGCGCCGCCCGTGATGCGCCCCGGTCGGCGCCGTGGCGTGAGCGAAAAGCGGCGGCCGCGCCTACGGGTGGTCGCGCCCCGGGGCAAGACCGTCGAGGACCAGGCCCGCCACCCGCGCGGTGTCGTCCCAGCCGGGCAGCGCCGCTCCGGCGGCCTGCGCGGCGCGCGCGGTGTCCGTGCGCAGCTTCGGGTCGCCCAGAAGCCGGTCGAGGGCCGCCGCGAACGCTGCGGCATCGTCCGGCGGCACCAGAAGTCCCGCGTTCTTGGCCACCGTGTCCGGCACCGCGCCGGTGCGGCAGGAGACGATGGGCAGCCCGTGCGCCATCGCCTCGTCGAAGACGATCCCGTGCCCCTCGTACCGGGTGGCGAGCGCGAAGATCGACGCTTCCCCGTAAAGCCGCGACAGCGCCTCTGCCGAGACCCGCCCGGCGATCCGCACCCGCCCGGCGAGACCGAGGGTCTCGCGCAGCCGGGCAAGCTCTTCCGAATGGGCCGCGTCGTGCGGCGCGCCCACGATCACGCAGTGCCAGTCGCGCGCGGTCAGCCCGGCCAGCGCCCCGAGGAGGATGTCGTGCCCCTTGCGCGGGTGCTGGATGCCCACCGAAAGAATGAGCGGCGGATCGGTCGGCGCCCGCCGCCCGGCCGGGCGGTCGGTGCCCGGGCGGGCGATGGTGATGCGGTCGGGGGCAACGCCGTAATCCGCCTGCAGCGTCGCGGCGGTGTGGGGGCTCGGCACCAGGACATGGGCGGCAAGCGCGAGGTTGTCGCGCTCCGTCCGGTAAAGATGCGCGCGCCGGCGCGGCTCCAGCCCGCTTTCCAGGGCGAGCGGATGATGGATCATCGCGACCACGGGCGCGCGCACCTCGCGAATCGCCCCGGTGTCGATCGCGCCGAAGACCAGCCCGTCGAGGATCAGCGGGCGGTCCGGCGCGATGGCGGCGAGGCGCGCGGCGGCGTCGGCCATGTCCCCGGGCGTCGGATCGGGAAACGAGGGCCCGAGGGCCAGATGGGCCACGTCGCGGCCCTGGGCGCGCAGCCCTTCGAGAAGCCGGCGCTCGTAGATGTAGCCACCCGTCAGCGTCGTGATGTCGCCGGGAATGGCGAAGGCGGCGGCGCGCGGGCTCATGCCAGCTGCTCGGGGGCGTAGACACGCAGCACGCGCGTCTCCAGCCGGCCGACCCCGGCATAGCCGAGCGCCGAGAACCCGGTGACGACCAGCACCGTGATCCAGAGCATGGTGTAGTCCGACAGCGAGGCCGACAGCGCCATGAGGCTGCCCACGCCCTTGCCGGTGGCGAGCCATTCCACCACCGTTACCGCGAGGACCGAGGCCGGCACGCCCATCCGCGCGGCGGCGAAGAAGGCGGGCAGCATCGCGGGCAGCCGGACCCGCAGCAGGCGCTGCCATTGCCCGGCGCCGTAGCTGTCGAGCACGTCGATCACCTGCCCGGGCGCCTGCCGCAGCCCGTGCAGGCACGCCACGAGGGTGGGAAAGAACACCATCACCGCGACCAGCACGATGGTGCCCAGCGCGCCGCGCCCGAGGAACAGGACGATGAGCGGCGCGGTGGTGACGATCGGCACGGATCGCAGCGCGATGGCGAGCGGCATGACGGTGCCCGCGACGGCCGGAACCAGCACGAAGAGAATCGCGAGCCCCGCGCCCGCGGCGAGCCCGGCGGCGTATCCGGGCAGCAGGAACACCGCCGTTTCCGCCATCGCCGCGCCGAGCGTCGCGCGGGTGGCCGCGGCGTCGGGCGCGGTGATCAGCGCCGCAAGCACGTCGCCGGGGTCTTTCGCGAAGAACGGGTTCGGCCCGAAGAGCGCGATGGCGCCCCACCAGAGGCCCAGGATCGCGAGCGACACGCCGGCCACCCGCGCGAGCAGGCGGACGGGGCCCGCATCGGCCGCCGTCTCGGCCCGCGGCGGGGCCAGGATGATCGGCGGCGCGTCCTTCAGCGCATGTCGGGCGAGCGCCCCGATGGCGAGGTAGGCCAGCACCGAGACGGCCGTCGCAAGCGTGGCGGTCGCCCAGGTCATCTCCACGTCGAGCGCGCGCATCGCGCGGGTCGTCCGGACCCCGAGGCCGCGCTCGGCGCCGGTGAATTCGCCCCCCATCGCGCCGAGGAAGGCGGCGGGCGCGGCGATCTGAAGACCGGCGAAGAGATAGGGCAGCGACGCCATCAGCCGGACATGGACGAGGGTCGCAATCCGTCCCCGCCCGTAGCTCGCCACGAGGTCGAACCAGCTCGCCGGCGCAGCGCGCAGCCCCACCAGCAGCGGGACCAGCGTGGTGTAGTAGACGGCGAGCGCGGCCAGCACGATCTGCGGCCCGTTCCCGGGCCCGAAGATCACGCGCAGGATCGGTCCCGTGGCCACCAGGGGCAGGCAGAACACCACGAGCGCGACCCCGGTCACCAGGCGCTGGCTGCGCGGCCAGGCCAGCGCGATGCTGGCAAGCAGCAGCGCGGCGAGATTGCCGAGCACGAAGCCTGCGGCCGCGTTGCCGAGCGTCTCGCCGAGCGCGCGGAGCATCAGCCCGCGATTGGCGATCAGATAGGCGATGACCTCCGACGGTGCGGCGAGGACAAAGGCGCCCGACAGCGCGTGGGCCGACAGCTCCCACCCCGCGAGGACAAGGCCGAGACCGAGGCCGGTCAGGCGCACGCTCCCCGCGCCCGTCGCGGCGGCCGGCTGCGCCAGCCCGCTCATTGCGCCGCGAGCGGCCGGTCGCGCAGCGCCGCGCCCTGTGAAAGCGCGGCGAAGACCTCGTCGACCAGCGCGACGAAGGCGGGATGGCGGGCGTCTTCGGGGGCGCGTGGCCGGGCGAGGTCGACCGCGATGTCGGCCACGATCTCCGCCGGGCGCGGGGACAGCACGACCACCCGGTCCGACAGCATCACCGCCTCGGTCACCGAATGGGTCACGAGGATGGTGGTGGTGCCGCGCGCCTCCCACAGGCGCGGCAGATCCTGGGCGAGTTGCTTGCGTGTCAGCTCGTCCACCGCGCCGAAGGGCTCGTCCAGCAGCAGAAGCCGCGGCTCGGTGGCCAGCGCGCGTGCAATGGCCGCGCGCTGCCGCATCCCGCCCGAGAGTTCGGCGGGGCGCGTGTCCGCGAAACCGTCAAGGCCCACCAGCGCGATCAGCTGGTCGATGGCGGCCTGGTCCACGGGGCGGCGCGCCAGCGACAGCGCCAACTCGATGTTCCCGCGCACGCTGCGCCAGGGCAGGAGCGACGGGTCCTGGAAGGCCACCGACAGCCCGGCGTGGCGCAGGGTCTCCGCCGGTGGGCGGCCGCCGATCTCGACGCGGCCCGCGCTCGGCGCCTCCAGCCCGGCGATCATCCGCAGAAGCGTGGACTTGCCGCAGCCCGAGGCGCCGACCATCGCCGTCGTCTGTCCGGGCGCGAAGCGGATGTCGACGGGTCGCACGGCCTCGACGCCGCCGGGCCACGACTTCGCCAGCCCGGTGCAGGTCACGCCGGGTGGTTGGTTGGTGTCAGCCGCCATGGACCTCTTCTAGGATCGAGCGGTCCCACAGCTCGGGTGTGACCGTCCGGCCGAGAAGCGCGAGGGTTTCGATATTCGCGGCGACCGTCTCGTCGGTCCACCATCCGAAGCCGTTCTCGTCGGTCAGATCCGAGAACATCAACGGCACCTGACGCGCCGCCTGAAGCCTTTGCGTCTCGGGGTCGAGCCCCGCGTCGGGGTGCATCCGCAAGGTCAGCTCGGCGGCGGCGTCGGTGTCCTCGCGGTAGGCCTCCCAGCCCCGGACCTCTCCGCGCATCAGCGCCACGAGCTCGTCCCGGCGGTTGGCGATGCTGTCCTCTGTGGCGATGTAGGTCTGCGAATGCAGGGCGTAGCCGTGATCGGCCATCAGCATGGTGACCGAGTCGATCCCGCGCACGGCCATGGCAACCGGCAGGTCGGTCTCCCAGCAGAGCAGGCAGTCGACCTCCCCGGCCAGCAGGGGCTGGGCGGAATACTGCGTGGGCACGATCTCGATCGCGTCGATGTCCACGTCGTTCAGCGCGCAGAGCGCGCGCAGGACGGGCGTGTTCGCCAGCGCCATGCCGATTCGCTTGCCGATGAGATCCCCCGGCGCGTTCACCGGGTTGCCGGGCAGCGAGGCGACGACGAAGGGGTTCTTCTGCATCGCGACGCCGAGAATGCGGAAGGGCGCGCCCTGTTCGACCGCCGCGGCGGTGTAATCTNTGCCGATTCGCTTGCCGATGAGATCCCCCGGCGCGTTCACCGGGTTGCCGGGCAGCGAGGCGACGACGAAGGGGTTCTTCTGCATCGCGACGCCGAGAATGCGGAAGGGCGCGCCCTGTTCGACCGCCGCGGCGGCGTAATCTGCGGCGGAAATGCCGCCGAGCGCCGCGCCCGAGATCACGGGCGGTTCGACCGGGGCGTTCGGTCCGCCGGGCAGAAGTGCGACCTCCAGCCCTTCCTCGGCCCACCATCCGCGGTCCTGCGCGATGTAGCTGCCCGCGAACTGCGCGGAATGCAGCCACGACAATTGCAGCGCCACCCGGTCCTGCGCCATCGCCCGGCGCGTCGAAAGCCCCAGCGCCGAGGCCGCGATGCCTGCCGCTCCGGCGCCGAGCAGGCCGCGCCGTGTCATGTTTGATCGTTTCGTCACCACATCCTCCTGTCGCGCCCGATAGGCTAAGTTGCTGGGCCCGATTGGCAAGGGGTCGCGTTTTCCTGTCCGGGTTTCCGGGGTGGCATCCCGCGCGGCGCATCGCCCGCGTCACGGCGCGGCGCCAGTCCGAAGAGCACGAGGCCCGGGCCCATCGAGGCAAGAAAGACGAGACCGAAGGCGACGCTCGCGGCAAGCCCCTCGGCCGCGCTCGCCCCCGCGAGGGGGAAGAGCGCGGCGGCGGCACCCTCGCGCAGGCCCCAGCCGCTGATCGTGAGGGGGATCACCATCGTGAAGAGGATGAGCGGGACCAGCGTCAGCACCGCGACGCCCGACAGCTCCGCGCCGATGGCCCGCGCGCAGAAGGCGAAGGCGGCGATGTTGCAGAGCGCGGTACCGAGGCTCAGCCAAAGCTGCCGCCAGCGCACGGCGGGCGCCGCGACCGCCTGCCCGAAGGCCCGCGCGAAGGCCTCGAGGGCGCGCCCGGCGGGTCCGGGCAGGAGCGTCCCGGCCGCCCACAGCGCCCCCGGCAGCGCGAGCCCGGCAAGCACGAACGCCGCGAGCGGGCCTTGCAGGGCGCCCGGCCAGTCGAGGCCGCCCGGCCGGGCGGCGGTGACCAGAAAGGCCATGGCCAGCACGATAAAGAGCGCGATCTGCCCCGCGAGCCGCTCGAAGAAGACCGCCTGCCCGGAGGCCAGAAGCCCGGCCTGCGAGCGCGCGCGCACCGCGCGCCCGGCGTCGCCCAGCATGCCGCCGGGCAACGCCTGGTTGACGAGCTGCGACAGGTAGTATTCGCGCAGCGCCGTCAGACGGTCGAGCCGGATGCCGAGCCGCGACGCCGTGAGCCGCCAGCGCAGCGCGGACAGGATCGTCTGCACCGTCAGCGCCGCGAGCGCCGCCGCCAGCCAGGCGGGATCGGCACCGGCGAGCCGCCCAGCGGCCGCCGCCCCGTCGGCGACGCGCCAGCGCAGGCCCAGAAGACCCGCGGTCACCGCGATCTTCACGAGCCCGGAAAGGGCAGGGGTCGACAGGCCGCGCACCGCTCAGCTTTCGCCGCCGGGCGCCCGGCCCGACGAATAGCTTCGCAGGATCAGGTCCCGCATGCGGTCCATCGGCACGACCTTCGCGTCGGGCGCCGGGATCAGCCCCGGTGCAAGGCCCCAGGTGGCGGCGCGCGTCACCAGGTGCGCCGGGCCGATGACGTGGATCGGCACATGCGGGCGCTCGTCGAGCGCCACGAACCCCGCCGCCTGGTGGTCGCCCAGCACGATCATCAGCGGCGGATCGTCCGCATGACGCGCGGCATAGTCCAGCACGGTCCGAAGCGCGTAATCCACCGCGAGCCGATACTGCGCCCTGACGCGTCCGCGGTCGCGCCAGACCACGTCGGGCGGATCGCCCGCTTCGGCCATCGCGTCGAAGACGCGGCCGTCGCCGATCTCGTCCCACGCCACGAGATCCGGCACCGGCACCCAGGGCGCGTGGGACGAGCCCGTCGCCACCTGCGCGAAGATCGGCCGGTCGTCGGGCGCGTCGCGCAACCTGCGGTCGAGCGCGGCCAGGGTGAACTGGTCCGGCATCGTCACCCAGTTGAACGGGCGTCCGCGATAGCCGAGATCGCGCGCGGCGAGGATCGTCTCGAAGCCCATGACTTCGGATTCCGGCCAGTCGAGCGTGATCTGCGGCATCACGGCGGCGGTGTGGAAGCCCGCGCGCCCGGCGAGGTGAAAGAGCGTCTGCCGGCCGGATGCGAGCGCCGCGCCATAGCGGTTCTGGCCGTCGATCCAAAGACCATTGGCGAAAGTCGCATGGGCGAGCCAGCTTTGCCCGCCCTGCGTGGGCGAGCCGAGAAGCCCCGACGCCATGGACAGGCCGAGTCCGGACAGACGGTCCTCTCCCCGGGCCAGCGTGGTGCGGTGCAACTGCGCGAAGAAGGGCGTGTCGAGGCTGGTGCGCCCGTAGCTCTCGACGAAGACGATCAGCACATCGCGGTCGATCAGGTCGAGAAGCCCGTCGCCTTCCGCGAGGGGATCCTCGGCGGCCGCCTGCCGGAACGTGCGCAGGTCGGCCAGCGTGGCGCGCGCCGATTGCAGGCGCTCCACGCCCACGCGGGCGGTGAAGGCGGCGCCCGGCGGGTCGAGCGGAAGGCTCCAGCGCCCCATCGCCTGACCGATCTCGGCGGTGGCGAGCCCGGCCACGAGGATCGCGCCCGCGGCCGCGCCCCGGCGCAGATGACGGTCGGGCCCGGGCAGCCGCGCCCAGACGCCCGTCGCCCACCACGCCGCCGCTGCCACGAGCGCAAGCGCGACGAGGGCGCCCGCGACGGAAAGGACCGCCGGCAGCGGGCCGATCGCGCCGGTCAGAAGCCGAAAGCCCGCCGCGACCAGGGCAAGGTCGGCCACCGGGTTGAAGCCCCGCGACAGCGAGGTGAACATCGCGAAGTCGGCAGTTTTCAGAACCGCGATCAGCAGCAGCGCGGCGACGAGCGCCGCGCGCGCCGCCGTCGCCCACGTTCCGGCCCCCAGCGCGACCAGCCCCAGCAGGATCACGGGCAACTCCAGCGGAAAGACGGCGAGCGCGCCCCAGGTGAAGGCCGCGGGATGGTTGGGCTGCACGAGCAGAAGATAGAGAACCAGCGCGGCGAGGGCCGGCGGCAGGGCGCTCCGGACGGTACCGCGTGTCAAGGCCGGGTCCGCCAAAGCCAGAGCACGTCGCGCGCGAAGGACCACGCAAGCGCCGCGGCCACACCGGCAACGAGGGGCTCGGCGATGCGCAGGGCGACCGGGTCGAGCTGCAGGGCGATCAGCGCGCCCAGCTGCAGCACGCAGACGGCCTTGCGGCCGAAACGCTCGGGCAGGGGCCGGTCGAGCCAGGGCAGCACATGCGCGGCCACCGCGAAGACGTAGCGCGGCAGGCCGAGCAGTACCACGGCCGGTCCCGCGGGGCCGGCCACCCAGGCGTTCAACGCGAGGATCAGTGCGAGGGCCGCGTCCACCTCCATGTCGAAGCGCGCCCCGAAGGACGACACGCGCGCCTCGCGCCGGGCGAGCCACCCGTCGACGCCGTCGAGCGAGAGCGCGATTCCGGCGACGGAAAGCACGGCCCAGGACGCGGCGTCGCCGACCAGCGGCGCCAGAAGCGCAGAGGTCAGCGCGAGTCGCGTCAGCGTCACGACGTTGCAAAGCCCGAGCGCGCCATGCGGGTAGCCGCGGCGCATCAGGTGCAGGACGAAACCTGCACCCGCGAGATAGCCCGCGAGAGCCAGCGCCATGGCCGCGCCGTCCGGCCCGACCAGCGCCATGGCGACGGCGAGCACGATCGGAACGCCCCCGAGGACCGCCGCGCCAAGCATGCCGCGCGGCCCGCGCATCAGAGCGGGCCACGTGCGGCGCGGCGCGGGTACGAGATTGGAATCGCTCATCCGCGAAAGATTAGCGCCGCGCGCCTGCTGTCAAGATGAGACACCGGCCGCTTGATGCATGGCGGACCTGCTCTAACCTTTTAGATGGGCAGAAACCTGCGCAGCCCGCGAGCGAGGACGGAGAAACCGGGCCCCGATGCAGATCACGCGATACTCGACGACCGCACGGCTCTTGCACTGGATCATGGCCGCGCTGATCCTTCTGACCATCCCGGCGGGGTTCGTCATGGTTCAGCCGGGTATCGACCGGGGGCTTCAGAACGCCCTTTTCATCTATCACAAGAACGTGGGCGTCCTGCTCTTCGTCCTCGTCGCCCTGCGCCTGGCCTGGCGGCTGCGCAACCCGCCGCCGCCCCTGCCGTCGCACATGCCGAGCTGGCAGGCGCGGATCGCCGGGGCCACCCATGCCGCGCTCTATGCCCTTCTGGTGCTTCTGCCCATCGCCGGATACGTGCGGGTCAGGGCCGGCGGCTTTCCCATCGAAAGCCTCGACGCGCTGGGCGCGCCATCGCTGGTGCCGCGCTCCGACGCGCTTGCCGAGGTCGCGAAACGCGTTCACTACATCGCCGCGATCTCCATTGCCGCGGTGCTCGCCACCCATGTCGGCGCCGCGCTTCATCACGGCATCGTGCGGCGTGACGGCGTATTTTCGCGCATGTGGCCGCCGATCGGGGGCAGGACACGCTGAGGCGTGCTTGCAACCGCCGCAGGTTGCGATAGCTGGCAGCGCAGCCGCGCGCCTCGACCAAAGAATGGCGTGGCTGGTCCGAAGGAGGGGCCGCCCTGCATCATGTCACTTGCCGAGATCGCCCTTCGCCCGGTCCGGGCCCATCCCGCGCGTCCAGCTCGCGGTGGCGGGCGGTGGCTGGGCGCCTTCCTCGCGCTGACAGCACTTCTCGCGGGTGCGCTCATTGCGGCGATGGCCCTCGCGATCAAGGAGTGGACGGTCCTCTCGGCCCTGGCGCTCGCGCTCGCCGGGCTGAGCGCGCTCTGGATCTCGGGCGGCGCGGCGACCGCGCTGGTGGGCCTCGCCCAGCCGGTCCTTGCGCGCGAAAACGTTCCCGATGGGTGGCGGCCGGCGGGCCGGACGGCGATCCTCGTGCTTCTGTGCAACGAGCCGCCCGCCGCGCTCGCCCGGTATCTGTCCGATCTGCGCCGCGGCCTCGACACGCTCGGTCTCGGGACGGAGGCAGAAATCTTCGTGCTGTCCGACACGTCGAGCCGCGAGGGGATCGCGGCGGAGGACGCGGCGCTCGCGCCGCTCGCCGCTGCGGGAGAGATAACCCTGCGCCGGCGCGCGAAGAACACGGGCCGCAAGCCCGGCAACATCGCCGACTGGCTGGACACCCACGGCGCGGCCTTCGAGCACATGGCCGTGCTCGATGCCGACAGCCGCATGAGCGCGTGGCGCCTGCGCGACCTGATCCACCGGATCGACACCCGGCCGCGCACGGGCCTCTTGCAGGCCGGCATGACGCTTCTGCCGGGCCGCAGCCGGGTCGGCCGCCACCAGCGGACATCCTCGCGCCTGCTGTCACCGAATTTCGGGCGCGGCATGGCCGCCTGGGCCGGCGAATGCGGCAACTACTGGGGGCATAACGCGATCATGCGGGTGGCGGCGTTTCGGTGCGCGGCGACGCTGCCTCGCCTGTCGGGCCCGCCGCCCTTCGGCGGCCCGCCGCTCAGCCACGACTTCGTCGAGGCCGCCTGGATCCGGCGCGCGGGCTGGGCGGTCGAACTCGATCCCGATCCGTCCGGCAGCGCAGAGGACGGCCCGCAGACGCTTGCGGCGTTCCATCGCCGCGACCGGCGCTGGTGCCAAGGCAATCTGCAACACCTGCGCCTGCTGGCCGCGCCCGGGCTCGACCCGGTCAGCCGGCTACACCTCGCCTCGGGCGTGCTGAGCTATCTCGCCGCGCCGATCTGGCTCGGGCTCGTGGCGCTGGTGGCGTCGGGTGCGGTCACCGTCTCGGGCGCTCTGCCTCTCGCGCTTGCCGCGGGCATCCTGCTGCTGCCGAAACTCTGCGCGATGGCTGGCTGGCTGGCCCGCGCGCGCACCGCCTTGCGCCGTCGGGTGATCCTGCGGGCCGCGGCGGGGGAATTGTGGCGGTCCACGCTGATCGCGCCGCTGGTGATGGTCAGGCAGGCGGGCTCGGTGGTGTCGGTGCTGACCGGCCATGACTGCGGCTGGACACCGGGTGCCGCGGCGCGGCGCATTCCGCCGCCGCGCGGCCTGCCCGAGGCGGCCGTGGGCCTTGCCCTCGTCGCGCTCGCCGCGCTTTCGGGATCCGGCACCGCGGCGCTCTGGGTGCTGCCCGTCGCCCTGCCTCTCGTCGCCGCGCCGATTATCGAGCGCAGGCTCGACGCGGGCGCGTGATGCGGCGGCGTGGCTTCCTCGCGGGGGCGGCGGCGCTCATCGCCGGACCGGCGCCGCGCGTCTCCGCACAGCCGGCGCGCGGGGCGCTGCTCGACGTCGCGCGGGCGCGGGCGGCCGCGCCCTTCGCGGAGAGCCCCGCGGCGCTGCCGCCGCCCTTCGCCGGCCTCGATTACGATGCCTTCCGGGGCATCCGCCCCGGCCCCGGCCGTGCCGGGATGCTGCCCCTCGGGTCGGGCTTCGCCGTCGACCTGCTGCCGCCCGGGCTCTACTTTCCCCACCCGGTGGAGATCGAGCTGCCCGAGGGCGACGGGTTCGCGCGCGTCCCCTTCGCGCCCGGCCTTTTCGATTTCGATTCGCGCTATTTCGGCGCCGTCCCCGACAAGGCCCCGGGCGCGGGGTTTTCCGGCCTGCGGCTGCGCCACCCGCTCAACGCGACCGGCCGCCCCGACGAGGTTCTGGTCGTGCAGGGCGCAAGCTATTTCCGCGCCGTCGGGCAGGCCATGGTCTACGGCCTGTCGGCCCGCGCCGTCGCGCTCGGCACGGGCAGTGCCGGGCCGGAGGAGTTTCCCCGCTTCACCCGCCTGCGCCTGCATCCGCCCGAGGGCGGCGCGGCGCGGATCGAGGCGGTGAGCGACAGCCCGTCGCTCGCGGGGCATCTCGACATGACGCTCCGGCCCGGCGCCGAGACCGTCATGGATCTTGCCGTGACGATCCTGCCGCGCCGGGACATCGACGATATCGGCATCGCGCCCCTGACCTCGATGTTCCTGAAGGGGCCGATGCGCGCCGCGGTCTCGGACGATTTCCGGCCACGCGTGCACGACAGCGACGCCCTGGTGATCGAGAACGGGGCGGGCGAGGCGCTCTGGCGACCCATCGCCAATCCCGCCTCGCTCCAGATGTCGTCCTTTGTCGATGAGGGCCCCGGCGCCTTCGGCCTCTGGCAGACGCCGCGCGGCTTCGAGGATTTCGAGGACAGCGAGGCGCGCTATCACGACCGGCCCTCGGCGGTGGTCCGGCCCGTGGGCGACTGGGGCCGCGGGGCCGTGGTGCTGGTCGAGATTCCCACGGCGGACGAGTTCATGGACAATGTCGTGGCCTTCTGGCGCCCCGAGGCGCCGCTGTCCGCCGGGGGCGAATACCGGTTCGTCTATCGCCTGGTCTGGACGCGGGCGGCGCCGCTGCCCGAAATGCCGCTGCCGATCCGGCAAAGCCGCAGCGGGCGCGAACATGACCGGCCCGGCACGCGGCGCTTCGTCGTCGATTTCGCGGGCGCGGCGGCCGGGCTCGAACCGGACCTCTCGGTGAGCGGCGATGCGGAGTTGTCGGGGCTGAGCCTTTTCGCCCTGCCGGGCGGACGGGGCACGCGCGTCACCTTCCTGCTGACACCGGGCGAGGCGCCGGCCGCGGAATTGCGTCTCGTGCTGCGCCGCGCGGACGGATCGGCGGCGAGCCCCGTCTGGCTGCACCGGTGGACGCGGGCGCGCGACGGCGGCGTCTAGGGGTCGAACGCGACCTCCGCGCGCAGCGGGCGATGGTCGGAGGCCATCCGTAGCCCCGGCCCGTCGAGAACCTGGGCGGTGGCCACGCGCGCCGGCGCGGTGACGAGCAACCGGTCGAGCGGAAGAAACGGGCGGCGCGCGGGGAAGGTCGCGGGCGCCGGCCCGGACAGGCGCAGCCCGGTGATCCCGTGCGAGAGGGCGAGCCCGCCCCAGGGCCGCCATTCGTTGAAATCCCCGCAAACGAGCGTCGGCCGCGCCGCGCGGCGGAAGAGATGCTGGCCGAGGGTGCGCATCTGCGCCACGCGCAGCCCCTGCGAGAGCGACAGATGGGTGCCCGCAAGGCGCAGCGGGCGGCCGTCGAGCCGGAAATCGACCACGACCGCGCCGCGGTGGCAGTGACCGGGCAGGTCCACCAGCGCGATGTCCTCGACGCGGCAGCGCGGATGCAGGAAGACGACCGTGCCCAGAAACCCGTGGCTTTCGGGGCCCCATCGGTGGCTCGCATCGCCGTGGATGTGGCGGAGCGCGGTGTCGGCCTCGATCCGGGCGAGGTCGAGAAAACCGCGATGCGGCGGCGCCTCCTCGTCGGCCTCCTGCAGGATCAGCGCGTCGAGGTCGGAGGAGCAGACCTCCTCGCGCAAAACCCGCGCGGTCCGGTCGGGATCGACGACGCCGTCGTTGCCGCGCCCGCGGTGAATGTTCCAGCTGACGCAGCGAAACGTCTCGACGTCTGTCACGCGACGGCCCCCCGGTGTCTTCGCCGTGGCGCGACGTAACTCCGGACGTTGCGCCTTCAAGCCGGATAAGCCGGTGGCCGGCCCGCGCCTAGCCCGCGCCGAGGGAGGATGTGGCCCAGGCGGCGAACTCCGAGATCACGCGCCCGGCGGCCGCGTCGAAGGCGCCAAGAAGCGCCTCGTCGTCGAGGGAGCTCGCCGAGGCGCTCGCCGCGAAGCTGCGGGTGGCGACGATCGCCGTGTCGCGTTCGCGGACGATGCGCGTGATCATGCGGACCACCACGCGGGCGCTGTCGGCGCCGGGGTACTGCTCTGCGTGGAAATCAATCAGCTCGGTGACGATAGCGAAATCGCCGCTCGGGCCCAGGGGCTTTCGGCCGACATACTGGAAGGCCTGCGTCGAATCGAGGGCGCGCAGCATCAGCGTCTGCACCATCACGGGCGCCGGATCGGCCCACCGGACATCCGGCAGGTACTGGGCCTGCAGCGCGCCGGGGCGGATCATGATCCGGTCGGTCTGCAGCGCCCCGCTCGTGGTGGGCTCCTCGATGATGACGTCGCGTGCCAGCATCCGCCCCGCCCGGGCGGGCAGATCGGCGGGGGCCTGCAACTCGAACACGTTGCGCGGGGTGGTGGCATCGGTGAGCGCCGAGAGCGCGCTGCAGGACGCCAGCATCGGGACGGCCAGCGAAAGAGCCAACGCACGAACGGTATGAGCGAGGGGCACGGGGAATCTCACCTTCTGAATTCCGGCACGTTCCGATCCAACAGGAACTGGGTCGGGTTGCGCTCTATCTGTCGGGTGAGCTGATCGAGATTGGCGATCAGCTCGCGGGTCTCCTGCGTCAGCCGGGTGAAGAGCGGCAGCGCGTTTGTGGTAAAGTCCTGAATACCGGGCGCGGAGCTGTCAACAAGCCCCTGCACGCGCGTGAACGCGTCCGAGGCGGCCGCGCTGGCGGACCTGATCTCTGCCGAGATCTCCGGCAGGTCCTCCGACACGGTGCCGATCGCGTCGTTGAGGTCCCGGACCGTCGTGTCGAGCTCCGCGATCAGGGCGGACAGATCGCCGTTGATCATCTCGTCCGCGCCGGTGAAGGCCCTTTCGGCGGCGGCCAGCGTGCGCTCGCCGGTTTCGAGCGCGCCGTTCATCGCCGACAGGGTCTCGTTGGCGTTGGCGAAGGTCTCGGTCACCTGCGTCATGGTCGTCTCCGCCGACGAGACGAGTTCCGCGACGTCGCCGCTGGCCGCGCTCAGGTCGCTCCCGACCGTGTCGATGACCGCGCGCGCGTTTTCCACGGCGGCGCGGACATCCTCCATGACCGCGGGCAGATCCGTCTCCGCCGCCTCCCGGATGGTCGCGATCGCCTCGGTCGCGTCGCTGACCGCGGTCCGCGTTTCGCTCAGCAGCGGGGTGGCCTGATCCTCGATCAACCCGTCGAAGCGGCTGGCCGCGGTCTCGACCGCGCCGGCCGTCTCGTCGAGCGATCCGATCAGCGCGTTCGCCCGCTCGAGCGTCGCTTCCGCCTCCTCCAGCCGGGCGGTGGCGGTCGATCCCGTCGTCTTGAGCGTCTCGATCAGTTCGCTCGCCTCGGCGCGCAGCCCCGCCATGTCGCTGCGCAGGGCGGCCAGCGTGTCCCGCGCCTCCGTCGTGGTGGCGGAGAGATCCTCGGAGATGTAGCGGCGCGCGTCCGTAACCATCCCGTCGAAGGCCTCCAGCGTTACGGACCCGGTCTCGACGACCGCCCGCGTCTCGGTGGCCAGCCCGTCGATGGAGACCAGCGTTTCGTCGGCCGTCGCCAGAACCGTGCTGAGATCCGCGCTGAGCGTGTCGAGCGTCGTGTTGAAGCGGTCGATCTGGAAGGCGAAATCGTCGACGGTGCCCGAGATGCCCGAGAAATCCTCCAGCGCGGCGGCGAATTCCGAGGAAGCCGTCTCGGCGTTCACGAGGATCCGTTCCAGCCGGTCCGCGTTCTCGCCGCGAAAGAGATCGCCGATCTCGCGCACGACGCGCAGGGTCTCGTTGACGAGTTCCGGGGCGTCCTCCGTCAGCGACTGAAGGGTCGAGCGGCCCGCCTCGATCTGCGGGATCTCCTCGTCGCTGACCTCGGTCAGAAGTGGTGCGTCGGGGCTGCCCGGGCCGATGCTGACATCGGAGACGCCCGTGACGCCCTGGGCTTCGATCGTCGCGACGCTGTCGGCGCGCACCGGCGTGTCGGCGGCCACCTCCACCCGCACCGCGATGCTGCCGTCGCCGTCCGGCGCAAGGCGCACGTCCACAACCTGGCCCACGGGCAGGCCGCTGAACCGCACGTCCGAGGCGTTGCTCAGCCCGGAGACGGAGGAGAAGCGGACGTCGTAATAGGCGAACTGCCGGTCGAGTTCGACGCGCGCGAACCACAGGAACATCCCGAGAATGCCCAGAAAGCCGGCGATGGCGAAAATGCCGATGAGGACGTAATTGGCTTTCGTTTCCACCTAGACGTCTTCCTTCGCAGTGTCGGGGGACGCGGTGTCCCGGGCCGCCCGCGCCCGCGGGCCGTGGAAGTAGTCGCGCACCCAGGGATGATCGACCGAGAGCATGTCCTGCATGGTTCCGGTCACCAGCACCTTGCGTTCCGCGAGCACCGCGATGCGGTCGCACACGGCGTGCAGCGTGTCCAGATCATGCGTCACCAGGAAGACCGTAAGACCGAGCGAGCGGCTCAGTCCACGGATGAGGTCGTCGAACTCCGCGGCGCCGATCGGGTCGAGCCCGGCGGTCGGCTCGTCGAGAAAGACGATCTCGGGATCGAGCGCGAGCGCCCGCGCGAGCCCGGCCCGCTTGCGCATGCCGCCCGAAAGCTCCGAGGGGTACTTGTCGCCGGCAAGGTAGGGCAGCCCCACCATCGAGATCTTCAGGTCGGCCAGCGCGCGGGCGACCTGTCCGTCGAGGTCCGCGATCGCGTGCATCGGCACCTCGACGTTCTCGCGCACCGTCAGCGACGAGAAAAGCGCGCCGTCCTGGAACATCACGCCCCAGCGCGCCTCGAGCGCGGCGCGCGCGTCCTGGCTGGCGGTGAACACGTCGGTGCACAGCACCTCGACGCTGCCTTGCGCTGGCCGGTTGAGCCCGGCGATGGTGCGCAGCAGCACCGATTTGCCGGTGCCCGACCCGCCGACGACGCCCAGGATCTCGCCGCGGTAGACGTCCAGATCGAGGTCGTCATGGACGACATGCGTGCCGAACTGGGTGCGCAGCCCCCGCACGCTTATGACGGCCTCGGCCCTGTCGCCCGCCGTGTCCTCGGCCCTCTTTTCCGTGGTGCCACCGTCCATCGTCATACCCCGATCTCGGCGAAGAAGACCGAAAACAGCGCATCCGCAACGATCACGGCGAAGATCGCGGCCACAACGGATTTCGACGTCTGCCGGCCGAGCGACTCCGCGTTGCTTTCCACCTGCATTCCGGCATGGCAGCCCACCACGCCGATGATCAGCGCAAAGACCGGCGCCTTGACCATGCCCACCATCAGGTGGCTCGTGTCCGTCCCCTCGATCAGCCGCGTGCGGAACATCGCCGGAGAGATGCCGAGCTCGATCCACGCCATCAGCGCCCCGCCGAAAAGGCCCGCGAGGTTCGCGATCAGCCCGAGGATGGGCAGCATCAGCAGCAGCGCGAGGATGCGCGGCACGAAGAGGATCATCGCCGGATCGAGGCCGAGGGTGCGCATGGCGTCCACCTCCTCGCGCATCTTCATCGACCCGATCGCGGCGGTGAAGGCCGAGCCCGTCCGCCCCGCGACGATGATCGCGGTCAGCAGGATGCCCAGCTCGCGCAGGATCGACACGGCGATCAGGTCCACCACGAAGACCTCCGCCCCGAACTGGCGCAGCTGAGAGGCGCCCTGGAAGGCCAGCACCACGCCGATCAGGAACGCCATCAGCGCGACGATGGGAACCGCCTTCACGCCGACTTCCTCGCAATGATGCACGAGCGAGGTCAGGCGGAATTCCCGCGGGTGGCCCACGCTGCGCCCCAGCCGCGACAGGAACAGGCCCAGGTATCCCGCCAGCCCGAGGAACTTGGAAACGCCGCCGGCCACGCGGCGGCCGACCTCTTCCAGCATCCCGACAAGCGTCGCGGGTTTCTCGGCCCGCTCCTCGGGTTCGGGCAGGGCCTTGGAGACGGTTTCGAGGATCGCCCGCGCCTCGGTCGAGGCGCCTTCGACCTCGAGCCGCCCGCCGCCCGCTTCGAGCCGCGAGCGGAGCGTCACGAGAAGCCAGGCCCCGGCCGTGTCGAGACGGGAGAGCGCGCCAAGGTCGGCCACGACATCGGCGTCGGGGCGCAGGGTTTCGAACCGTCTTGCCACCGCACCGACCGTGTGGATGGTGAACGCGCCGGACAGCTTCATCGCGACGGTGTCGGTCCCGACATCCATCTCGATTTCCGGGGAAGCGTCTGAAACCATCCTCGCAACCTCCATCGTCGGACAGCCCCGGTCGGACGACAGGACAGGCCATCCGCTCGACCTCTACCGAAAATCCGCCTGCTGCAAGATGCAATAAATATCCGCGCCGGTGCGCGCCAGCCGGGGCGGTGGTGCCGCGCGGGTCGCGAGCGTCGCGGGGGCGCAGGCGCCGCGCGTCACGGCCTGTGCCCCCGGCCGGTCAGTCCTGCTCGGCGCTGGCCAGGCGCGTGATCGCCGTGCCGGCGATCTCCTGCCGGCCGGCGGCCCAGGTTCTGCGCGCCATGGCGGCCGTGCGCTCCAGCACCGCCTGCGCCGGGCGCGTGGCTTCCTGCGGCCGCATCAGTTCCTCGTGGAAGAGATAGAGACGCGAGGCGAAAAGCTCGAAGGGCAGCGACGCCTCACCGTGCCGTTCGCCCGAGCCGTGGGTCGAGACCACGACGCCGTCGCCCCAGTCCTGGCCCGAGTCGTTGTTGGGGTTGTAGAAGTAGACCCGCATCTCGTCGTCCTGGTCGGGCGCGACGCGCAGGATGGTGATCGCGTGCCATCCGACGAAGCGCGCCGCGGCATCGGTGGCCGCGATGCCCGCGGGCTGGGGGTGGGTGACCGGTTCCCCGCCGTTGAATGCCGGATGGTAGGCGGAATGGAAGCGGGCGATGAAGTCCTCGATCCCGGCAAGCGCGCCGGTGGGCACGTCGACGGCCACCGCGCAGGCGCGGCCGACCCACCAGCCGTGGAATTCGGGATTGATCCAGATGTGCGGATCGTTGTTGCGGTCGCTGCAAAGGCGGCCCATCTCGGCGTAGATCCGGTCGAGATGCGGCACGAGCGTGACCGAGACCGGGTCGGCGTCGAGCGGCGCGCCCGCCGCGAGGCCCGCCGGCAGGTCGGCCGAACGGATCGCCCGGCCCTCGAAATGCATCGTCACCGTGTCGAAACGCGCGGCCTGCGCCGCAAGGTGAAGAAGGTAGTCGGGATCGTTCTGCGCCCACATGGCGATGGCGCGCGCCGACTGGCAGGTGGGATTGGCGCCCTGGCCCACGCCGAGGGGCTGGCCCAGAACCTGGATGCACCCGGCAAGCAGCAGATCGGCGGGCGGCGTCGCGTTCAGGCCCGAGATCGACAGCCGCTCGGCGACCGCCGCGTTCGGCACGAGCGCCAGCAGGCGGCGCAGGGCGGGGGCGACGGGCGCGTGATGCAGGATGCCGCGGTCCAGAAGAAGCGACAGGCCATAGAGCGCCTGCGCGGTTTCCGGCCGGACTGCGCGGCGGATGATCTCGATCACGAGCGCGCGATGGCGGCGCCAGCAGTCGCTGCCGGTGGCGCCGAGGCCCAGCGCCTCGGGGGCCATGCCGTCATGCTCGGAGTCGATCACCCAGAGCAGGAAAGCGGCGTGATAGTCGGAAACGAGGCCCGTGTCGTGCATGGCCCGGGCAAGGCCCTGCGCCTCGTGGCGCAGGTCGGAGTCGTCCATCGCCGAAAGCCGCTCGCGGTAGATCTCGAGCCCCGGGTCGTCCATGCACGCGGTGGTGGGCCCGAAAAGGGCCGTCACCAGGCGGTCGGCGCCCAGGCGCCTCTCGCCGATGTCGCCGCCGCGCTCGGCCAGCGTGATCGCGATCTGCGCGATCATGTCCTTCACCTCGGCCACCTGGATCGGGCGTTGCCGCAGGATGCGCCAGATCTCGTCCACCAGCTCGCCCAGCACATCCTGAAAGCCGACATGCTCGGCGAGGTAGCGAAACAGCCCGTCGACGACGATCTGCCTCTCGCCCGCGGCGCGCGCGGCCTCGTCTGGGGCGCCGAAGAACCGCCGCAGGTTGAGTGCGAGGACCCGGGTCAGGAACCGGCGCGCCGCGGCGGCGTGGATGCCCGGATGCTCCGCCTCGCCATTGGCCACGGCCATCAGGCGCAGCAGGCTGACGGCCTCGGCGGTCACGGTGGCGGGCGCGCCGTTCTCCAGCGTGCCAGACACGAGGCCGGGCAGCAGGTTGGCCGGGGCGTCCCAGTCGGAGCCGGCGAAGAGGCCCGCCCGGTCCATGCGCGGGGCGAGCTCGTGCAGGCGGTCGATGCCGCCCGGAACGGCAAGCAGCCGGCCGGCCACGCTCAGCACCTGCGCCTGGTGCCGCGGCTTGGCGAAGGTGCGGGCCTCTTCGAGCCGTGCCAGCGGCCCTTCGAGGGTGGCGACGAGGCGCTCGGCCTCGTCACCCTGTGGGGCGCCGGTCATGGGCGGTGGCCTCCATCCCGGTTACACATAGAAATCGAGTTCTTCCTGCGCCTTGAGCAGGTCGCGGAGGCGGTGCGGATTCTCGCCGAAGAAATAGACGAGGCCCCAGTGGGTACCGAAGGCCGTGCGCTTGGTGACCTTCTGCTCGAAGGGATCGGCCAGTTCGTGAAACTCGAAATACGGGTCGTTCGCCGTCTCCTCGGGGATCTGCATCCGCTCGACCACGCGGCGGCGGGGATAGGCGCCGAAACAGCCGGCATGGCCCTTGGCATCCTCCACCGGCTTGGGGAAGAAGGCGTCGAGCTCTTCCTGCGTCGTCTTGGGATCGAAGGCGAGCACGATCCCCTGGTAGCCGTTGAAGCCATAAGCCCGCTCGATCAGTTCCAGCGCGTTGAAGCCCGGCGGGCGATAGGCCACCTCGCCGAAGTACATCGTGCCATCATTGGTCACGAAGTATTCAGGATGGATGAACCCGAAGTCGATGTCGAAAGCCTCGATCAGCTTGTTGATCTGCTCTTCGATCAGGGGACGCCAGGATTCCAGTTCCGGCGTGGCGGGCACGAAGACCGAGTAGCCCAGCGTCACGTATTCGGAGATGTTCAGGAACTGGATCTTGCGGTCCTTGATCCAGGCCTCGACCGCGAACTCCCAGCCGTCGAGATGGCTTTCGAGCAGGGCGGGGAACTCGTCGTCCGAGATCGAATCGACGTCCTCCACGGTGCGGATGGTCCGGTGACCCAGGCAGCCCGCCTTGTCGAACGCCTTGAAGTGGATCGGGTCGTCGGGATCGCCGTCGAGCTTCAGCAGCGTCTGGTTCACCCGCTTGAGAAACCGTACCACGTCGCCGCGGTTGTCGGCCTCCTCGAAGATGCCCACGCGGATGCCGGCAAGCTGCGCGCGGCGCTTCATCAGCGACTTGTCGCGGAAGAGCATCGACTGCCCGAGCAGACGCGGGTTGTTCAGCAGGACGGAGTTGATGGCCCCGGCCCACTCCACGGTTTCCTCGTAAAGCGGGATCGCCACGTCACAGCCCTCGTCCTTGAGGATCTGCGCGATCTCGTGGGACCGCTCGTTCAGCCGGTCGAAATCCCACGCGATGAAGGGAATATCGTTGGCCTTGGCGTATTCCTCGGCCCAGGCGGGCGCGACGATCACGTAACGGCGGTCGAACCGGTCGATGGCGTCGATCGCGTTCAGCGACCAGCCGAGGATCGCGACGTAGCCCTTGTTGGGGTCTTTCTCGGTCATGATTGGCCTTTCGTTTCTGTGTGCCAAAAACTGCTTTGTTTCAGTAAGATGGACGCGGACTTCGACGCGAGCGCCCGTCATCGCATCCCGCCAGGGACACGCGAGGGACGTCGCGCTGTATCGGAGTGGGTCCGACGGCTCCGGTAGGTCGCGTCAGGTCATGGAGAGATGCTTAGCATGACTAAGCAGATTTGCCAACCCGCCTGCCGTTTTCCGCCGTCCGGCCCTGTTCCGGCCAGCCGGTGCGGCGCATCCAGGCACAGCCGGGCGCACTGTCGCACGACCGCCAGCCTTCCGCAAATTTCCCGTGTTCGCTCCGCAGCTTGTCGGCTAACGTCGCACCATGAAAGACCTGCACCGAACGATCCGCCTGCTCTACACGGGGCGCAGCCAGCGCGCGCGCCAGTTCCGCTACGGGCTGATCGTGTTCGACGCGCTGACCATTCTCTACTTCATCGCCACCGCGGCCCTTCCCACGACCCCTCTGATTTCGCTGCTGAACACCGTGCTCGGCGCGGCAATCCTTGCGGACATCTCGGCGCGTCTGTGGATTTCGGAGAACCGGCGCCGCGAACTGACGCGCATCCATACGCTCGCCGACATCGTCGTGATCGGGTCGCTCATCCTTGCGCCGCTCTTCGCCGAGAACCTGGCTTTCCTGCGTGTCCTGCGGGGGTTGCGCATCCTTCACGCCTACCAGCTGCTGCGCGACCTTCGCAGCGAAAGCACGTTCTTCCGCTACCATGAGGATGCGATCCTCGCAGCGGTCAACCTGTTCGTGTTCATCTTCGTCACGACCTCATTCGTCTTCGTCATCGCCTTCGAGGATCGCTCGGGTCTCGCGGGCTATATCGACGCGCTGTATTTCACCGTCGCTACGCTGACGACCACCGGCTTCGGCGACATCACCATGACGACGCCGACGGGCAAGCTGCTGGCGGTCTTCATCATGGTCGTCGGCGTGGCGCTCTTCGTGCAGCTTGCGCGCGCCATCTTCCAACCCTCCAAGATCAAGTATAAATGTCCCGAATGCGGGCTGAACCGCCACGATCCCGACGCGATCCACTGCAAGCATTGCGGCACGTCGCTGAAGATCGAGACGGAATTCGCGAACGGGACCTGACGCGGCCCTGGGGGTGTGCGCGACGGCGCGATCGCCCCGCCGGCCGCAGGATGAAGCCGCCCGCGTGACGCGGGCCCGAGGGGAACAGCACCATGTCGGAAGAGGCCGATCTCGACCGCGACGAGGAAAAGCGCGTCGACGAATACGAGAAGGTGCCCTCGTCGGTCATCTTCGAGGCGCTCCGCCGCGAGGGCGATCACGAACTGTCGCGGCCCGCGAACGCGCTCTGGTGGTCGGGCGTGGCGGCGGGGCTCGCCATCAGCACCTCGGTCGTGTGCAAGGGCTTCCTCGTGTCGATCCTGCCGCATGAGCCTTGGGCCGCGGGCATCTCGAACCTGGGCTACACGGTCGGCTTCCTGATCGTGATCCTGGGGCGGATGCAGCTTTTCACCGAGAACACCATCACGCCGATCCTGCCGCTGTTCCTGGCGCCGACGCGCGCCAATTTCTACCAGACCGCGCGGCTCTGGGGGATCGTGTTCGCGGCCAATCTCGCAGGTTGCCTTGCCGCGGCGCTCGTGCTGGCCTACGGCCATATCCTGCCTGAGGCCCGCTTCGAGGGCATCCTCTACGTTTCGCGCCACTACGCGGAGGCGACGCCGTTCGAGCATTTCGCCTGGGGCATCCCGGCGGGCTTCCTGATCGCGGCGCTGGTCTGGATCCTGCCGCGCATGGAAAGCGCGGGCGAGGTCCTGATGATCGTGATCCTGACCTACGTCATCGGGCTGGGCGGCATGTCGCACGTCGTCGCCGGTTCGACAGAGCTTTTCATCCTCGTGGCGCTGGGCGAGCTTGACCCGGCGGCCGCGGTGCTGGGCGGCATCCTGCCCGCCTTCGCCGGGAACGTGCTGGGGGGAACCGGCATATTCTCGACGCTGACCTACGCGCAGGTGCGCGCGGAGATCTGACGGGGGGAGTGGCTCAGTCCTGCTGAACCTCCTCCAGCCCGCGGGCGAGCACCGCGCCGAGCGCGGCGATGACGGCGAAGGCCAGAAGCACGGCGGCGGGCCCGAAGCGGTCGGCCGCCAGCCCGAAAAGCCCGCCGGCGAGAAGCGCCAGCCCGATCAGCGTGTTCGACAGCGCGGTATAGCGGGCGCGGAAGCCGTCCTCCGCCATGTCGGTCAGGTGCAGCTTGCGCCCCGCGCGCACGCCCTCATAGGCGATCTGCGCGGCGAAGATCGCCGCCGCCGCGCCGAGCGCGCCGCCGAGCCCCCCGAAAACGAGGCCGAGCGCGCCTGTCGCGGCGAAGACGACCGCCCCGAGCGCGCCCGCTGCCATCAGCGTCTGGCGGCTGGAGCGGTCCGACAGGCGCCCCCAGACATAGGAGGCCAGCACCGAGGCCGCGGTGGAGGCCATCACCAGCGGGCCCAGCTGGTCGAGCGCGGTGCGCCCCGACGCGGCCGAGAGCATGACGATGAAGGGCGGGGCGAGCGCCGTCACGGCCAGCGCGGCGCGCGAGCCCACGAAAAGGCGCAGCTGCGCGTCGGTCAGGATGGGATCGACGAGCGCGGCCAACGAACCGTCGTCGTCTTCGTCATCGTTGCGTTCCCGCGGTTCGCGCAGCGCCATGAAGAGAACCGCGGCGAGCAGGAAGGCCGCCCCCGCCACCGCGATCAGGGCGGCGAGCGGCGCGACGGCGACCTCGAAGACGCCGGCCGCCATCAACAGGCCCACCCCGAAGACCGAGACGGACGCGACCGACGCGGCAAGCCCGGTGATCGCGCCGCGGCGCCGCTTGGCGATGGTGCGCGCCAGCGAGTCCTTGTAGCTGACCGACGAGGCCGACCGCGCCACGGCGAGCACCGCAAGGCAGGCCACGATCACGGCCCCCGCCACGGCCCCGGACAGAAGCAGCGCCGCCGCCGCGATCCCGAGCGCCGCCAGCCCCTGCACCGCGCTGCCCGCGGCCCAGAACCGCTTGCGCTGCGGGCTCGCCTCGACGCTGCGGGCGAGCGCGAGCTGCGGCAGCAGCGCGCCGGCCTCGCGCACCGGGACCAGCAGGCCGATCATCGCCCCCGGCGCGGAAAGCGCCGTGAGAAGCCAGGAGAGCACCAGCTTGGGATCGATCAGCGCGTCGGCGGTCTTGGTCAGGGTCAGCGAGACGACGTGGATCATCCCGTTGCGCGCCTCGCCGGGGCGGACCTCCTCGGCGTCGGTGCCGGTGATGCGGCCGAACGCCGTTTTCAGCCTGTCGCTCATCGCGGATCGAACTTTCCGACCGGGATCTTCAGGTAGCTGTGGCCGTCCCCCTCGGCCCCCGGCAAGCGGCCGCCGCGGATATTGACCTGCAGCGCGGCGAGCATCCGGCCGGGCAAGGGCAGGGTGGCGTCGCGCGCCTCGCGCGTGGCGATGAACTCGGCCTTGCCGATGCCGTCCTTCACGTGCCGGTTGCGCAGCCGGTGCTCGGCCACGGTGGCCATGTATTGCGGCGCCGTGCCGTCGCCCGGATAGTCGTGACCGATGTAGAGCCGCGTCTCCGGCGGCAGGTCGAGGATCGCCCGCAGCGAGGTCCACAGATCCTCGGTGCTGCCGCCCGGGAAATCGGCGCGGCTGGTGCCGCTTTCCGGCATCATCAGCGTGTCGTGCACGAAGGCCGCGTCGCCGGCGACATAGGTGATCGAGGCCAGCGTGTGACCGGGCGAGCACATCACCCGCACCGGGATCTCGCCCACCATGAATTCGTCGCCCTCGGCGAAGAGGCGGTCCCATTGCGATCCGTCGGTCGGGAAATCCTCGCCCAGGTGATAGAGGTCCTTCCAGAGCTTCTGCACGCCGGTCACCTTCTCGCCGATCGCGGTGGGCGCGCCCAGCTTTTCCGAAAGGTAGCGCGCCGCGCTGAAGTGATCGGCATGGGGGTGCGGGTCGAGAATCCAGTCGACCTCGAGCCCCTCGTCCCGGACATGGTCGAGGATCTCGTCGGCGCTTTCGGTCGTCACGGCGCCGGCCTCGGGGTAGAAGTTCCAGACCGGATCGACGATCGCGGCCTTTTTCGTCTCGGGGCAGTGGAAGACGTATTGCAGGCTGCCGGTCGGGCGGTCGAAGAAGGCGCGGATGATGGGGGACATGGGATACTCCTTTTTCACGGAATTCAGTGGGCGAGGACGAGCATCTGGAAGGCCATCATCACGGCGAAGGCCAGCGTGACGGCGGTCGCGGCGGAGCCGGTATCGACCTTTTCCGTCGCCTCGGGGAAGAGTTCGGCGAAGACCATCCAGATCATCGCGCCCGCCGCTAGGCCGAGGCCCACGGGCAGGAACGGACGGAAGGTTTCGACGAACAGGTAGGAGGGCGCGGCCATGATCGGCTGCGGCAGGCTGGTGAAGATGGCCCAGAGCCCGGCCTTCCAGACGGGCGAGCCGCGCGGCACGAGCACCAGCGCGATGGCCAGCCCCTCGGGCACGTTGTGAAACGCGATGGCGGTGGTGATGAAGGCGCCGAGCCCTTCCGATCCGGCGAAGGACACACCCACGCCCACCCCTTCGGCGAAGGAATGGGCCGTCATGATCCCGAGGATCAGCAGCGCCTTCGTCGCGTTCGCACCGTGCAGGTCGGCCACGTCGACCTCGCCCGCGCCCGAGAGCAGCCTGTCGGCGAGCACGATCGCGCCGAGCCCCACGAGCACGCCCACGAGGGTGAGCGTGATGTCGAGGGTCGCACCCTCCGCGATCAGGCTGTGGCTGGCGGCCAGCATGAGCCCGCCGGCGGCGGCATTCGACCAGCCCATCGTGCGGTTGCCCAGTTTCTTCACGAACAGGAAGGGCAGGGCGCCCACGCCGGTCATGATCGCGGTGAGCATCGCCGCCGCGACGACGATCAAGAGGGTGGTTTCCATCCTTCGCTCCCGTCAGCTGTCGGAGCCGGTGTTCCCGCCGGCGGTCCAGGCCTCGGCGATCCCGGCGCGCATCTCCCCGGTCGTGGTCGGCGCGTCGTTACCTTGGGCGGCGGCCGGCAGGGCGGCGCAGCCCAGCGCCAGCGCGGCGACGGCGCCGCGCAATGTCGTGGCAAGGGTCATCGGCAGCTCCTTCACTTGAAGCGCGCCATGGCGTTGCGGAACGATTCCGAGAGGCTGTCCCACGCCTTGTCGAACCCGGATTTCATGTCGGCCCAGGCCTCGTCGCTGGCCTCGCGCAGCTCCTTCAGCTTGGCCTCGGCCTCGTCGCGCCGGTTGCGCGCCTTCTCGAGCTGCTTTTCGTACTCGATCCTGGTGTCGGCCTCGGCCTCGTCGACCTTGGCCTTCATCTTCTCGATCTCGGCGTTCCACTGGTCCAGCTTCGCCTTGGCCTTCTCGATGTAGGCGTCTCTCTCGGACATTACGCAAACTCCCTCCGGTTGACGAAGCGCGCGAAAGCGCGCTCCATGACGCATATTGCATTGTTCGGCGCTGCGAAAGCATGCAAACTCCTGAATGAGACCCTGACGTAGGAACCGAAAGGAGAAATTTCATGTCGGAAACCCAGAAGCTTACCCTGCCTGTCGTGCGGATGGCGCGCGACAATGACGAGTTCCGCAAGGTCATCTGGACCGGCGAGAACGCCCAGCTGGTGCTGATGGCGATTCCCGAGGGCGGCGAGATCGGCGGCGAAGTGCACGAGGGGCACGACCAGCTGCTCTACTTCGTCGCGGGCAGCGGTGTCGCCAAGATCGGCGAGACGGAACTCGACGTGGCCGACGGCGATGTGAGCATCGTGCCCTCCGGCACCTTCCACAACTTCCGCAACACCGGATCGGGGATGCTGAAGCTCTTCACGACCTACAGCCCGCCCGAGCATGAAGCGGGCACGGAGCACGCCACCAAGGCCGAGGCCGACGCGGACGAGTGAGCGCGTGAAGGTCGATACCGCAATCGTCGGGGCGGGCACCGCCGGCCTGTCCGCCCTGCGCGAGGTGCGTCGGTATACCGACGACTTCGTGCTGATCAATCACGGTCACTGGGGCACCACCTGCGCCGCGACGGGATGCATGCCGTCCAAGACGCTGATCGAGGCGGCGAACGCGTTTCACCGGCGGCGCGCCCTCGCGACCCTCGGGATCCGGGGGGGCGAGGGGCTTCGCGCCGACATTCCGGCGGTCCTCGCGCGGGTGCGCGAGATGCGGGACGGCTTCGTCGAGGGGCCCGAGGCGGTGCCCGGCAGGCTTGGCGCGCGTGCGATGTCGGGCCGGGCGCGGCTTCGCGGCCCGGGCCGGTTGACGGTGGACGGCGACGAGATCGAGGCGCGCGCGATCATCCTCGCGCCGGGCAGCCGGCCCGTGGTCCCCGCGCCCTGGCGCGATTTCGGCGAGCGGCTGCTGACCACGGACACGCTCTTCGACCGGCAGGACCTGCCGCGCCGCATCGCGGTGATCGGCATGGGCGCGGTCGGGATCGAGATGGCCCAGGCGCTGGCGCGGCTCGGGCTGGAGGTCGCGGGCTTCGACGCGGTCGAGGCGATCGCCGGCATCGACGACCCGGAGGTGCTCGCCTCGCTCCGCCCGCTGATCGAGGCGGAGCTTGCGCTCCACCTAGGCGCCGAGGCCGAGCTTCGGCAGGAGGACGGCGCGATCCGGGTCACAGGCGCGGGCGGCACGTTCGAGGCCGACGCGGTGCTGGCCGCGATCGGACGCCGGCCCAATCTGGACGATCTGGGCCTCGACACGCTGGGCGTTCCGCTCGACGACCGGGGGATGCCCGAGGTCGATCCCGAAACGCTGCGCATCGGCGATCTGCCGGTGTTCCTGACGGGCGATGCGAACGGTATTCGCCCGCTGATGCACGAGGCCGCGGACGAGGGGCACGTCGCCGGTCGCATGGCCGCGCCGGAGGAGGTGCGCGAAAGGCTCTGCCGGCGCACGCCGCTGTCGATCGTGTTCTGCGCGCCGCAGGTCGCACGCGTCGGCCCGCCGCTGTCGGAACTCTCCGGCCGCGACATCGCCACGGGCAGCGCGGATTTTTCCGCGCAGGCCCGTGTGCGCATCGCCGAGAGCACCGCGGGGGTGCTTCGCATCCATGCCGAGCGCGATACCGGGCGGCTGCTCGGGGCCGAGATGGCGGTGCCCGCCGCCGAGCATCTCGCGCATCTGATCGCGCTCGCCGTGGAGCGGCACGCGACCGTGGCCGACATGCTTGCGATGCCCTTCTATCACCCGGTCCTCGAAGAAGGGCTTCGCAGCGCCCTGCGCGATCTTGCCAAGAAGGTTTCGGGCGCGGGCGGGTCGGACCTGTCGCGCTGCAAGGCGCTTGGCCATGACGCGCTCGACTGACGGGCGCCGGGCGTCTCGCGCGGGGGTCTGCGCGACATGATCTCGCGCTCGGCATGGTATCTTCGCGCCCTGCTCCGGCAGGTCTGGGTGCGCGTCGCGCTCTTCGCCGCGCTCGCGATCGTCTCGGCCGTGCTCGCCCGCGTCCTGTCGCCCTACCTGCCGGAGACCGTCGCGCTCAGCACCGGGTCCGAGGCGGTGGCGCAGCTTCTGGGCGTTCTGACCTCCTCTATGCTCGCGGTGACGACCTTCTCGCTGTCGATCGCCGTCTCCGCCTTCGCGGCCGCGGCGGGCACCGCCACGCCGCGCGCCACCGTGCTCCTGCAGGAAGACCGGACGACGCAGAACGTGCTGGCCACGTTCCTGGGCGCGTTCCTGTTCGGGCTGGTCGGGCTGATCGCGCTGCGCGCCGATCTCTACGACGCGTCGGGCAAGGTCGTGGTGTTTCTTTTCACCGTTGCGGTCATCGGGCTCGTTGTCGTCGCCCTGATCCGCTGGATCGACCACCTGATGGAGTTCGGGCGGATGGGTGACACGCTCGACCGGGTGGAGCGTGCGGCGCCCGCTTCGCTGCGCAAGCGCATCGACACCCCCTATCTCGGCGGACGCGCCCTCGCCATGCAGCCCTCGCGCCATGCTCAGACCGTCGACGCGACCGAGACCGGCTATGTGCAGACCATCGACATGCACGCGCTTCAGGAACGCGCCGAGGCGCTGGGGGCCCGCGTCATGCTGTGCCGCCTGCCGGGCGCGTTCGTGGCGCGGGGCGACCCGCTCATGGCGGTCGGGGGGAGCCCGATTTCCGAAGACGCGGCGTCGGCGATGGCGCGCGCGGTCATCATCGGCCGCCGTCGCACCTTCGACGAGGATCCGCGTTTCGGGCTGATCGCCCTGGGCGAGATCGCCTCGCGGGCGCTGTCGCCTGCCGTCAACGATCCCGGCACGGCGATCGACATCCTGGGCCGGCTTGTCCGCGTGCTCGTTCCGTGGCGCGACGCCGACGGCGCCGAGATCCGCTTCCCCGACGTGTTCGTGCCCGCGATCACGGCGCAGGATTTCATGGAGGATGCCTTCCGGCCGATCGCGCGCGACGGGGCGGCGCTGTCCGAGGTGCAGATCAGGTTGCAGAAGGCGCTTTCCTCGCTGCGGCAGGACGCGCCCGAGGATTTCGCGGCGGCCTGCGAACGCATGGCGCGGGAGGCGCTGGCCCGGGCCGAGGCCGAATCGCTTCTGCCCGCGGAACTGGCCGCGATCCGCGCGGCGGCGCGGCTGGAAACGCCCCCGTCCGGTGCGGGCGACGGGATCGCGGCGCCGCGCGGAGCACGGCCCGCGGCGGGCGATCCGCCCGGTTGAGCCGGTCGCGCAGCCGGGGGCGATGCGCTGGTGCGGATGTCGCCTGACCTCTTGTCTTCGCCCTTCCCTGGTGCCAAGTTTCGCAGCCAGGAGACGCCGTCCGGCGGGACAGGCCCACGCATCGCGGAGATAACAGATGCCCTCACCCGATCCCGATTTCGAGAAGCAGAAGAAACGCCACTGGCCGACGCTCATCGGCATCGCGGCCGTTCTCCTGCTCGTCATCGTGGCCATGCTGGGCTTCGGCGTGTGGGACGCGGCCCCGATCGAGGAGCAGGCCGCGCCCGGCCCGATCGAAGAGGGTGAGGGCTGATCCCCCGCGCGGCAGCCGGGCCGGTGGCACGGCGAGATCGTCATTGAAAAGTAGAGGGTTACGTTGCGGCTTTCACCTTTCGGCCCACGGCCGGAACGGCCGCCTGTCGGGCCAGCGATGCCGTCGCGGCGCACGCCCCGAACCGCGGGGTCTGGCCGACCGCTTGACCGTCGCGGTTTTCCGGGGGCGATGTCCCGCCGCGGCGGGTGACGTCCATGGCCTAGGGGATGCGAAGGGCATGCTGAAACCGGCGTCGTGCCCGATCATGTGACCCGCGCGGTCGCGCGCGCCGGTCCTTTCGCGTTCGTGACCTCGCCCCGCGCCGATACGAAGGCAGGGCGTCGCCCACCGCTCGCGGGCCGGCGGATCACCCCGCGAGCGCCACGAAGCCCGCGACGCCAAGCGTCAGCGCGGCGCCCACGGCCAGGTAACGCCCCCGCATCCGGCGGTCCTGCCTGGATGTGCCGCCGAGGTAATCGAAGCGCTCGTAGATGACCTGGCCCATCGGCACGCCGAGATCGACGAGGGTGTCGGAGACCGCTGTCACCATCGGGCCCGGCCCGCAGATGAACGCGACCGCCTGTTCGGGGTCGAGGTCCCGAAGCATCGCGGAGAGCCGGTCCCGGTCGAGCCGCCCGACCGCCCCGGCCCAACCGGGGCCGCCCTCCTCGCTGACGAGCAGGACCTCGAGGTCGAGGCGCGCCTTCGCCGCCTCGATCTCGGGCAGGCAGGCGAAGTTCTCGGGCGTGCCCGCCGCATAGGCAAGCCGCACGGGCCGGGGATCGCCGCGCGCGTCGAGGTCGCGCAAGAGGCCCATGATCGGCGCGATGCCGACGCCGCCCGCGATGAGACGGAGCGCGTTCCCGTCGTGGGACTCCAGCGTGAAGTCGCCATAGGGCCCGTCGATGCCGATGGTGGTGCCGGGGGGCAGCGTCCCGATCCGGTTTGTGAAGTCGCCGGCCTCCTTGATGATGAGGCCCAGCCCCGGGCGCTCCGGGCTGTCGGCGATCGAGAACGGATGGTCGAAGAGCGGAAAGCGCCGCGCGCCTTCGGTCATCCAGACGAACTGTCCCGCGCGATAGTCGAGCGGGGCGGTCCCCGGTGCGGGCTGGATGTCCAGCTCCCACATGCGATCGGCAAGCGGGGTGACACGGGCAAGCCGCCAGCGGCGCAGGTGCAGCTGGGCCCAGCGCCAGCCATAGAGCACCGCCATGACGCCCACAACCAGCCCGGCCGTCACCCACCAGAAGGACTGGACCGCGCCCATCGCGCTGAACCGTCCCACCGCGAGCGCATGATGCAGGCCCGCGCCCACCGCCAGGATCGCGAGAACCACATGCGCCCCGCGCCACGCCTCGTAGGGCAGGGGCAGCCGCGCGCGCAGCGCGGAGCCTGCGACGAGAAGGAAAAGGGCGGCGACCGCGATGACCCCGCTGCGGTAATGCGGCAGCGTGTGGTAGGCCCAGAGCCGTTCCAGCCCGAGCGCGGGATCGGCCATGACCGTGGGCACGACATAGGCGAGCGGATGCAGCAGGGCGGCCAGCAGGACCCACCAGGCGGCGGTCTTGTGAAACGCCATCACGCGGTCGATCCCGAGATGCCCCGACACGACCTCGAACCGGCCGGAGGTCACGAACTGGACCGCCATCGCGGCAAGCGCCACCATGCCCAGCCCCGCCGCGGCGATTTCCCAGGGCACCGCCGGTGCCACGCTGCGCGTCGTGGCCAGCAGCAACGGCGCGAGGCAGGCCGCGAGGTAGAGCGGCGCAAGCGCCCGCGAGGGCACACGCAGGCTTCTGGATTGATGCGGTCGCTTGGCGGATGTGGCTTCGCGCGTCATGCCGCTGTCCCTCTTGCGTTTTCGCGACCACGCCGCGCCCGGTCCGCCATGCGCGATCATGCGCAGGACTCGCGCCTGATCGTATGGTATTCTCGAGCCATAGCCAATCTGCCGGAGGGTGCCATGTCCGCGATCCGAGTCCTGACGCTTTCCTGTGCGATGACGCTCGGTTTTCTCACAGTTGCACCCGCGGCCGCGCAGGCGCCCACCCTCACGGAGATCACCGAGGCGTGGCTCGATGGTCCGCACGGGGATTATCGCTCGCCCTCCTACACGCACTGGAACGAGGATGGCGAAGTGCCGCCGGCCTGCGCCGCCTGTCACTCCGAGACGGGGTTCCTCGACTGGCTCGGCGCGGATGGCAGCGCGGCGCTGTCGGTCGAGCATCCGGCCACGATCAACACCGCGATCGGCTGCGTCTCTTGCCATGTCTCGCAGGCCGAGGCGCTCGACGCGGTGCCCTTTCCCTCGGGCGTGACCGTGAGCGGCCTCAACACCTCGGCCACCTGCACGGTCTGCCACCAGGGCCGCGCCTCGACCGCGACGGTGGCCGAGGCCACGGACGGAATCGGGCCGGACACGGTCTCGGACGAGCTCTCCTTCATCAACGTCCATTACGGTGTCGCGGCGGCGGTGATGCACGGCGCGGAAACGCGCGGCGGCTTTCAGTACGACGGCCGCAGCTATGTCGGCCGTTTCGTGCATGTCGCCAGCGCGAACAGCTGCGTGGCCTGCCACGAGCCCCATGGCGGAGAGGTCGCGACCGCGGGGTGCCTCGATTGCCACCAGGGCGTTTCGGATATCGCGGCGATCCGCACGCGCCACGCCGATTTCGATGGCGATGGCATCGCCGATGGCGGCATCGCCGACGAGATCGACGGGCTGCACGCCATCCTGAACGACGCCATCACGGCCTATGCGCGGGAGGTCGCGGGCACGCCGATCGGCTATGACAAGGAAAGCTACCCCTATTTCTTCACCGACGGCGACGGGGACGGACGTATCGGCGCGGCGGAAGCGGTCTACCCCAACCGCTACGCGAGCTGGACGCCGCGTCTCTTGAAGGCGGCCTACAACTACCAGCTCGTGGCCAAGGACCCGGGCGCGTGGACGCACAACCCGTCCTACGCGATCCAGCTTCTGCACGACAGCGTCATGAGCCTGTCCGAACGCGTGGAGATCGATACCGGTGGCCTCGTGCGGCCGTAGCGCGGGTGCGCGCGCGGCGGGCTTGGTGCCCGCGCCCGGCGGCCGAGCGCGCGCGGGTGCCGGGCAAGACGCCACCTCACGCACCCGATCACCGCAAAGCGCCGCGTGGGGCTTCATCGCGCGGCGTTTAGCGGTTAGCGTGCGGTGTACACATGCCGGTTGCCGCGGACACGCCGCGCACGGGCCAAGGGCAGCAGCGCGGAGCGACTGATGACACTTTTTCCCCTCTACCTCGCGATCTGCGCCGTCCCTGCGGCGGCCGGCATGATGTTCAAGCCCGGTGCCTGGTACCGCGACCTCGACAAGCCGGGCTGGACGCCGCCCGACATGCTTTTCCCGGTCATCTGGGCGGTGCTTTACGTCCTGATGTCGCTGGCGGCCGCGCGCGTCGCGATGCAGCCCGACAACGATCTTGCTCTCGGGCTCTGGGCGCTTCAGATCACCATCAGCACGCTCTGGTCGGCGGTCTTTTTCGGGCTGCACCGGATCCGCACCGGGGCTGTGGTGATCGCGCTCTTGTGGGCTGCGGTGCTGGCCACCACGCTCGCGTTCCTCGCCCATGACACGCTCGCCGCGCTGATGATGGTGCCCTATCTCGCCTGGGGCAGCTTCGCGCTTGCGCTGAACCTCTCGGTCATGCGGCGCAATCCCGAGCGCGGCTACGCCTGAGCGCGCGGCCGACCCGCCTTGCGCGAGAGGCACACGGGCCCGCAGGCGTGACATCCGGCCAGGGCGCCGTCTTGCGAAAGGAACCCGCCGTCTGCCGGCGCGCCGCCTGGTGTGACGCGCCACGGCCCGTCCCGTCCTGCGCAGCGCTCCGGCAGCCGAGCGCAGGGATGGCCGCAAGCTTAGGCCGAGGACGCGGGTCCGGGGAGCCGACCTTCACGACACTGCCTGCCCCGCGAGGATCGGGTGCCCCTCGCGGCCTGGCAATCCACCGCCCGCGCGCCACGCCGCCGGATGCGCGAGTCGCGGCCTGCGCGCGGGCGGGAAGACAGTCCTGCGCGCGCGCATTGACCCGCGTCAATGCCGCGCGCGGTCACGCGCGGGAGAGTGACCGCGCCGGTCGATGTCCACCGGTCGCAAACGGGAAGGGGAGGTGACCATGCCCGAGACCTCGAACGAGGCGGCCGACGAAAGCCCCCGCGGCGACGAGCCCGATCTCCAGTCGCGGTTTCCGACGGCCTACACGATCCTGTTCCTGCTGATCGTCCTGGTCGCCGCGCTGACATGGATCATCCCGGCCGGCCAGTACGACCGGGAACTGAACGAGGAAATCGGCCGCGAGGTCGCGGTGCCGGGCACCTACCAGACGGTCGAGGCGAACCCGCAAGGCCCGATCGACGTGCTTCTCGCCCCGATCGCGGGCTTCTACGATCCCGACAGCTATTCGGCCAACGCCATCGACGTGGCGCTTTTCGTGCTGCTGCTGGGCGGTTTCCTGGGTGTGGTGAACGCCACGGGCTCGATCGACACCGGCATGCGATCGGCGATGCGCTCGATGGAAGGGCGCGAGATATGGATGATCCCGATCCTCATGACGCTTTTCGCCATCGGGGGCACGACCTACGGCATGGCCGAGGAGACGCTGGCCTTCTACGCCATCCTTCTTCCGTTGGTGATGAAGGCGGGCTATGACGCTGTGACCGGCGTCGCGATCATCCTGATCGGCGCGGGCATCGGCGTGCTCGGCTCCACCATCAATCCCTTCGCGCCCATCATCGCCTCCGATGCCGCGTCCATCCCCTTCACCAACGGCATCGTGCTGCGCTTCGTGATCCTGATCGGCGGGCTGGCGATCTGCGTCGCCTACGTCATGCGCTGCGCCGCGCGGGTGCAGGCCGACAACGACCGCTCCGTCGGCGCGCGCCAGTGGGACGCGCACAGGCGGCACTTCCTGAAGGACGGCGGCGGGGAAGAGGGCGACGACACGCTGACGGGCACGCAGAAGGTGATCCTCGTCGTCTTCGCGCTCACCTTCATCGCGATGATCTGGGGCGTGTCGAGCCAGGGCTGGTGGATGGCGCGGATGGGCGCGCTTTTCCTCGGCGCCGCGATCCTGACCGGGCTGATCGGCCGGCTGGGAGAGAAGCGGCTGACCGGCGCCTTCGTCGACGGCGCGCGCGATCTGCTGGGCGTGGCGCTGGTCATCGGGCTTGCCCGCGGCATCGTCGTGGTGATGGAGGACGGGCTGATCGCCGACACGATCCTGCACGCCTCGGCCCAGACGCTGGGCGAGTTGTCGAGCGTCGCCTTCATCGCGACCATGTTCGGCATCGAGGTCGGGATGAGTTTCTTCGTGCCGTCGTCCTCGGGGCTGGCGGTGCTGTCCATGCCCATCCTCGCACCGCTCGCGGATTTCGCCGGGGTCGGGCGCGATCTCGTGGTCACGGCCTACCAGTCGGCGAACGGGCTGGTGAACCTCATCAACCCGACCTTCGCGGTGGTGATCGGCGGGCTGGCGATCGGGCGGGTGCCCTATGACCGCTGGATCGTCTTCATCTGGCCGCTTCTGCTGATCCTGACGGCCTTCATCCTCGTCGTGCTGGCGGCGGGCGCCCTGATGGGAGGTGCGGCATGAGCGATCGCGAACTCGGGGTCCATTCCGAAACCGGCCAGCTGCACCAGGTCATCGTGTGCCGGCCCGGCCTCGCGCATCGGCGGCTCACGCCGCAGAACTGCGAGGACCTGCTTTTCGATGACGTGTTCTGGGTCCGCCAGGCGCAAAAGGACCACGACGTCTTCGCCGAACTGATGCGCGGCGAGGGGGTCGAGGTCCTCGACACAGGCGTTCTGCTGGGCCAGACGCTCGACATCCCCGAGGCGCGCGACTGGGTCCTCGACCACAGGATCACGCCGCAGGAGATCGGGGTGGGGATGCTGTCCGACCTGCGCGCCTGGATGAAGGAGCTGCCGGGCGAGAGGCTGGCCGAGTTCCTCATCGGCGGGCTCACGGTGGACGATCTGCCCTTCGAGCCGGCGGGCATGTTCGGCGCCTATCTCGGGCGGCTCGGCTTCATCCTGCCGCCGCTGCCCAACACGCTCTTCACCCGCGACAACAGCGCCTGGATCTACGGCGGCGTGTCGCTCAATCCGATGTACTGGCAGGCGCGGCGGCCGGAAACCCTGCTGATGGCGGCGATCTACCGCTTCCACCCGGTCTTCGCGGGCCGGGCGGAGGTGCTCTGGGGCGATCCGACCCGCAATTTCGGGCTCGCGACGCTGGAGGGCGGCGACGTGATGCCGGTGGGCGACGGGCTCGTCCTCGTCGGCATGGGCGAGCGGACCTCGCCGCAGGCGGTGGGGCTGCTGGCCGAGTCGCTCTTCGACCAGGGGCGGGCCACGCGGGTGCTGGCCTGCCAGCTCCCGAAGTCGCGCGCGGCGATGCATCTCGACACGGTCTTCACCTTCTGCGGCGGCGAGGTGGTGACGAGCTTCACCGAAGTCGCCGAAGAGATGACGGTCTACGATCTGCATCCCGGCGAGGGCCGCGCCCCGCTCGATATCCGCCGGATCGACCGCCCGCTCTTCGACGTCGTGGCCAAGGCGATGGGCTTCAAGAAACTCACCGTGGTGCCCACGGGCGGCGCGGACGCCTTCGAGGCCTCGCGCGAACAGTGGAACGACGGGAACAACGTGCTGGCGCTGCGCCCGGGACTCGTGGTCGGCTACGACCGCAACGACGATACCAACGCCGCGCTCAGGGCCGAGGGCATCGAGGTGCTCGAGGTGCCCGGCGCGGAGCTTGGCCGCGGCCGCGGCGGCGGGCGCTGCATGAGTTGCCCCACGATCCGCGACCCGGCATAGGAGGACGCATGGCCTACAATCTGAGGAACCGCCATTTCCTGAGCCTGAGGGATTTCGCCCCCGCCGAGATCGGGTTCCTGCTCAAGCTTTCCGCGGACCTGAAGGCGGCGAAATACGCGGGCACCGAGCGGAAGCTTCTCAAGGGCAAGGAGATCGCCCTGATCTTCGAGAAGGACAGTACGCGCACGCGCGCGGGCTTCGAGGTGGCCGCCCACGACCAGGGCGCCAACGTCACCTACCTGGGCCCCTCGGGCTCTCATATCGGCCGCAAGGAGACGGTGAAGGACACGGCCCGCGTTCTGGGCCGGATGTTCGACGGGATCGAGTATCGCGGCTTCGGGCAGGCGGTGGTCGAGGAACTGGCCGCCCATGCCGGCGTGCCGGTCTGGAACGGGCTGACCGACGAGTTCCACCCGACCCAGATCCTGGCCGATTTCCTGACCATGCAGGAGCATTCCGGCAAGCCCTGGCGCGACATCGCCTTCTGCTTTCTCGGCGATGCCGGCAACAACATGGGCGACAGCCTTCTGATCGGCGGCGCCAAGATGGGCATGGACGTGCGGCTTTGCGCGCCCAAGGCCTGCTGGCCCGCCGGGGAGATAGAGGCCGAGGCGCGGGAGATCGCCGAGGAGACGGGCGCGCGGCTCGCGATCACGGAGGACGTGGCCGAGGCGACGCGCGACGCGGATTTCCTCTACACCGATGTCTGGGTCTCGATGGGCGAGCCGAAGGAACGCTGGGCCGAGCGGATCGAGCTTCTCAAGCCCTACCAGGTCACGGCCGAGGTGATGGCCGGCACCGGCAATCCGCGCACCCGCTTCATGCATTGCCTGCCCGCCTTCCACAACGCCGAGACCGAGGTGGGCGCGGAGATCGAGAAGGCGTTCGGCATCACCGCCATGGAGGTGACCGACGAAGTCTTCGAAAGCGAGGCGTCGATCGTCTTCGACCAGGCCGAGAACCGGCTGCACACCATCAAGGCGGTGCTCGTCGCCACGCTGGGGGCGTGAGGCGATGCTGGTGGTGGCCGCGCTGGGCGGCAACGCGCTTCTGAGCCGCGGGCAGGCGCTTACCGCGGAGAACCAGCGCGAGAATGCGCGGATCGCGGCAGGGGCGCTGGCCGAGATCGCGCGGGCCGGGCACGACCTCGTCGTGACCCACGGAAACGGCCCGCAGGTCGGGCTTCTGGCGCTTCAGGGCCTCGCCTACAAGCCAGCGGAGATCTACCCCCTCGACGTGATGGGCGCCGAGACGGAAGGCATGATCGGCTACCTGATCGAGCAGGAACTCGAGAACGCCCTCGCCCACAAGCGCACGGTGGCCACGCTGCTCACGCAGATCCGCGTCGATCCCGACGACCCGGCCTTCGAAGCGCCCACGAAGTTCGTGGGCCCTGTCTACGACAAGGCGAAGGCCGACGAGATGGCGGAACGCCACGGCTGGACCGTCGCGCAGGACGGAGAGCACTGGCGCCGCGTCGTGCCCTCTCCGGCGCCGGTGGAAATCCCCGACCTCAAGGTGATCCGGCAGCTTCTCCTGCACGGCACCATCGTGATCTGCGCGGGCGGCGGCGGAATCCCGGTGATGGCGCGCCCCGACGGAAGCCTTACCGGCGTGCAGGCGGTGATCGACAAGGACGCGGCCAGCGCGCTTCTGGCCGACGCGATCGGGGCCGACGCGCTGCTGATGCTGACGGATGTCGAGGGCATCGTCCGTGATTTCGGCACGGAGGCGGCCGAACGGATAGAGCATCTTTCCCCCTCCGAAGCCACGGCGCTGGATCTGCCCGCGGGCTCGATGGGCCCGAAAGCCGAGGCCGCGGCACGTTTCGCCGCCGTACGCGAGGGCCGTATGGCGGGAATCGGACGCCTCGGCGAGGCGCTGGAGATCCTCGAGGGCCGGGCGGGCACGCGCGTGAGCGGCGCGCCGGGCTGATCGGGTCGCGCCTCCCGCGCCGATGCAAGCGCGGCAGGGGCACGCGTCTGTCGATGGATCGAAGTGCGGCGTGCCCGCGACGGTCGCGGGCGCGCCGTGTCCGGTCAGTTGCCGGACGCGCCGTTGTCGTCGGCGCTCCAGGCCTCGGCGACCGCGTCCCAGGCGTCGGCGAAGCCGTCCTTGAGCTGGTCCCAGGCGCTGTCCGCGCCCGCCTGGAGCGCGCCGAAGCGCTCGCCCAGCCGGTTGCGCGCCGCGCGCAGCTCGCGAAGCTGGTCGCGGGCGGTCTCGCGGGCCTCCTCCGACATCTCCGCCCAGTTCTCGCGCAGCGCCTGCTCGCGCCGCGCGATCTCGGCGTCTAGCCGATCGAGCGCCTCGCGCGCCCGGGTCAGCGCCGCGTCGCGCTCCTGCTCGGAATAGGCCGCGACGGCGTCCATCGCCTCGGCGATCTCGGCGCGCACCTCCTCGGTCGTGGTCAGTGCGTCGGTATCCTGGGCGGCGGCCGGCAGGGCGGCGCAGCCCAGCGCCAGCGCGGCGACGGCGCCGCGCAATGTCGTGGCAAGGGTCATCGGCAGCTCCTTCACTTGAAGCGCGCCATGGCGTTGCGGAACGATTCCGAGAGGCTGTCCCACGCCTTGTCGAACCCGGATTTCATGTCGGCCCAGGCCTCGTCGCTGGCCTCGCGCAGCTCCTTCAGCTTGGCCTCGGCCTCGTCGCGCCGGTTGCGCGCCTCCTCGAGCTGCTTTTCGTACTCGATCTTGGTGTCGGCCTCGGCCTCGTCGACCTTGGCCTTCATCTTCTCGATCTCGGCGTTCCACTGCTCCAGCTTCGCCTTGGCCTTCTCGATGTACTCGTCTCTCTCGGACATTACGCAACCTCCATGCTGGACTGTCCGTGCGAGGCGGGATGCCGCGCCACGCGGCCAGTCGATTTCGGGCCCGGATGGGGTGCGCCGCCTTCGTACTCTCGAAGCAGCACAGTGTGGCCATCCGACTTGTGCCGACCTGTAGATCATGCATGAAATCCCTTTCCATTGACGCAGGTCAAGGCCCGGGCGGCGCGTGAACCCGGCCAGGGCATGTGCTAGGCTTCTGGAAAGGGTCGAACGGGGGATGTCGTGGCCTCAGGTTTGCGCGCGCTCGCCGTGGCGGGCTTCGTTTCCGCCGGGACCCTCTCGGGCGCGCCGGGGCTCGAGGCCGATCCCGGCTGCGCGACGGATGCGATCCTCGTCTTCGACGGCTCGGGCAGCATGGCGGAGGTCGCCTACGAACTGTCCGGGACCCCGCGAATCATCGACGCGCGGGCCGCCATGCGCCGGGCCATTCCCGACATCACGCCGTTTCGCGATCTCGGCCTGCTGGTTTACGGCCCCGGCGGCGCCGACGCCTGTTCCGGGATCGATCTGCGGTTCCGGCCCGCGCCGGACATGGGGCCGGCCGTGATCGACGCGATCGAGAGGCTGGAGCCAGCGGGCCTCACGCCGCTCGCGGCGTCGGTGGAGCACGCGGCCGAAGCGCTCGACTACCGGACACGGCCCGCGATCGTCGTGCTGGTGACCGATGGCAACGAGACATGTGGCGGGACGCCTTGCGCGCTCGGCACCCGGCTTGCGTCGCGCGCGGCCGACCTGCGCGTCCATGTCATCGGCTTCAAGGTCGTGGACGATTTCTTCGGCTGGAACAGCCCGGAGGCGCGGACCTACACGGGCGGCGAAACCGTCGCGAAATGCCTCGCCGACGCGACGGGCGGGCTTTTCGTGTCCACCCGCACGGTCGATGACCTTACCCACGCGCTGCGCGAAACGCTGGGCTGCGCCCTGATCGGCCGCGCCGCAACGGCGCCCGGCGCGGTGGGCCGTGCGCCGGGGTGAGGGCCGGGATCCGGGGGCCTGCAGGGGCAAGGATGCGCCGATACGGCGATGCCGTGCGGGCGAAAGCCATGGCAAAATTCAAGAATACGTGATCCGTCCAGTGCGAATCGGGCATTTCCAGGCTGTGGATAACCTTCGGGACATTTCTCCTTTGCGGCTTGGGTGACGGACCTGCCATGACGCTGTCGCGGTCGTTTGCGCCGCAAGGGCCAAGGTGCTGACAAGATACGAGATTGCCCGTGACACCCGGGTGGGAGCGGCGTTTTCACCGGTGCGGCGAGGTGCTGGGCCGTGCGCGCGCCGGCCCGTGCACAAACCCTGAACGTCGGCGCTGCGTCGCTGTGGAACGGGCAGGGGCGGCGTCGCGCCTTGATCCAGATCAAGGTTTGCGCGAATTCCGCCACGGCGCCTTCATCCGCATCGGTCCCGCCAGCCGCAACTCGGCTTCCGGGGCGGATGTCCCTTTCGCTGCGGGCTTTGCGAAACCGGGTTCTCGCCTGTCAACCCACCGGATATGCGCTACCTTCAGGAACTGAACCGGCGTAGCGGTCAACGGCATGGTCAGGCAACTTGTTCTTTCGCTCGTGGTGATCGCCGGAACGCTGGCGCTCTGGATCAACTTCGTGCCGTCCTCCCTGCCGCTTCTCGACCGGCTGGGCGTCCTCGACCTCGTCGGGGTGGAGCTCGACGCGGAAGAGGATACCGGCGGCAGCGGCGGGTTCGGGCGCGGACCGGCCACCGTCATCACCGTGCCCGTCGCCGAAGGCATCATCGACGACCGCGTGGCCTCCATCGGCGACGGCAAGGCGCTGCGCAGTGTCACGGTGCGCACCGACGCGACCGGCCGGGTGGTGGAGATCGGGTTCGAGCCCGGCGGCAAGGTGCGGGAGGGCGACCTGATCGTCAGGCTCGACGACGAGGCGGAGCGCATCGCGGAGGAGCGCGCGGAGCTGACACTGGCCGATGCGCGGGACGAGGCGGAGCGGCTGGAGCGACTTGCCGGGACCGGATCGGTGACCGAGGTCAGACGTCGGGATGCCGAGCTCGCGCTGCGGCAGGCGGAGCTCGCCTTGCGCCAGGCCGAGTTCGACCTCGCGCAGCGGCGTGTGCGCGCACCCATCTCGGGCTGGGCCGGTGTGCCCGACCTCGGCGTGGGCGATCGCGTGACGGGCGGCGCGGCGCTCGTGTCGATCAGCGACCGCTCGGAAATCCTGATCGACTTCCGGGTGCCCGAGCGGGTGATCCCGCGCCTGGCAGCCGGGATGCCGCTGGAGGCGCGGCCGCTTGCCCTGCCGGACCGCCTGCTGGAGGGCGAGGTGCGCGCGATCGACACGATCGTGGACAGCACCAGCCGCACCCTGCTGGTGCAGGGCAGGCTCGCCAATCCGGACGACGCGCTGCGCGCGGGCATGGCGTTCGAGGTCTTCCTCGCCTTTCCGGGCGAACGCCTGCCGTCGGTCGATCCGCTTGCCGTGCAATGGTCGAGCGACGGCTCCTTCGTCTGGGTCGTGCGGGACGGGGCGTCGGTGCGCGTGCCGGTGACGATCCGCCAGCGCAACGAGGATGCGGTCCTGGTCGAGGGGGCGCTCGAGATCGGCGAGCAGGTCGTGACCGAGGGCGTGCAGAACCTGCGCCCCGGCGGCGAGGTGCGGGTCGCCGAACCGCAGGCCGCGCGGCTCGACACGTCGCGCGACGCGCTCTGAGGGGGGCGGGCGGATGATGGAGGATGCCACGCGAACGGCCCAGGGCGGCACGGCGCTTTTCGTGCGCCGCCCGATCCTGGCCTATGTGCTGAGCGCGCTCGTCGTGCTGGCGGGGCTCGCCGCGATCTTCGGCGCCGAGATCCGCGAGCTTCCGAACGTGGACCGCCCGGTCGTGACCGTCACGACCCAGTTCCCGGGCGCATCGCCGGAAAGCATCGACCAGGAGGTGACCGGCCGGATCGAGGGGGCCGTGGGCCGGGTCGCGGGCATTCGCTCGATCTCGTCGAACTCGCGTTTCGGGCGCAGCCGCGTCACGCTGGAATTCACCGGCAACGTCGATATCGATGTGGCGGCGACCGACGTCCGGGATGCCGTGGCGCGGATCGCGGGACAGCTTCCCGACGGTGCCGAGACGCCCGAGATCGTCAAGGCCGACGCCGACGCGCAGCCGGTGGTGCGCGTGGCCGTCACCTCCGCCAGCCGCTCGCCGCAGGACCTCACGCGGATCGTCCGGGAGCGGGTCGAGGACCGGCTGATCTCGATCGAGGGTGTGGCCGACCTGCAGATCTACGGCGACCGGGAACCGATCTTCCGCGTGGACATCGACCTGGCCGAGCTGGCCAGCCGGGGCCTGACACTTGCCGACATGCGCCGCGCGCTGGCCGATGCGGGCTTCAACGCGCCGGCGGGCGACCTTGCGGGCAGCCGGCAGTCGATCAACGTGCGCACGACCGCGCTGGTGGCCTCGCCCGCCGCCTTCGAGGATCTGCAACTTGCCCCGAACGTCCGCGTGCGCGACGTGGCCACCGTGACGCTGGGCCCCGCGCCCAACGAGACGGTGCTGCGCGCCAACGGCCAGACGGGGCTCGGGATCGGCATCATCCGGCAGGCGGGCAGCAACACGCTCGACATCTCGGCGGCGGTGCGGGCGACCGTGGCGGAACTCGACGCCACGCTGCCCGAGGACGTGCGCATCTTCGTCACCTCCGACGACGCGGTGTTCATCAACGGCGCGATCGCGGAGGTTCTGAAGACGCTCGGCCTGGCCATCCTCATCGTCGTCGTGGTGATCTTCGTGTTCCTGCGCGACGCGCGCGCCACGATGATCCCGGCGATCACAATGCCGGTCGCGCTGATCGGCACGCTCGCCGCGATCTGGATGGTGGGCTTTTCCGTCAACATCCTGACGCTGCTCGCCCTCGTGCTGGCCACCGGGCTCGTGGTGGACGACGCCATCGTCGTTCTGGAAAACATCGTGCGGCGGCGGTCCGAAGGAATGGGCCCGCGCGCGGCGGCCGTGCTCGGCACGCGGCAGGTGTTCTTCGCCGTGGTGACGACCACCGCGACGCTCGCGGCCGTGTTCGTGCCGCTGTCCTTCCTGCCGGGACAGGCGGGCGGGCTTTTCCGTGAATTCGGCTTCACCCTCGCGATGGCGGTGGCGCTCTCCTCCCTCGTGGCGCTGACGCTCTGCCCCGTGCTGGCGAGCCGTCTTCTGCGCGAGGGATCGGCCCGGACCGGTCCGGTGGCGTGGGTCGGCAATCGCCTCGCGGCGATCTACGCGCGCACGCTGGGCTGGGCGCTTGCCGTGCCGCTGGTGATCGTGCTTGCCGCGGTGCTCTTCGCGGCGACGGCCGTGCTGGTGGGCAGCGGCATCCGCCAGGAACTGACCCCGCGCGAGGATCGCGCCGTCGCACTTCTCAGCGTGACCGCGCCGCAGGGCGTCTCGCTCGACTACACCACCGGAAAGATGCGCGAGATCGAGGACGCGGTGCAGCCCCTGCGCGAGGCGGGCGAGATCACCAACGTCTTCTCGATCACCGGCTTCGGCGCCGACAACCGCGGGTTCATGGTCTTCACGCTGGCCAAGTGGGGCGAGCGCGCGCGCAGCCAGGACGAGATCGTGGGCGAGATCAACGGCAAGCTGCGCCGGATCGTGGGCGTGCGCGCCTTCGCCATCCAGCCCAATTCCCTGGGCATCCGGGGCGCCGGGCGGGGCCTGTCCTTCGCCGTCACGGGATCGAGCTACGCGCAGCTCGCGGAGGTGTCCGAACGCCTCGTGGCCCGGATGCAGGAGATGCCGGCGATGGGCCAGGTGCGCCTGGAATACGAGACAACCCAGCCGCAGCTTTTCGTGGAGATCGACCGCACCCGCGCGGCCGATCTGGGCATCGACATCACCGGGCTGGGCGAGGCGCTGCGCGCGGTGCTGAACGGGCGCACGATCGGCGAGGTCTTCGTCGAGGACGAGGCGATCGACGTGCAGATGCTGTCGACCACGAACCCCGTGAACGACCCGGGCGATCTGCAGAACATCTTCGTGCGCTCGTCGGAGGGGCAGATGGTGCCGATGTCGAGCTTCGTCCGACTGGAGGAGCGCGCCGTCGCGCCCGAACTCGAACGCGAGGGCCAGCAGCGCTCGGTCGAGATCTCGGCAGGGCTCACGCCGGAGCTGGCGCTTGGCGACGCGCTGGCGCAGGTCGAGGAGATGGCGGACGACATCCTTGCCGAGGAAAACCGCATCGTCCCGCTGGCCGAGGCGGCGACGCTCGACCAGACCAACGCGGGCCTCCTCGTGACCTTCGCCTTCGCCATCGCGGTGGTGTTCCTGGTGCTTTCGGCGCAGTTCGAAAGCTTCGTCTCCGCCATCGTCGTGATGGCGACCGTGCCCATCGGGCTGGCCTGCGCGGCCTTCGCGCTTCTGCTGACCGGGCAGAGCCTGAACGTCTATTCGCAGATCGGGCTCGTCATGCTGATCGGGATCATGGCCAAGAACGGCATCCTGATCGTGGAGTTCGCGAACCAGCTACGCGACCGGGGGCAGGGGGTGCGCGAGGCGATCCTCGACGCCTCCACGATCCGCCTGCGTCCCGTGATGATGACGATGACCTCCACCGTGCTGGGCGGCGTGCCGCTCATCCTGTCGTCGGGGGCCGGGGCCGAGGCGCGCGAGGCGCTGGGCTGGGTGATCGTGGGCGGGCTCGGGCTCGCCACGCTTTCCACCCTCTATCTCACACCGGTCGCCTACCTTCTGCTCGCCCGCTTTTCCAAGCCCCGTGCCGAAGAGGCGCGGCGGCTGACCCGGGAGCTCGAAGAGGCGCTGGCGGGCTGAGGCGGCCGCGCCGGCGCCGTCCTGTCGGCTCAGGCCCGGCGCAGCCTGCGGAGCCTCGACCGCGGCGGTGCGGGACGCGCGGCGGGCGCGGGGTGGTCGGACGCGTCGGGCATGAGGGCGGGCGCGAATTCCGCCCAGACGGGCAGGTGGTCCGAGGCGATGCGGCTCGGTCCTTCCCTGACCACGCCCGCGCCGAAGGCGTGCAGGCCGAGGCCGTGCGCGATCCTGTCGAGCGGCGCCAGCGGCCGCGCGGCGTGGAAGCTGGCGCCCGGCGCGAGCACCGCGAAATCGGGCGCGAGGGCCTCGAGCCCGCGGACCGTGGACCATTCGTTGAAATCGCCCAGGATCAGGGTGTTGGGCAGGGCGGCGGCGTCCAGCCCGGTCCGGATCGTGGCGAGCTGGCGGCGCCGCCACGCGCGCAGGAGCCCCAGGTGGGTCGCGACCACGCGCACGCGCGCTTCGAGCCCGGGCACGGCGATTTCCGCCGTGATCGCGCCGCGCGGCTCGAGCGCGGGAAGCTCGATCGAGGCCGCCGCGCGCACCAGCAGATCCCGTCGCACCAGCAGCGCGTTGCCGTGCACGCCGAGCGAGCCTGGATTGCCGCCCACGTCCACGACCTCCATGCCGGTGGCCTCCGCGATCTCGTGGCGCGACAGCGCGGCGGGCCGGGTGCCCAGGCGCAGATCGGCCTCCTGCAGGGCGACGATGTCGGCGCGCAGATCGGCGATGGCGGCGATCACGCGCGCGGGATCCCGCCGCCGGTCGAGGCCGACGGCCTTGCGGATGTTCCAGGTCGCCACGCGCAGGGCCGCGGCGGGCGCCGTGTCCGGTTCCCGTCCTTGCCAGTCGATCGTCTCGCGGTGTGTCTGCACCAATCCTCTGTTCCTTGCCGGGCGTCCTCTGCCCCCTTGTCGCGTCGCCTGGTCGCGCCGCGCGGGCGTGTCAGGCGCGCTGGCCGCCGGCCACAGGGCTGCCGCGGGGCCTCGATGATCGCCCGTGAGCCGCATGTCGGGCGGGGTTTCGCATTATGTCGCGACGCCGCGGCCGCGATTCAAGGCGGTGGCGCCGTGCGCCCCATCCCGCGCGCCTCACAGCACGGGGCCCATCATGGCGACCGAGTTGTTCCAGAGCCGTTTGCCCGGACCCCAATCCGTCACCTCCTTCATGGTGATTTCGCGCGACCGGGAAATGTAGCCGTCCTGCAGGTCGCGGAGTTCTCCGGTGAGCGCCCTGTCCTTGAGAAGCACGTTGTTTTCGTAGTTGAGCTCGAAGGAGCGCCGGTCGAGATTGGCCGAGCCGATCAGGGCGATCTCGCGGTCGAGGGTGAGCGACTTGGCGTGCAGCAGACCTCCCTCGTACTCGAAGATCCGCACATTCGATTGCAGAAGCTCGAGGTAGTAGCTTCGGCTCGCGGCGCCGACGATCCAGGAATCGTTCTTGGCAGGAAGCACCAGGCTCGTGCGGACCCCGCGATGGCCGGCGCCGCAGAGCGCCGACTGCATCGAATCCGAGGGCACGTAATAGGGCGTCGTGATCACCAGCTCCTCGCGCGCGCCGTGCATCAGAGTCTCGAAGACCTCCGGCATGGCGGAATTGCGGACCGTCGGTCCGGTGCCGATTGCCTGTGCCACGATCGAGCCCTTCGACGGCTGTTCCGCTGCCGATGCGCCCAGATCCTCCAGCCCGTCGTCGACATGCGAGACCCAGTCCTGCAGGAACAGCCTCTGGTTCTGGCCGGCCACCGGGCCTTCGAGGCGCAACATGACGTCGATCCAGGGGGCGTATCGGGGTTTCACCCGGAATTCCGGGTCGGCGCAGTTCTGGCTGCCGCAATAGGTGATGCGGTCGTCGATCACCACGATCTTGCGGTGGTTCCTGAGATCGACCCGGCCCCGGATCGGGTGCAGCAGCGGGTTGCCGATGGGAAGCGCAGCGGCGAGGCGTACGCCGGCCGCCTGCATGTCGGTCCAGTGGCGCGAGCGCACGAGCCGCCGGGAGCCGAGATCGTCCGCCATCGCGCGCACGACGACGCCGCGGCGCGCGGCCGCCTTGAGCGCCTCGACGACCTTCAGACCGTTGGTGTCGTCGAGCCAGATGTAGAAGACGAGATGGACGTAGCGCTCCGCCGCCGCGATGTCGTCGAGCAGGGACGCGATGGAGGCGTTCGAGTCGGAGAAGACCCGCGCGGCGTTTCCGGTCGTGGGAAGAAAGCCGCTGACAGAATAGCCGAGGTTGAAGAGATACGCATGGTCCGAGGCGACGGCCGCGATCCGCCTGCGGGCATCAACTGGGTCGACCTGCGGCGCCTTGAAAAGCCGCGCGGCCTCGCGATAGCGCGCGACCCGGCGCCGGCCGATGTTGGTTTCTCCGAAAAGGACATAGGCCAGCATGCCCACCGCCGGCAGCGCGAGCATGACGAGAACCCAGGCGACGCGGGCCGAGGGCTCCCGGTAGGGGCGCAGCAATGCCCGCAGGATGAAGCCCACCTGCAGCGCGATATAGAGCGTCAGCAGAGAGACGGTCACGACCGATGAGCTCATCGCGCGTCCTGCGCAAGGTGATGAAGCCCGGTTGCCTGCGCCATGTCCGCCTCCGTTTCGAGGGTGCCGCTTTCGGACGCATCCTCGGCGTTCGGCGCGCGCAGCGCAATGTCGCCATGGCGCGACGGCGTTGTCGCCCGTGGGTGCCGGATTGACCGCAGCGAACGATTTTTTCTCTTGCGGAACCGGGCTAGGCTTGCAGCCGGGGCGCTCGGTCATGTCGCGCCCGGAAGGAAAGAGGCGAGACGCCGTGGCGCGCAAACCCGTAACGCTGACCCAGGATCCCCATGGACGCCGCGGCGCGCGCGAAAAGGTGCTCGAGGTCGCGATCGGGCGGGAGTTGCGCGCCTTCCGTCGCCAGCAGAGCATAACGGTGGCCGAGCTCGCCCAGCAGACGGGGCTTTCGGCCGGTATGCTCTCGAAGATCGAGAACGGCAACATCTCGCCCTCGCTCACGACGCTCCAGGCGCTGTCGCACGCGCTGAGCGTGCCGCTCACGGCCTTTTTCCGCGGCTACGAGGAGCGCCGGGGCGTCGTCCATACGCCGGCGGGGCAGGGGGCGGATGTCGAGCGGGCGGGCACCCGGGCCGGGCACCAGTACAACCTGCTCGGTCACCTGGGCTCCAACGCGAGCGGCGTGGTGATGGAACCCTATCTCATCACGCTCTCCAAGAAGACGGACGTCTTTCCCGTCTTCCAGCACGAGGGGCTGGAGCTGATCTACATGCTGGAAGGCGAGGTGGGCTACCGTCATGCCGACAGCCTGTTCGACCTCCGGCCGGGAGATTCGCTCTTCTTCGATGCCGACGCGCCGCATGGCCCCGAAGAGTTGCGCCGCCTGCCCACCCGGTACCTCTCCGTGATCTGCTATCCGCAATCGGGATAAGCGTGGCTGCCTGAATTCTGTGCAGATCCGCCACTGGTTGGCGGGCCGGGGCCCAAGCTGGGTATCGGCACTTTTGCCCCAGAAGAAAATCTGTTGCCCATCAGTCCTGGCGGGCCCGTCTCTGGGCCGGCGGCGAAGCGGGGCGCGGCAATGTGCGGAATCGTCGGACTGTTTCTCAAGGACGCGGCGCTCGAGCCGCGGCTCGGCGCGCTTCTGTCGGACATGCTGATCACCATGACCGATCGCGGCCCCGACAGCGCGGGGCTCGCCGTCTACGCGCCGGGGGGCACTGGCAAGATCACGGTGCAGTCGGACGCGCCCGCGGCGGATCTCCCGGGGCTCGACGCGCGACTGTCCGAGGCTCTGGGCGCGAGGGCCACGATGCGCGCGAAGGACACCCACGCCGTTCTAGAGCTGCCCGCCGACTGCATTCCTGCGGCGCGCGAGGCCCTGGCCGGGCTAAGCCCGGGCCTTCGGGTGATGAGCGCGGGCGAGGCGATCGAGATCTACAAGGAGGTCGGGCTGCCCCGGGACGTGGCCGCGCGCTTCGACCTTGCGGCGATGGCCGGCACCCACGGCATCGGCCACACCCGCATGGCCACCGAGTCCGCCGTCACGACGCTCGGCGCGCATCCCTTTTCCACGGGCGCCGATCAGTGTCTCGTGCATAACGGCTCGCTTTCGAACCACCACAACCTCAAGCGCCGCCTCGCCCGGGCGGGCGTGGAGGTGCAGACCGAGAACGACAGCGAGGCGGCAGCGGCCTACCTCACCTGGCGGATGCAGGAGGGGGCCACCCTCGGCGAGGCGCTGGAGGCGGGGCTGGCCGATCTCGACGGCTTCTACACCTTCGTGGTCGGCACCAAGGACGGCTTCGGCGTCGTGCGCGACCCCATCGCCTGCAAGCCCGCCGTGATGGCCGAGACCGACGGCTACGTCGCCTTCGGCTCCGAATACCGCGCGCTGGTCGGGCTGCCCGGCATCGACGCGGCGCGCGTCTGGGAACCCGAACCCGCCACCGTCTATTTCTGGGCCCGCTGACATGCAGACGATCGACCTTGCCGCCGAGGACCTCCGGACGCTGAACGCCACGCTTCAGGGCGCGGGCGGGAACGCGACCGAGTGGGAGGTGCTGAACCCCCGCGGCGCCCATGCCCTGGCGGTCGGTCTCGACACGCCGATCCAGGTCACGGTGCGCGGCTCCACCGGCTATTATTGTGCCGGCATGAACAAGCAGGCGAGCGTGCGCGTCGCGGGATCGGCCGGGCCGGGCGTGGCCGAGAACATGGTCTCGGGCACCGTCATCGTGGAGGGCGACGCCAGCCAGTATGCCGGCGCCACGGGGCGCGGTGGCCTGCTGGTCGTGAAGGGCAACGCGAGTTCGCGCTGCGGCATCTCGATGAAGGGCATCGACATCGTCGTGGGTGGAGGCGTGGGCCACATGTCCGCCTTCATGGCTCAGGCCGGAACGCTCGTCGTGTGCGGCGACGCGGGCGAGGCGCTGGGAGACTCGCTTTACGAGGCGCGCCTCTTCGTGCGCGGATGGGTGAAGAGCCTCGGCGCGGATTGCGTCGAGAAGGAGATGCGCCCCGAGCACCTGGAGCTGGTTGCCGGGCTGCTCGAGCGGGCGGAGATCGACGCGCGGCCCGAGGAGTTCCGCCGCTACGGCTCGGCCCGCACGCTCTACCACTTCGACATCGACAACGCCGGGGCCTACTGATGAGCGACACTCCCCAGACGCCGCCGCGCTTCTCCGCGACCTTCCCGCCCGAGGTGAACGCCGAGATCCGCCGCGCCGCGGCCACCGGCATCTACGACATCCGGGGCGGCGGGGCGAAGCGGCGGGTGCCGCATTTCGACGATCTGCTTTTCCTGGGCGCGTCGGTGTCGCGCTACCCGCTGGAGGGCTACCGCGAAAGCTGCGGGACGGACGTGGTGCTGGGCGGACGCCACGCGACGAAGCCGCTCAACCTCCAGATCCCGATCACCATCGCGGGGATGAGCTTCGGCGCGCTCTCGGGTGCGGCGAAGCAGGCGCTCGGCCGGGGCGCGAGCATGGCGGGCACCTCGACCACCACGGGCGACGGCGGCATGACCGACGAGGAACGCGAGCACTCGACGCTTCTGGTCTACCAGCTCCTGCCCTCGCGCTACGGCATGAACCCCGACGACCTGCGCCGCGCCGACGCCATCGAGGTCGTCGTGGGGCAGGGCGCCAAGCCCGGCGGCGGGGGGATGCTGCTCGGCCAGAAGATCTCGGACCGGGTGGCCGGGATGCGCACGCTGCCAAAGGGGATCGACCAGCGCTCCGCCTGCCGCCACCCGGACTGGACCGGGCCCGACGACCTGGAGATCAAGATCCTGGAGCTGCGCGAGATCACCGGCTGGGAAAAGCCGATCTACGTGAAGGTGGGCGCGACGCGACCCTACTACGACACCGCGCTCGCCGTGAAGGCCGGCGCCGACGTGGTGGTGATCGACGGGATGCAGGGCGGCACCGCCGCCACGCAGGACGTGTTCATCGAGCATGTGGGCATCCCGACCCTCGCGGCGATCCGCCCCGCCGTGCAGGCGCTTCAGGATCTCGGCGTCCACCGCGAGGTGCAGCTCGTCATCTCGGGCGGGATCCGCAGCGGCGCCGACGTGGCCAAGGCCATGGCGCTCGGGGCCGACGCGGTGTCCATCGGCACGGCGGCGATGATCGCCATCGGCGACAACGACCCGAAATGGGAGGCCGAGTACCGGAAGCTGGGTACCACCGCGGGCGCCTATGACGACTGGCACGAAGGGCGCGACCCCGCGGGCATCACCACGCAGGATCCCGAGCTTGCCGCGCGCCTCGACCCCGAGGATGCGGGCCGCCGGCTGCGGAACTACCTCAAGGTGATGACCCTCGAGGCGCAGACCATCGCGCGCGCCTGCGGGCACAACCACCTCCACAACCTAGAGCCCGAGGACCTGTGCGCGCTGACGATGGAGGCCGCGGCGATGGCGCGCGTGCCCCTTGCCGGAACGGACTGGTGGCCGGGCAAGCCCGGAGGCGGCCTCTAGTCCCGCCGGGCGGCGACATCGGAACAGGGAGACGGCGATGACACAGGATCTGGCGGAGTTCGCCCGCGAAAAGGGGATCAGGTATTTCATGATCTCCTTCACCGATCTCTTCGGCGGCCAGCGCGCCAAGCTGGTTCCGGCGCAAGCGATCGGCGACATGCAGAAGGACGGCGCGGGCTTCGCGGGCTTCGCCACCTGGCTCGACATGACCCCGGCCTTTCCCGACATGCTGGCCGTGCCCGACCCCGCGAGCGTCGTCCAGCTTCCGTGGAAGCCCGAGGTCGCCTGGGTCGCGGCCAATTGCATGATGGAGGGCGAGGAGGTCGCGCAAGCCCCGCGCAACGTGCTGCGCCGCCAGATCGCGGCCGCCGCGGAGGCCGGGCTGCACGTCAAGTCGGGAATCGAGGCGGAGTATTTCCTGCTCACGCCCGCGGGCGACGCCATCAGCGATCCCTACGACGCCGCCGAGAAGCCCTGCTACGACCAGCAGGCCGTGATGCGCCGCTACGACGTGGTGCGCGAGATCTGCGACCACATGCTCGATCTCGGATGGGGCCCCTACCAGACCGACCACGAGGACGCGAACGGGCAGTTCGAGATGAACTGGGCCTTCGACGACGCCCTCGTCACCGCCGACCGGCACAGCTTCTTCAAGTTCATGGTGAAGTCGGTGGCCGAGGCGCACGGGCTGCGCGCCACCTTCATGCCCAAGCCCATCGAGGGGCTGACGGGAAATGGCTGTCACGTCCACGTCTCGGCCTGGGACGCGCCGGGCGCCGATGCGGGCCGCAACGTCTTCGACGGCACGGGGCCGGGCCCCGCGGGAGAGCTGGGCCTCTCGCCGGAGGGCGCGCATTTCCTCGGCGGGATCATGCGCCACGCGCCCGCGATGGCGGCGATCACCAACCCGGTCGTGAACAGCTACAAGCGGATCAACGCGCCCGTCACCCATTCCGGCGCCACCTGGGCGCCCAACACCGTCACCTGGTCGGGCAACAACCGCACCCACATGGTGCGCGTCCCTGGGCGCGGGCGGTTCGAGCTGCGCCTCGCGGACGGCGCGGCCAACCCCTACCTGCTGCAGGCGGCGATCATCGCGGCGGGGCTGTCGGGTCTGAAGGACGAGGCCGATCCCGGGCCGCGCCTCGACATCGACATGTATGCCGAGGGCCACACCGTCACCGAGGCACCGCGGCTGCCGCTCAACCTGCTCGACGCGCTGCGCGCCTTCGAGGCGGACGGGGCGTTCTCCGGGGCCATGGGGGAGGCGTTCACGGCCGCCTACCTCAAGCTCAAGAACCGGGAGTGGCACTCCTTCGTCTCGCATTTCTCCCGCTGGGAAAAGGAAAACGCGCTAGACATCTGAGCGCCGCCTTCAGCCGGGCTTGCTTGCGACGAGGCAGGCCCACGTGATATGCCCGCCGGCCAGCGCCTTCCGCCAGCGCGCGACGCTCTGCGCGATGGCGTCCCGCGCGTCGGGGTCGAGGCCGGGCACCGGGTCCGACAGCGCCTCGGCCAGCTTGTCGTAATGGGTGCGGATGTCCCGGGGGCGCTCCTCCGACGCCGCGATCTCGAACCCCGCCGCCTCCGCCATGGCGCGGTAGTCCGCGGGCGTCGCGCCGGCCCGGGCGCCCAGCCTCGCGAAGGCCTCGTTGACCAGCGCCTCGTCCGCGCCCGGGGCGGTCAGGATGTCCGAGAGCGCGAAGACGCCGCCGGGACGCAGCACACGGTGGACCTCGGCCATCACGCGCGGCCGGTCCGTGGAATGGATGAGCGACTCCTGGCAGATCGCCGCGTCCCATGCGCCGTCGGGCTCGCCGATCTCGTGGAAATCGCCGAGCCGGACATCGATGCGGTCGTCGAGCCCGGCCTCGGCGTTGCGGCGCCGCGCCTCGGTCACGGCGCGCCCGGAGATGTCGATGCCCGCCGCGGGGCACCCCATGCGCGCCAGAAGGCGCAGCGTCCCGCCATAGCCGCAGGCGATGTCGAGAACCCGGTCGCCGGCCACGATCCCGGCGAGGGAGAGAAGATGGCGCGTCATCGCGACGGAGGCGTCGGCCACGCTTTCGGCCCCGGTGTCGTAACGCCCGATATGGATGTCGTCCCCGCCCCAGCAGAGCCGGTAGAAGGCCGCGACGTCTGCGTCGTTGTAATAGGCGGCCGCCTCTGCCGCGTCGGTCTTCCCGCCGTCCATCCGCGCCCCCGTGTCTGACACCTCCCCAAGACATGCCACGGCCGGAGGCGCCGGTCCATGCCGCCGCGGCGCGCAGCTTGGCGCGGTCGGTAGCGCACCCCCGACGAGGTCGGCCGGAGCTTTAGAAGGCTGAGGTGTTTGCGAAACACCGGCGGGCTGTCGTTGCGCGACGCCCTCGGCTTTGGCAGGCTCGGAACGGCAGGAAAAGCCGGAGGTTGCGCGCGGGAGGAGCGCGCCGTCTCGGGACGCGACCGCAGGGAGGGGATCGCATGACGGAAGAGGGCCGCTCCCATCCGAACGTGCCGGGCGTGGACCAGTCCGACCGGCTGGTTCCCGTGAACCTGCGGCAGTCCGGCGCCCCGCCCGTGCAGATGCTCATCTCCACCCGTGTGCGGAAATCGCCCTTCTGGCATCTCTCGGTCGAGGCGGGGTGCTGGCGCGCCACCGTCTACAACCGGATGTATCACCCGCGCGGCTATGTCCGGCCCGAAGAGGGCGGCGCCATGGCCGAATACGAGGCGCTGGTGAACCGCGTCACGCTCTGGAACGTCGCGGTCGAGCGCCAGATCCGCGTGCGCGGACCCGACGCCGAGGCGTTCGTCAACCGCGTCATCACGCGCGATGCCACGAAGATCCAGCCCATGCGGGGCAAGTACGTGATCGTCTGCAACGAGAAGGGCGGCATCCTCAACGACCCGGTCCTTCTGCGTCTTGGCCGCGACGAGTTCTGGTTCTCGGCCTCCGACAGCGACCTCCTTCTGTGGTTGCAGGGCGTGAACGTGGGGCTTGGCCACGACGTGGAGATCGCCGAGCTCGACGTCGCGCCGCTTCAGGTCCAGGGGCCGACCTCGGAGGCGTTCATGGCCGATCTCTTCGGGGAAGAGATCCGTCGCCTGCCCTATTACGGCCTTTTCGAAACGACGCTTGCCGGCTGCCCGGTGGTGGTCAGCCAGACCGGCTTTTCCGGCGAGAAGGGCTACGAGATCTTCGTGCGCGACGCGACCCTCGCCGCGGAACCGGTCTGGTACGCGCTGCGCGCGCATGGCGCGCTCTACGGGCTGCGGGTGATCGCGCCGGCCCATCATCGCAGGATCGCGGCCGGTATCCTGTCCTGGGGCCAGGACATGGATACCGAGACCTCCCCCTTCCAGGTGAACCTCGCCTACCAGGTGCCGCGCAAGAAGGCCGCCGACTATATCGGGCGCGCCGCGCTGGAGGCTCAGCGCGCCGAGATCGACGCGGGCCGCTTCCCGTTCAAGCTGAAGCTCGTCGGGCTGACGATGGGCGGGCGTCCGGTGACCGACTACGCCCCCGATTTCTGGCTCATCGCCACGCCGGACGGAGAGCGGGTGGGCTACGTGACCTCGCCGTGGTGGTCGCCCGAACTTCAGGTCAACATCGCGCTCGGCTACGTGCCGCCGGCACTCTCGGCGCCGGACACGGCACTGAAGGTAGAGCTGCCAGACATCTACGCGGACGCCACGGGCCGACCCGTGGACGCCCGGGTGACGGAGGTGCCGTTCCGGCCCTCGTCGCATCCCGGCGCGCGGGAGCAGGCGCAGGCGGCCGGCCGCGACTGGGCCGGCTGAGGGCGCGGAGACCGGATCGTCGTGCCCCATCGCCAGCTTGTTCCACAGCCAGCCGATGCGCTCTTGCGGCGGCTCGTCATCTCCGGCGGGGCGGTGCCCATGGGGTTCGAACTGTTTCCGCCACGGTCGGAGCGCCGCCATGCGCAGTTCCGCGAGACCGTCGAGCGCCTCGCCCCGGCCGCCAGCGAGGGGTTCTCCGTCACGATGGGCGCGGGCGGCACCACGCGCGCCGGGACCCACGACAGCGCGGTGGAGGTAGCGCGCCTGACCGGGCGACCCGTCATGGCGCACCTGACGGCGCTGGGCCTGTCGCGGCGGGCGGCGCTCGAGACGGCGGAGGGTCTCTGGCAGGCCGGGATCCACGACATCCTTGCGCTGCGGGGGGATCAGCCCCGCGCGATGGAGGGTCCGCTGCCGCCGGGCTTCGCGCATGCCTCGGACCTCGTCGCGGCGCTTGCAGAGCGGCACCCGTTCCGGATCGCCGTCGCCGCCTATCCCGAAAAGCACCCCGAGGCCGGCACGCTCGACCAGGATATCGACCACCTGAAGCTGAAGCTCGATGCCGGGGCGCACATGGCCTATTGCCAATTCGTGCTGGACCCGGCGGCTTACGGGCGGTTTCTCGAGGCATGTGCGCGCCATGGCATCGACGCGCCGATCGTGCCCGGCCTCATGCCGCTCGAGGGGTGGGCGCGCGTGCGGAGCTTCGCCAGGGCCAACGGCACGACGGTGCCCGACTGGCTGGAACGGCTCTTCCGGGAGAGCGAGGACAAACCCGAGATGCAGCCCTATCTCGCGGCGGCGGCCACGGTCGAGCAGGCCCGACGCCTCATCGCCTACGGCGCCCCGTCCATCCATGTCTACACGATGAACCGCTGGCCGCTTCCCCTGGCACTGTCGCGTCTTCTGGGGCGGTGCTGAGCCTGCGCGCATCGCCGCCACGCTTGCCGGGCTGAGCGGGGCCGGCACGCGGCCGTGGCGCAGCGCGGCCTGACGCTGCCTGACGCAACCGCAGCCGGCGGAAACCCGGGACGATCCTTTGCCCCCAAGCGGGAAAAAGAACTTGCGAAAGCTCATATTTCATATATTCACGAAATATGGAATTTACTGCCTCCGACCGCCTTTCGACACTCGGCCACCCGCAGCGGCTGGCCCTCTTCCGGCTGCTCATGCGCCGTTACCCGGACCGCGTGCCGGCCGGTGAGCTGGCCTGTGCGCTGGATCTCAAGCCCTCCACCTTGTCGTCCTACCTGGCCGCGCTGATGCAGGCCGGCCTCGTCACGCAGGAGCGTGCGGGCACGTCGCTTCGCTACACGGTCGACATGACGGAGGTGCGGGGCACCCTCGACTACCTGCTGCGCGACTGCTGCCGCGGGCGGCCGGAACTTTGCCCACCTCTGACCGATCCCTCCACGACAGGAAAACTTCCCATGCCCGAAAACCTTTACAAGGTGCTCTTCATCTGCACCGGCAACTCGGCGCGGTCGATCTTCGCCGAGTCCATTCTTCGCAAGGAGGCCGGCGACCGCTTCGAAGCCTACTCGGCCGGCACGAAACCCTATTCCGAACTCAACCCCTTCGCGCTGGAGGTGCTGGCGCAGAAGGGGCACGACATCTCCGTGCTGCGCGCGAAGAACCTGTCGGAATTCCAGGGCGACGACGCGCCCAGGTTCGATTTCGTCTTCACGGTCTGCAACCAGGCGGCCAACGAGGAATGCCCCGCCTGGCAGGGGCAGCCGATCAGCGCCCACTGGGGCATGCCCGACCCGGTGAAGGTGGAGGGAACCGACGCCGAGAAGAGCCTCGCCTTCCAGCAGGCCTACGGGGCGCTGCGCAATCGCATCCGCGCCTTTGCCGCGCTGCCTCTGGCCTCGCTCGACCGGATTTCGCTCCAGAAGGCGGTGGACGAGATCGGCCATGCGAGCAACGGGGCGCCGGCATGACGGTCTACGCGGTGAACGGCCTGGGGCGGATCGGCAAGCTTGCCCTCAAGCCGCTGCTCGAACGTGGGGCGACGCTCGCCTGGATCAACGACGCGATCGGCGATCCGGCGATGCACGCCCATCTGCTCGAGTTCGACACGGTGCATGGCCGCTGGGACGCAGCCTTCGCACATGACGAGGCCTCCGTCACCATCGACGGCACGCGCCTGCCTTTCGTCGGCGCGCGGGATCTTTCCGACCTGCCGCTCGATGGCGTGGACGTGGTCATCGACTGCACCGGCGTCTTCAAGACCGAGGCAGCGCTCGCGCCCTATTTCGAGGCGGGCGTGAAGAAGGTGGTCGTCTCCGCTCCGGTCAAGGACGGACCCACCGCCAACATCGTCTACGGCGTCAATCACGACATCTACGATCCCGTGGCCCACCGGATCGTCACCGCCGCGTCCTGCACCACGAACTGTCTCGCGCCGGTGGTGAAGGTGCTGCACGACAGCCTCGGCATCCGCCACGGCTCCATCACCACGATCCACAACGTGACCAACACCCAGACCATCGTGGATCGCCCGGCGAAGGATCTGCGCCGGGCGCGCTCGGCGCTCAATTCGATGATCCCGACGACGACCGGCAGCGCGACGGCGATCACCCTCATCTACCCCGAGCTTGCGGGCCGGCTAGATGGCCATGCCGTGCGCGTGCCGCTTCTGAACGCCTCCATCACCGACTGCGTCTTCGAGGTGGAGCGCGCGACCGATGTCGATGAGGTGAACGCGCTCTTCGCGGCCGCGGCCGAGGGGCCGCTTTCGGGTATCCTCGGCTACGAGGAACGCCCGCTCGTCTCGACCGACTACACCAACGATACCCGGTCGGGTATCGTGGACGCGCCCTCGACCATGGTGGTGAACGGCACGCAGGTGAAGGTCTACGCGTGGTACGACAACGAGATGGGCTACGCGCACCGGCTGGTGGACGTGGCGCTGATGGTGGGCGCGTCGCTGTGAGCGCGCGGCCCGACGGTCTTTCCGCCTACGTCGCCGTGACGGCAGCCTACTGGGCGTTCATGCTGACCGACGGCGCGCTCAGGATGCTGGTGCTGCTGCATTTCCACACGCTGGGCTTCACGCCGGTACAGCTTGCCTATCTCTTCGTGCTCTACGAGATCGCCGGGATGATCACGAACCTCGCGGCCGGGTGGATCGCGGCGCGGTTCGGGATGACCTCGACGCTCTATGCCGGGCTCGCGATCCAGGTCGTGGCCCTGGTCGCGCTGGCGCGGCTCGACCCGGACTGGGCGATCGGCCTATCGGTGGCCTATGTCATGCTCGTCCAGGGGGCGAGCGGCGTGGCCAAGGATCTCGCCAAGATGTCGTCGAAGTCGGCGGTGAAGATCCTGGCGCCGGCCGGGCAGGGCGGCCTCTTTCGGTGGGTGGCGCTGCTGACGGGGTCGAAGAACGCGGTGAAGGGCCTGGGCTTCCTGCTGGGCGCCGCGCTGCTGGCCACGCTCGGCTTCGCGTGGGCCGTCCTCGCCATGGCGGCGGTGCTGGCGGCGATCCTCGTCGCCGTGCTGATCGTCATGCCGCCGGGCCTTCCGAAAGGGCGCAAGGGGGCGAAATTTTCCGAGGTGTTCTCGAAATCGGCCAACGTGAACTGGCTGTCGGCGGCCCGGGTGTTCCTTTTCGGTGCGCGCGACGTCTGGTTCGTCGTCGGCATCCCGATCTATTTCTACGCGGTCCTCTCGGACGGCACGGAGGCGGGCAACCGCGCGGCCTTCTTCCTCGTCGGGAGCTTCATGGCGCTCTGGATCATCCTTTACGGGGCGGTCCAGGCCGCGGCACCGCGGCTGCTGCGCGCCGCCGCGCGCCCGGAGGCCGAGCTGGTGCACGCGGCGCGGGGCTGGGCGTGGGGCCTGTTTCTCGTGCCCGCCGCGCTCGCCGTCGCCGCGCTCCTGTCGCCCGGGCCGCAAGCCTGGCTGACCGCAACGCTGGTCGCGGGGCTTCTGGTCTTCGGCGCGATCTTCGCGGTGAACTCGTCGCTGCACTCCTACCTGATCCTCGCCTTCACGCGGGCCGAGCGGGTCACGATGGATGTGGGCTTCTATTACATGGCGAATGCGGCGGGCCGGCTTCTCGGGACGGTTCTGTCGGGGCTCACCTACCAGCTCGGGGGGCTGGCGCTCATGCTCGGGACAGCGGCGGTCATGCTCGCGGCCTCGGCGCTGGCCGCCGGGCGTCTGCGCGCGGACCTGTCTGCGGAGGCGCCGGCCTGAAGGGTGGGGCGATCGCGGATCGAGGCCCGCGCCCGACGCGGGGACGGCGCCCGGGCCTCACCGGGTCAGCACAAGCTCGCCATCCGAGATCCGGATCGTGCCGAAGCGTTGCAGGTAGCTCATCCCCAGGAGCGACTCGCGCATCTCGCCCGCGTTGACCCAGGCGTTGAAGCCCTCGTCGCGGATCGGACCCGTGCCGATGCTGTCGAGCCTCACGGGCGCGGTGGCCACCTCGCCATTCGCGGTCATGGCCCGGCCGAGAAAGGCAAGGGACTCCGTGTCGATGCCCGCCCGCGCGGCGTCGGCCCGCGTGAGGACGACCTGGCTCGCGCCCGTGTCCACCACGAAGCGCACGGGGACGCCGTTCACGTCGAGGGTGAGGTAATAGTGCCCGTCGGGTGCGCGCGGCACCGTGATCCGGCCCTGATCGGCCAGCACGTTCTGGCGCGGCGCCACCGTCTGGCGGATGTCGCCCCAGAGCCCCACCGCCGCGATCGCGCCGAGAAAGATCAGCCCCCAGACCGCGGCGTATTGCGCCATCTGTCCCAGGCGCGTCCGGTTGCGCAGCAGAAGCCAGAACGCGATCGCCCCGCCCAGAAGGGCGAGGTAGGTCAGTTGGGCGATCTGGTCTCCGGTCATCGGCGGCGGCCCTCTGGCGGTTGAGTGGGGATGTAGGCACACCGGCCCCGGATGTCAGGACCCCGAAAGCCCGAAGGCGCGGAATCCGTCCAGCACGAACTGCACGGACAGCGCGGCGAGCAGCATCCCCAGAAGCCGGGTGACCACGTTGACGCCCACCCGCCCGAGCGCCCGTTCGATGAGGCCGCTCGCGAGAAAAAGGATGAACGCGATCGCGACCACCGTCGCCATCACCCCCGTGACCCAGGCCAGCCCCAGAAGGCCGGGGTTCTCCTCGGTCAGCAGGATCATCGAGGCGATGGCGCCCGGTCCGGCCAGCAGCGGGATCGCCAGCGGGAACACCGACGGGTCGGGACGATCTTCGCTGGCCTGGTCCTGGCGCCGCTGGGCGCGCCGCTCGAACAGCATGTCGAGCGCGGTGAGGAAAAGCAGGATCCCGCCGGCAATGCGGAAGGCGGGCATCGAGATCCCGATGAAGCCCAGAACCGCCTCGCCGAACGCTCCGAAAAGCGCGAGGATCGCGATGGCGATCACGCAGGCGCGCAGCGCAATGGCGCGTCGTTCGGCAAGCGTCATTCCGGGTGTCAGCGCGACGAAGACGGGGGTGAGGCCCACCGGATCGATGACGACGAACAAGGTCGTGAAGGCGACGACGAGAAAGGCGGGCTCCATGCGGGCAGTCTTTCCCCGAAGACGCAGATGCGCAAGACCCGCGGCCTCGCGGGTGGGGCCGTTCTTCCGCCGCGTCCCGGGAGCGTTTCACGGTCATCGCCGCGCCATCGACCTGTCCTGCGCCGGGTCGCTTTCGGGCCGCGGATCCTGGTCCGGGGCCGGGACGCGTCAGCCTGCGATGCGGTGTGTCCGGTCCTCGTATGCCGCTGTCGGCGCCAGGGCGCTCCTTGCCGGCCCGGCTTCCGTGGCGGGACCGTCTGCGCCGCGGAAACGGGCCACCACCTCGGACAGGCTTTCGGCGCGTTCCTGCAGGACAAGGCTTGCCGCCGAGGTTTCCTCGAACATGGCCACGTTCCTTTGCGACATCTGGTCGAGTTCGTGCATCGCGCCGTTGATCTCGTCGACCGCGCTCGACTGCTCGGTCGCGGAGAGCGAGATCGCAGTGACGTGCTCCGACAGGGTCGCGACCTCCTCTCCGATACGCGTCAGCGCCTCGGCGGCGGTGCCGGCGATCTGCACGCCCTTGTCGATCCTGGCGTCGGACTCCGAGATGAGCGTGCCGATCCGCTCGGCGGCGTCCGCCGAGCGTTGCGCCAGCGCGCGCACCTCGTCCGCGACGATGGAAAAGCCCCGACCCGCGTCGCCCGCCCGGCTCGCCTCGACATTGGCGTTGAGCGCGAGCAGGTTGGTCTGGAAGGCGATCTCGTTGATGACGCCCGTGATCTGGCCGATCTCGCGGGACGCCTCCTGGATGTCGCGCATGGTCTGCTCGGCGCTCTGGACGACGGACTTCGACTCCTCGGCGCGCTTGTGCGCGGAGGCGGCGCGGCTTTCGGCATTGGCGGCCGCGGCGGCCTGCTCGCGGATCCGTGCGGCGATCCTGTCTGCCGCACCGACGATTTCGGCAAGCGTCGCGGCCTGCTTCTCGCTGCGTTGCGAAAGCGTCGTCGAGGCCCCGGCGATGCTCTGGGTTTCGGAGCGCACGGCCTCCGCGCTGGCGTGAACCGACGCGATGGCCTGCGACAGTTCCGTGCAGGCGCCGTTGAAGTCGTGGCGCAGATCCTCGTAACGGCCCGCGAAGACGTCGTCGATCCGCGCGCCCAGATCGCCGTCGGCGAGCGCATGAAGGGCCCGTTGCAAGGCGGCGACGACCGCCGTGCGCTCCTCCTCGAGGCGGGATTGCTCCGCCGCCCGCCGGGCGGCCTCCGCCCGGGCGCGGGCATCGGCGTCGGCCCGCTCGGCCTCCAGGCGGTTGCGGCTGCGGATCGCCCACCAGAGCGCGCCGGCCTCGATCGTCACGACGAGGCCGTGGAAGAGCGTGCGCGACAGATCGTTGGCGAGGCCGAGCGAGGGGTAGATCAGCGCGGGCAGCGCCAGGGTGAGCATCAGGTGATGTGCGGCGATCGCGGCGGCGGCGGCCAGCACTGCCACCTCGTCGGACATGACGAGCGTCGCCGCGAGAAGGGCGAAGAAGATCATGTGACTGTCGAGCTGCCAGGCATGTCCCGCGAGCGCCGCGGTAATCGCGATGGCCTGACCGACGAGGCCCAGCGCCGCGGCGATCCGGCCCATGCGTCCGGCCGCGCTTGCGCCCAAGGCGCCCAAGCCCGCGAAGAGCGCCGCGGCCAGAAGCGGCGGCCAGACGGGATTGCCGGCGACCGCCGCCGCCAGCGCGGAGAACGGAACAAGCGCGAAGCAAAGCCGCACGATCAGTCGCAGCCCCGCGTTGCGGGCGACCTCCAGCCCGGTTTCGGTGTCGGTGGCGGCGGTCATGCCCGGCCTCCGCAGATGGCGGCGAAAAGGCCCGCATCGGCCACCGCCCAGGCGCCCTGCGCGCGGAGCGCGGGCGCGAAACCCGGCCCGGGGAACTGGGCGAGGCGCGCGAAGGGTGGCGAAACCGGCGCGACCGGCCAGCCGCCGGCCTCCCGGATCATCGTGTCGATCCCGGCCCAGGGCGGGGCCACCACCAGAACCGGGGCGCCCGGCCGCGGCGGCGCGCCGTTGAGCGCAAGCACCGGCCCCGAGACGAGCATGGCGAGACAGAGCATGGCGAGAGCGAGTTGCGGCATCGGGGCGCCTCCCTTCCGGATGCCGAATCGCTATCATGCGAGAGCTTTTGAAACGTTTAACGCCTCAGCTGCCGCCGGCGGTCTCCAGACGCTCGACCGCCCGGACCCAGAGCGCCTCGGCGCGGTCCAGCCCTTCCATGACCTCGGCGTACTTGCGCTGCCAGACCGTCGCCTCATCGGTGCGTTCGGGCGCGTAAAGCTTCGGATCGGCGAGCTTTTCCGCCAGCCGGTCGCGCATCTCGGTGAGCTTTTCGAGGCGCGCCTCGCATTTGCGGACCTCCTGGCGCAGCTCGGCCATCCGCTCGCGCGAGGGCCGGCGCGGCCGTTCGGGCGCGGCGGGCCGGGGCGCGTCGCGCGGCGCCCTGGACTCTTCCAGCAGGAAGCGGCGGTAGGCGGCGAGATCCTCGTCGTAAGGCGCCACCGTCCCGCCCGACACCAGCCAGAGCCGGTCGGCCACGAGATTGAGCAGATGCATGTCGTGAGAGACGAGGATCACCGCGCCGCTATAGGCGTTGAGCGCCTCGACGAGCGCCTCGCGGCTTTCCATGTCGAGGTGGTTGGTCGGCTCGTCGAGGATCAGCAGATGCGGCGCGTCGAGCGTCGCCAGCAGGAGCGCCAGCCGCGCCTTCTGCCCGCCGGACAGGCGCGCGGTGACCGTATCGACCTGCTCGGCATGAAGCCCGAATCCCGCAAGCCGCGCGCGAAGCTTCGCAGGGGGCACGTTCGGCCGGGCGCGGGCGAGATGCTCGAGCGGTGTCTCGCCTTCGCGCAGCTCATCGAGCTGGTGCTGCGCGAAATAGCCCACGCGCAGCTTCGCGGCGGTGGTCTTGCGACCTTCCATCAGCGGCAGCCGGTCGGCGAGCAGCTTGGCGAGCGTGGATTTGCCCTGTCCGTTCCGCCCGAGGAGCGCGATGCGGTCGTCCTGGTCGATCCGCAGGTCGAGCCGCCGCAGCACCGGCGTGCCGTCGTACCCCGCCGCGCCGCCCTCGATGCGGATGATGGGCGGCGAAAGCGCCTCGGGCTCGGGGAAGGTGAAGACCTGCCTGGCCGCCTCCTCTGGGGCCGCGATCGGGTCCATCCGCTCGATCATCTTGATGCGCGCCTGCGCCTGGCGCGCCTTGTTCGCCTGGTAGCGGAACCGGTCGACGAAGCTTTGCATGTGGGCGCGCCGCGCCTCCTGCTTCTTCGCCTCGGCCGCCTGCACGGCGCGGCGTTCGGCGCGGGCGCGCGCGAAACGGTCGTAATTCCCCGTCCAGAGCGTGAGCTTGCGGTCCGAAAGCTCGAGGATCGCGCCCACGGCGCGGTTCAGCAGGTCCCGGTCGTGGCTGATGACGATGACCGTGTGCGGGTAGCGTGCGAGGTAGCTCTCGAGCCAGAGCGCGCCTTCGAGGTCGAGGTAGTTGGTGGGCTCGTCGAGCAGCAGGAGGTCGGGCTGCGCGAAAAGCACGCCAGCGAGCGCCACGCGCATCCGCCACCCGCCCGAGAAGGCCGAGCACGGCATCGCCTGTTCCGCCTCGGTGAAGCCGAGCCCCTTCAGGATCGCTGCCGCGCGCCCCTCGGCCGACCAGGCGTCGATGTCCGCAAGGCGCGTCTGGACCTCGGCGATCCGGTCGGGATCCTCGGTCGTTTCGGCCTCGGCCAGGAGCCCCGCGCGCTCGGCGTCGGCGGCGAGCACGGTGTCGAGGAGCGATACCTCGCTCGCCGGCGCCTCCTGCGCGACGCCGCCGATGCGCGCGCGGGACGGCAGCTCGATCCGTCCGCCCTCCAGCGCCAGCTCGCCGCGGATCAGGCGAAAGAGCGTGGACTTGCCCGTGCCGTTCCGCCCCACGAGCCCCACCTTGTGCCCAGCGGGAATCGTGGCGGAGGCCTCCTCGAACAGCGGGGTGCCTTCCATGGAGAAGGAGATGTTCTCGATACGCAGCATGCGCGCTCTCTAGCAGCGGCGCGGGCCGGCATCCAGCGGGGCTTTGGCCCATCGCGACGACATGCCCCCCGGGGCCCCGACGCGCGCGCGCCGACCGCCGGGCGGCCGGGGCGTTTCCCGGGTTTTCAAGGGCGGGTCTGCATGCTAGGCGCACGCCCGACGTGACCGGGCGGGCATGGGGCGCGCCCATCATTTCTTGCGAGGACAGACCGATATGGCCACCGAACGCACGCTGTCGATCATCAAGCCCGACGCGACCCGCCGGAACCTCACCGGCAAGATCAACGCCAAGTTCGAGGAGGCGGGACTGCGCATCGTCGCGCAGAAGCGCATCCGCATGACGATCGAGCAGGCGCAGACCTTCTACGCCGTCCACAAGGAGCGCCCCTTCTTCGGCGAACTCAGCGAGTTCATGGCATCCGCACCGGTCGTCGTGCAAGTGCTCGAGGGCGAGGGCGCGATCGCGAAGAACCGCGAAGTGATGGGCGCGACGAACCCCGCCGATGCCGCGCCGGGCACCATCCGTGCGGAGTTCGCGGAATCGGTCGGCGAGAACTCGGTGCACGGCTCCGATGCGCCCGAGACCGCGGCGCAGGAGATCGCGTTCTTCTTCTCCGAGCTCGAGATCGTCGCCTGATCGCAGTCGTTCAGTGACTGTAGATGGCCGCCGCCGCATCCGCGCCGGCGGCCTTTTCGTGCCCGGAGGGCGCGTGGTCGCCACGCACCGCGCCAACCCGGGGCGGCCGTGCGCACCGCGCGGCCGGCCGGTGGCAGGGTGCGTGCTCGTCACGCACCACACCGGCCCCCCGACCGCGTGCTAGTCACGCACCGCGCCCGCGCGCTTCTTTCATGGGCGAAGGCCCGGGCCTCAGACTGCCTCGGCGGCGCGTGCGGCCGCGAAGGCGCAGATCGTCTCCAGCGCTTCGGTGAAGGCGTCATCGGGCACCGTCATCGCCACCCTGACATGGCCCGCCGCGGCGCGCCCGAAGCTTTCCCCGGGCATCACGGCGATGCGGTGCGCGTCGAGCAGCCCATCCGCGAAGGCGATGCCCGAAAGCCCGGTGCGGCGGATGTCGAGCATCACGTACATCGCCCCCTCGGCGGGCACGAGGCCCACTGCCTGCTGGCGCGCGAGGATGTCCCGCGCCAGCGCGCGGCGGCGGCGGAAGGGGGCCGCCACCGCCTCCTCGAGATCGGGACGCGACAGGGCGAAGATGCCCGCGTCCTGGATGTAGCCCGGCACGCCGTAGGTGGTCACGGTGGCGAGATCTATGAGCCGGGCAACCGCCTCTTCCGGCCCGACGATCCAGCCCAGCCGCGAGCCCGTCATGGCGTGGCTCTTCGACATGGACCCCACGACGAGCGTGCGCGCGGCCATGCCGGGCAGGGCGCGCGGAGAGACGTGCGCTCCCTCCCAGACCTGGGTGTCGTAGACTTCGTCCGCGACGACCCAGAGATCATGCGCCTCCGCCACGCGGGCGAGGCCCTCGAGCGTCTCGCGGCGATAGACGGCGCCCGTCGGGTTGTTGGGAGTGTTGACGAGGATCGACCGCGCGCCCGCGGCCTTCTCCGCCACCGCCACCGCCTCCGCCTGCGGCTGGAAGCCGTCCTCAGCCCGGGTCTCCACCCGCACCGCCTCGGCGCCCGCCGCGCGGATCGTGCCGGGGTAGGTGGCGTAGTAGGGATCGAGGTAGAGCGCCCGGTCGCCCGGGTCGCAAAGCGCCATGTGCGCGGCGAAGAGGCCGGCCTGACCGCCCGGCGTGATCAGCACGTTCTCCCGGCCCGTCGTCACGCCCGTGCGCGCGGCCACCCGCGCGGCGACGGCGTCCCGAAGCGCGTCGACGCCCGGCACCATGGCGTAGCCCGTGGGCCCGGCCGCCGCCGCTGCACGCATCGCCGCGAGAATCTCGGGGTGGGTGGGTACATCGTGCTCGCCCACGGTGAGTTCGGTCACCGGCTGTCCCGCCGCCTTGAGGTCGCGCGCGCGATAGAAGAGCTCCCAGCCGTCCGAGTCGCCTTCGTTGAGCGTCCTGATCCGTCTCGAGAGTTCCATGCAAGTCCCCTTTCGCCACCCGCGGCGGAAAGGACCGCCGGCGGCCGGCGATGTCAACCGCCGCGGGCGGCGCGTCAGTCCGCGGCGGCGATCCGGGCGCGTTCGGTGTCGGGAAGCTCTTGCAGCGCCCGGTCATGGCTGTCGCGGATCCGGCGCTTCAGCACGTCCTCGGAGGTGGAAGATATCTCCACCGCGATCCAGCCGTCATGGGGCAGGAACGGGGCCATGCCGGTATAGGCGGCCCTCAGGCGTTCGGCGGCGCTTTCGGCCCCGTCGGCCCTGAGCGACAGGGCCTCGCCGCCATCGGCGAGAAGCGCGAAGGCCCTGGAGCCCACCATCCAGCAGATGAGGCCGGCGCCGAACGGGTTGTCCCGGCGCGCGCCCGGCAAGCCGTCGCAGTAGGCGATGATCTCCTCGCGCATCATGGACTGAGTCATGCCCGAGCGGGGCCTGTCGCGCAACGCTCTTGGCAGGGCCGGCGCGTGTTGTTACAGGAACTTCATGACCACCGTCGCCACCTGCATTCGCATCTGCACCATCCGCTGAGCCTGAGCGGCGGGACGGTCTTCACTTTCCATTTCCGGACGAGATCGCTAAGCCCGCCGCGGCAGACCCGCCAGAGGGACGCGCGCCATGACCGAGATCCGCCTGACCAACACGCGAACGCGCCGCAAGGAGGCGTTCGAGCCGCTCGATCCCGGCAACGTGCGGATGTATGTCTGCGGCCCCACGGTCTACGACCGCGCCCATCTCGGCAACGCGCGGCCCGTCATCGTCTTCGACGTGCTCTACCGGCTTTTGCGCCATGTCTACGGCCCCGGGCACGTGACCTACGTGCGCAACATCACCGATGTCGAGGACAAGATCATCGCCCGCGCGCAGGAGCGCGGCATCGGGATCGACGACCTGACCCGGCAGACCACCGAGTGGTTCCACGAGGACATGGCCGCGCTTGGCGTTGACTATTCCGACGACCCGCGGTTCCGCGAGCCCCACGCGACCGATTTCATCCCCCAGATGATCGCCATGATCGAGGCGCTCATCGCCCGCGGCCACGCCTACGAGGCCGAGGGACATGTCCTGTTCGCGGTGGGCAGCTACGCGAATTACGGACGCCTCTCGGGCCGCTCGGTCGAGGACATGATCGCGGGCGCGCGGGTGGAGGTGGCGCCCTACAAGCGCGACCCGATGGATTTCGTCCTCTGGAAGCCGTCGACGCCGGAAGAGCCGGGCTGGGAGAGCCCCTGGGGCCGCGGGCGACCGGGCTGGCACATCGAGTGCTCGGCGATGAGCCACGCGCTTCTCGGCGCCTCCTTCGACATCCACGGCGGCGGCAACGACCTCATGTTCCCCCACCACGAGAACGAGATCGCGCAATCCTGCTGCGCCCATCCCGAGGGCAGCTTCGCGCGCTACTGGCTGCACAACGAGATGCTGCAGGTGGAGGGCAAGAAGATGTCGAAATCCCTCGGCAACTTCTTCACGGTGCGCGATCTTCTGGAGGGCGACTGGAGCGGCGGCTGGAAGGTGCCGGGCGAGGTGATCCGCCTCGTCTTCCTCCAGACCCATTACCGCAAGCCCATGGACTGGACCGAGGAGAAGGCGCGGGAGGCGAAGCGGCTCATCTTCGACTGGCACAAGCAGACCATGGATCTCGAACCGACACCGCAGGCTTCGTTCCGCCCGAGCGACACCATGCTCGACGCGCTTGCGGATGATCTGAACACGCATGAAGCCCTCAATGTTCTCAAGAGGCTTAGAAACGAGCCGCAGCGGCTCTTGGACAATGCGCGGTTTCTCGGATTCCTGTCGGACGAGGCACGAGAACGGTTTCGGCAGGAATGGCTCGCGATGAGTAGCGGAACCGGCTCCAGCCCGAGCCTTGCAGAGCTCGGCCGCAAGCTGGATGAGCTGCGGAAAATGGCCATGCAGACCAAGGACTTCTCCGAGGTGGACCGGCTGAAGGCCGCGCTCGTCGCGGCCGGGGTCGAGGTCCGGATGAGCAAGCAGGGGGTGGAGCTCCTCCCCGCCGCGGGCTTCGATCCGGCGAAGCTGGAGGAGCTGGGATGAACGAGGAATTCTGGATCACTACGATCGCCATCGTCATTGGCCCAATTCTCGCTGTGCTGATTTCCCAGTTCTTGCTGAAGCACGGAGAACAGAGACAACGTAGGCTTTTTATCTTCCGATCATTGATGTCGACGAGAAGAACGCCGCTGAGCCCAGAGCGCGTTCAGGCTTTGAATCTCGTGGAGGTCGAGTTCTATGGACAGAAGAAGGTCATCGCCAAGTTCCAAGAGCTTCTGAAGGTTTATTCAGACCAAGTTCGATGGAAGTCGGCAGATGAGACAGTTCAAAGAGCGCTTCTTCAAGAGGTTGACGATTTGACTGCACAACTACTTGCCGAAATCGGCGCTTCGTTGGGATACAAACTAGAAAACTTGGAGCTGTTGCGCGGTGGGTATTACCCAGAAGCGTTTACTCATCTCGAAAACCAACAGGCCGAAATCCGGGAATTCCTAGTTGGGTTGAACAATGGGCAGAAAGCTTTGCCGATAATGCTTGTGGATGCGAGGTACCCCAAAGAGAACTTGCAATATGCGAGGGACGGTCGGGATATCATTAAGGCTGCGGAAGTGAGTGAGGAATCGGGTCAAACAGGTAATAACGCATGACCCGCGAGCGCCTCTCCATCTACGACACGACGCTCCGCGATGGGCAGCAGACGCAGGGCGTGCAGTTCTCCGTCGAGGAGAAGCGCAAGATCGCCGCGGCGCTCGACGCGCTCGGGGTCGACTACATCGAGGGCGGATGGCCGGGCGCGAACCCCACCGACAGCGCCTTCTTCGACGCCGCCCCCGAGACCCGCGCCCGCATGACCGCCTTCGGCATGACGAAGCGCGCGGGCCGCTCGGCGGAAAACGACGAGGTGCTCGCCGCCGTCCTCAACGCCGGCACGCCGGCCGTCTGCCTCGTCGGCAAGACCCACGACTACCACGTCGAGCGCGCGCTCGGGATCAGCCGCGAGGAGAACCTCGAGAACATCGCCCGCTCCGTCGCCCATGTCGTGGGCCAGGGGCGCGAGGCCATCTTCGACGCCGAGCATTTCTTCGACGGCCACGCCTCGGACCCGGGCTACGCGCTTGCCTGTCTCGAGGCCGCGCTCGCGGCGGGGGCGCGCTGGATCGTGCTTTGCGACACCAATGGCGGCGCGCTGCCGGGGCGCATCGGGCGCGTGGTGGGCGAGGTGATCGCCCGCGGCATCCCCGGCGACAGGCTGGGCATCCATGCCCACGACGACACCGAGACGGCGGTGGCGGGGAGCCTCGCCGCGCTCGAGGCCGGCGCGCGGCAGGTGCAGGGCACGCTGAACGGCCTCGGAGAGCGCTGCGGCAACGCGAACCTCACCGCGCTCATCCCGACGCTGAAGCTCAAGGAGCCCTGGGCGAGCGCCTTCGAGACCGGCGTCAGCGACGCCGCGCTTGCGGGCCTCACCCGGACTAGCCGGATGCTCGACGAGATCCTGAACCGCGTGCCGCAGAAGCAGGCGGCCTATGTCGGCGCCTCGGCCTTCGCCCACAAGGCGGGGCTTCATGCAAGCGCGATCCTGAAGGATCCGTCCACCTACGAGCATGTCGATCCGGTCCGCGTCGGCAACGCCCGCGTCGTGCCGATGTCGAACCAGGCGGGCCAGTCGAACCTGCGCCGGCGCCTCGCCGAGGCGGGGCTCGATGTGGCGCCGGACGACCCGGCGCTCGGGCGCATCCTCGAGGAGGTGAAGGCGCGCGAGAACGAGGGCTATTCCTACGACACGGCGCAGGCGAGCTTCGAGATCCTCGCCCTGCGGCTTCTCGGGCGGCTGCCCGATTATTTCGAGGTGAAGCGCTACCGCGTCACGGTGGAGCGGCGGAAGAACAAGTACGACCGGATGGTGAGCCTTTCCGAGGCGGTGGTCGTCGTGAAGGTGGACGGGGAGAAGAAGCTCTCCGTCAGCGAATCGATGGACGATGCGGGCTCCGACCGCGGCCCCGTCAACGCGCTCGCCCGGGCGCTCGCAAAGGATCTCGGCCCCTACCAGTCCGTCATCGACGACATGCGCCTGGTGGATTTCAAGGTGCGGATCACCCAGGGCGGCACGGAGGCCGTGACGCGCGTCATCATCGACAGCGAGGACGAGCAGGGGCGGCGCTGGTCGACCGTGGGGGTGAGCGCCAACATCGTGGACGCGAGCTTCGAGGCGCTGCTGGACGCGATCACCTGGAAGCTCGTGCGCGACGCGGGCTGAGGCGGAGGGCCGGGCGATGACGACCGACGACGCAGGCAATGCGGGCATGATGCGCTACCGCATCTGCCTGGTTCGCGAGGCACCGGACATGGCCGGGGACCTGCGCCGGGCGCGGGGCAGGATGGCCGCCTCGCGGACCGCGCCCGCCAATATCGGCCGCACGCCGACCCCGGCGAGGCCGGCTTGACCCTGGAGGCCTGCGCAGAGCTACTTCGCCGGGGCGATCCGGACAGGTTCCGCGCCGCCATGGCCGCGCCGCCCTCCGCGCGCGGGGTGCTCTTTCCGATCTTCGCCTTCAACGTGGAGGTGGCGCGCGCGCCCTGGGTGGTCTCCGAGCCGATGCTGGGCGAGATCCGCCTGCAATGGTGGCGCGACGCGCTGGAGGAGATCGCGGAAGGCGCGGCCCCCCGGCGCCACGAGGTGGTGACGCCGCTCGCCGGGGTCATGGACGCAGAGGGCGCGCGGCTTCTCGACGGCGTGGCCGCGGCGCGGCGGGCCGACCTCGAGCGCGCCCCCTTCGCAGACGAGGCGGCGCTTCTGGCCTACATCGACGCCACGGCGGGCAACCTGCTCTGGGCGGCGGCGCGCGCGCTCGGCCCGGCCGAGGAGGCGGTGGTGCGCGACGCCGGGCTTGCCGCGGGGCTTGCCGCCTATCTTCGCGCGGTGCCCGAGCTCGAGGCGCGGGGCCGCGCGCCCTTGCCGGACGGGCGGCCGGAGGCGGTCGCCCGGCTCGCCGCCGAGGGCCGGCGCCGCCTTGCCGCCGCCCGCGCGCGCCGGCGCGACGTGTCGCGGGGGGCGGGCGCGGCGCTTCTGGGTGTCGGGCAGGCCGCGTCGGAGCTTGCCCGTGCCGAAGCCGAGCCGGCCCGCGTGGCGCAGGGCACTCCGCGGGTGAGCCCGGCGCGGGAGCGGGCCGCGCTCATCTGGCGCGCGTCGACGGGGCGCTGGTAGCGGCGCGGCGCTCAGGCCGCCATGTCGCGGGGCCGCAGGGCGAGCCAGATCAGCGCGCCGCCCGCGAGCACGAGGAACGGCACCATGGCGATGTTCACCGCCATCCAGCCTTCCATCGCCGAGCCGCCGGTGCAGTTCATCAGCCCGCCCGAGGCGAGCGAGGCGAAGGTGACGCCGCCGAAGACGATGAGGTCGTTCAGCCCCTGCATCCGGCCCCGCTCCCACGGCTCATGGGCGCCGGCGAGCATCGTGGTCGCGCCGATGAAGCCGAAGTTCCAGCCCACGCCCAGAAGCACGAGCGCCAGGAAGAACTGCTCGAGCTCCACCCCGGTGAGCGCCACCGCCCCCGCGGCGCCGAGGATCGCGAGGCCGGTGGCCACGATGGTCTTGGCGCCGAAACGCGCGATCAGGTGCCCGGTGAAGAAGGAGGGCACGTACATCGCCAGCACATGGGCCGTCACCACGTCCGCCGCATTGCCCTCGTTGAAGCCGCAGCCCACCACGGCGAGCGGCGTCGAGGTCATCACGAGGTGCATGAGTGCGTAGGAGACCGTGGCGCAGATCACTGCGACCGCGATGGTCGGCGTGGTGATGAGCTCCCACCGCGACCGCCCCTTGGGCGCGTCCTCCGCCGGGACGGGCGGCGTGGGGATGTCGAGGGCGAGAAAGAGCGCCGAGCCCAGGACGTTGAGCGCGATGACCGCGAGGTAGGTGCCGAGGAAGGGGATCACGAAGGCCTGGCTCGTCACCTTGACGAGTTGCGGGCCGATGATCGCCGCGGCGAGCCCGCCCGCCATCACGTAGGAAATCGCCTTGGGCCGGAACGCGTCCGTCGCGGTGTCGGCGGCGGCGAAGCGGTAGAAGCCTTGTGCCGACATGTAGAGCCCGGTCAGAAGGCTGCCGGCGAGGAAGATCGGAAAGGACGCGTACCAGAGCCCGATCGCGCCGACCGCGCCGCCCGTCGCGCCGCCCATCGCGCCGATGAAGAAGCCGGTGCGCCGCCCGTAGCGCTGCATCGCCCACGAGAGCGGCGTGGCCGAGATCATCGAGCCCAGAACGATGAGCGAGATCGGCAGCGTCGCGAGGCAGGCATTGGGCGCGAGCGACTGCCCGGCAAGGCCGCCGATGGTGAAGATCATCGGCATCTGCGCGCCAAGAAGCGCCTGCGCGCCGACGAGCACGGTCACGTTGCGTTTCGCGCGCGCGTCGCTGTCGGCGTCGGAGAGAGCGGTATCGGTCATGGGCCTCGTGCTAAGCCCGCCCGCGGCCGGTGGCAAGACCCTCGCATGCCGGAGGCGAGATGTGTTGGCGGGGCCATGGTGCAGGCGGCCCCGGCGCGCTAGGAAGGGGGCATGGCGGAACGCATCATCGAAACGCCGGACTGCGTGGCCGAGGGCGCGGCGTGGCTCGCCGCGCGCGAGCCGCGCTTCGGCCACGTGCTCTCCCTGACCGGGCCCCTGCCGCTACGCCGCCGGGGCGACGGGTTCTCCGCGCTTCTCGCGGCCATCGTGAGCCAGCAGGTGAGCGTGGCCGCGGCCCGGGCGATCCAGGGGCGGCTCGAGGCCGCGCGGCTCACCGGGCCCCGCAAGATCACCTGGGCGTCGCAAGAGGAGCTGGCCGCCTGCGGCCTGTCGCGCCAGAAGATCCGCTATGCCAAGGCGCTCGCCGCGGCGCGCATCGACTACCGCGCGCTGCGCGCCGCGCCCACCGAGGAGGGCGTCGCCACGCTGACCGATGTGCCGGGCATCGGTGTCTGGACGGCGGAGATCTACGCCATGTTCTCGCTCGGGCGCGCCGACGTCTTCGCGCCGGGCGACCTCGCGCTGCAGGAATCGGCGCGGCTTCTCTTCGGGCTGCCCGAACGGCCGAAGGCGCGCGCGCTGCGCGCCATGGCCGAGGCGTGGTCGCCCTGGCGCGCGGTTGCGGCGCGCGCGCTCTGGGCCTACTACCGCGTGGAAAAGGAACGGGAAGGGATCACATGACGCGTGTTCTTCAGGCCGAGAAGGTGGCGCCGCGATCGGGGGAGACCCGAAATGCGGTTGTGTTCCTGCACGGTTACGGCGCGAACGGCGCCGATCTTCTCGGGCTGGCGCAGCCGCTCGGCGAGCATCTGCCCGACACGCTTTTCGTGGCGCCCGATGCGCCCGAAGCCTGCGCGGGCGCCCCGATGGGGTTCCAGTGGTTCCCGATCCCCTGGATCGACGGCTCCTCCGAGGAGGCGGCGGAGCAGGGGATGCGCGCGGCGGTGGCCGATCTCGACGCCTTTCTGGACGCCTTCATGGTGGACGAGGACCTTATGCCCGAGCAGGTGGCGCTTTTCGGGTTCAGCCAGGGCACCATGCTCGCCCTTCACGTCGCGCCGCGCCGCCCCGATGCCGTGGCGGGGATCGTGGCCTTCTCGGGCCGGTTGCTCGCTCCCGAGGTGCTGGCCGACGAGGCGGTGAGCCGCCCGCCCGTGCTGCTCGTGCACGGGGACATGGACGATCTGGTGCCCGTGCACTCCATGCCGGAGGCTGCCGAGGCGCTGCAGAAGGCGGGCTGGAAGGACGTCTACGCCCATGTGATGGAGGGTACGGGCCACGGAATCGCGCCGGACGGGCTGGGCGTGGCGCTGGCCTTCCTGCGCGACAAGCTCAGTTTCTGACGCGGTGCCGGGCCGCGCCGCAGCGCCGCCTCCGGCGGGAGTATTTGGGCCAAGAAGAAGGGCCGGGGCGCGCGCCGCCGGGGCACGTCGCGTGGGCCGGTTCAAAGCCCGCGGTCAGCCCCAGAGCCGGGGCTCGGCGATCTCGAGCGAATTGCCGGCCGGGTCGCGGAAATAGAGGGAGCGCGCGCCGTTCGGCCAATGGAAATCGGCCTCGATCTCCACGCCCGCCGCCTCGAGCCGCGTGCGCCAGGCGTCGAGTTCGCTGGCAGTGGCCGCGAGGCAGAGGTGCCCGGGCCCTTCGGCGCCATGGGGCGGCACGGGCAAGCGGGCGTCGGGGTCCGGCGGCCGGGCCGTCTCGGCAGGATTGAACACGAGCACGATCTGCGCGCCCGCCCGGTAGAAGACGTGCCGGTCGCCCACGCGGCGGATGCGCTCGAGCCCCAGAACGCCGCCATAGAACGCCTCTGCCGCGTCGAGGTCGGCGGCGTAGACCGCCGCCTCGAGCACGCCGCCGGCGGGCGGGGCAGGGGGCAGATCGGATCTGATCATGGCGCGAAAGCCTACCAGCGCGCCCCCGGCCTGTCACGGCACGCCCGGGGCCTGTGGATAACCGTCACGAAGACGTTACAGCCGTCGCGTAGGCGTTCCACGAGACCACTGGATGTAGCGGGGCTTGTCCTTAGCCGAACGCGATATATAGTGGGGACGAGAGATGGAAGAACTGGGGCGGCGCACCCCGCCCCGTTCCCCGCGACAGGGGCTCTGAGGGTGGAGGCTGTGAACCGGATGGATGGCGAATTCAGAACGACTTTCGTGCGTGAACCGGCGGCGCTGAAACAGCATCCCGCCCTCGTTCTGAACGCCGATTATCGCCCGCTGTCGTATTACCCGCTCTCTCTCTGGCCCTGGCAGGAAGCGATCAAGGCCGCGTGGCTCGACAGGGTGGACATCGTCGCGGAATACGACGAGGTCGTCAGAAGCCCGTCGACGAGGATACGCATCCCCTCGGTCGTGGTGCTGAAGGATTATGTCCGACCCCAGAAGCGCGTGGCCTTCACGCGCTTCAATCTTTTTCTGAGGGACGAATTCTGCTGCCAGTACTGCGGCGCGAAGGGCGACCTGACCTTCGATCACGTCGTGCCGCGCGCGAAGGGCGGGATCACCAGCTGGGAAAACGTGGTCGCCGCCTGCGCGCGGTGCAATCTTCGCAAGGGCGCGAAGAGCCTGCGCCAGTCGGGCCTGACGCTGCGCAAGCCCCCGCGGCAGCCGGGCGCGGAAGAGATGCGCAACATGGGCCGGCGCTTTCCGCCCAACTACCTGCACGAGAGCTGGGTGGACTTCCTTTACTGGGACGCCGAACTCGAGGCCTGACCCCGGCCGCGCCGCACCGGCGCAACCCGTCATGCCCGGATGGGAGCTCGCGCGAACGCGCGGTTCATGCGGGCCTTTCATGCCGCCAAAGACCGGCCCGAGCGGAGCTCTGGCAGCCGCTCTCCACGTGTCATGTGCATGCCGGCAAGAGGCGCGCCGCCCCGGTGGCAGATGTCTTGCCCGCAGGGGGCATCCATGCCGGTGGTACTGCAGGGCGTGCAAGGCGCGGTGCGCCGCGCGAGATGGCGCGCGACTTTGATGGCCCGGCTTTTCGGATCGGACCGTGTCCGAGACCCGCCGGGGCCCGGGCGCGGGCGCCCGGCCGCCCGCTCAGGCGCGCTGGTTCTGGCGTGCGGTGGCCTGGGCGCTCGGCTGCTGGCTCGCCGCGCCCTCGGCCGGCTGGGCCTGCGTCTGCGGCTGTTGCTGCGCTTTCGCCTTGGAGCCACCGTTCAGGGGATCGTCCTGACGCTGCACCGAGCCCTCGAAATGGGCGCCGGACTCGATCGCGATCGTCTTGTGGATGATGTCGCCCTCGACCCGCGCGGTGGAGGTAAGACGCACCTTCAGGCCACGCACCCGTCCGACGATCCGCCCGTTGATGACCACGTCGTCGGCGGTCACTTCGCCCTTGATGGTGGCGCTTTCGCCGATGGTCAGCAGGTGGGCGCGAATATCGCCCTCGACAGTCCCCTCGACCTGGATATCGCCGGTCGTCTTGACGTTGCCGGTGATGTGCAGATCCGAGGACAGCAGCGATGCGGGGGGTTTCGCCTTATGCGGCGGCGCCTTGTAATCCCCCTGCTTCGCGGCGGGGGCTGTATCTGCCGTGGCCTGCGGCGCGGCGGTATCCGCCTTGGGGCCGGGATCGTTGATCTTGCTCTTAGAAAACATCGTTGGCAGCCTTGATGTAGGTCATGGGGTTGACGGGCTTCTCGCCGACGCGGACCTCGTAGTGGAGGTGCGTGCCCGTGGAGCGTCCGCTGTTCCCCATATCACCGATCCTCGTGCCGCGCGATACCCTTTGACCGACTTCCACGCGGATACGCGACAGATGCGCGTAGCGCGTCTCGATCCCGAACTGGTGCTGGATCTTCACCAGCCGCCCGTAGCCCGACAACCAGCCGGCATGGGTGACGACGCCGTCCGCGGTCGAATAGATCGCGGTGCCGTGGGGGCCGGCGAAATCGGTGCCGTTGTGCATCCGCCCCCAGCGCATCCCGAAGCCGCTGGTGAAACGCACGCTGTCCTTCACCGGCATGGCGAAGGGCGCCTTCTGGGCCGCGATGCGGTAAAGGTTGAGCTCGTCGAGACGGTTCAGGATGCGGTTGGCACGCTCCGCGTCGGGGTGCGGCGCCTCTCCGCGGGTCGAGAAGGACAGCGGCGTGATCGGCCCCCCGAGGCCCGAATAGCCGCGGCGCACCTCGTCGATCAGGCGGTCGGCGTCGAGGCCCGCGCGTTCGAACATCTTGTCCAGCGGCTCCACCGAGACGGTCATCGCCTCCTCGAGCTGGCGGAAGATCTCGGAATTCTGGTCCTGCATCCGGCGGATGCGTTCGGCCATGCGATCCGCTTGCAAAAGCGCATCCTGCGCATCGGCCACCACCTTGTCGCGCTCGGCGGCGGTTTCCGACAGGGCGCGGGTGAGCATGGCCACCGCTTCGCTGTCGCCGCCATCCCCCAAGCCCTCGACGCCGCCCTCGAGCGCGGCGCGCAGCGTGGCGACCTCCTTGCGGACACGCTCGCGCTCCTTGAGGGCGGTGCGCAGCTTGCCCTGGATCACCTCGAGCCCGGTTTCCATTTCGCGCCGGCGGGTCTCGGAAGCCAGCAGCCGCGACTGCATGACCGAGACCTCCTCGAGCGCGGTGTTGAACCGTTCCTGTGCGGCCAGCGCCTCCGCGGCGCGCGCGTCGCGCTCTGACGAAAGCTCGTTCAGGCGATGCTGGTACGTTTCCATGTCGCGTCTGGCCTGGTCGCGGAAATTCCCCGCGCCAATGCTGTCCATCAGAAGGACCGACGTGGCGATGATGGCCCATGCCACCACGAGCGTCGCGCCCGAGAAGGCCACCGCCTGCGTCGCCGGCCTGAGCCGGATGAACCGCATGTCGTCGTCGGATTTCAGAAAGAGCCGCCGCTCGGGGAAAAAACGTTCCAGGAACGCGTTGATCCTGATCAGAAGACGCGATCGCACGAAGCCCGCCCCTTTTCCTGCCTGTCCCAATGCCGACGCTCGGATCCCCGGTCCGGCGCCTTGGCGAATGGCTTAGCGGCGAGGTCGAAGGCTGACAACCTTTTTGGGCGTTCCCGTCGCGGATGCGCTCCGAATCACGCGAAACCGGCAAGATTCCGCCGAGTCGCGCGAAAACGCCGCGCGCGGGCCTCAGCGTTGCGCGGATGCCAGCGGCCAGTAGAAGTCCGGCGGCAAGCCCGCCTCGGCGCGCTTTTCCTCGTTGAAGGGCGGCTTCAGCGCGCCCTTGAAGTACCGCGCGACGAGCGCGTGAAAGACATCCTTGGGGTCGGCGTTCTCGCGTCCGCAGAGGAAGTGGAACCACTTCGAGCCGTAGGCGACATGCGCCTCCTCCTCGGCATAGATCGTTTCCAAAGCGGCAACCGCCTGTTTCGCTTCCGCGCGCTGAAACACGTCGATCATCCCCGGTGTCACGTCGAGGCCGCGTGCCTCCAGCACCATGGGCACCACGGCGAGGCGGCCCATCAGGTCGTCGCGGGTGTCCTCGGCGGCGCGCCACATCCCCGCATGGGCGGGCAGGGCGCCGTAATGGCTGCCCATGGCTTCAAGACAATCGGCGACGAGATTGAAATGCTTGGATTCCTCGTCCGCCGCCTTCACCCAGTCGTCGTAGAAGCCGGGCGGCATCGGCACGTCGGCGAAACGCGCCACGATGTCCCAGTGCAGGTCCACCGCGTTGAGTTCGATATGCGCGACCGCGTGCAAAAGCGCCTTGCGCCCCTCGGGCGAGCCGGGCTTGCGCTTGGGCACGGCGCGCGGGTCGAGAAGCTCGGGCCGGTCGGGCCGCGCCGGGCGGAGCGGCGGGCGCGCATCGCCGAGAGGCAGCGGCGTGCCCGCCGCCCGCGCCTCGAACCAGCGCGCGGCGTGGGCGCGCGACAGCGCCGTTTTCGCCCGCGCGTCAGCGGTCGAGAGCACCTCGACCGCCATGCCGGTCAGCGTCGCGCTCACAGTGCCTTCGCGGCCTCGAGAACCTCCTCGGCGTGGCCCGGCACCTTGACCTTGCGCCATTCCCGCGCGATCCGCCCCTCGGCGTCGATCAGGAAGGTGGAGCGCTCGATCCCCCAGAAGGTCTTGCCGTACATCTTCTTTTCCTTCCACACGCCAAAGCTTTCGCAGACGTCGGACCTCTCGTCCGAGAGAAGCCCGACGTCGAGATCGTGCTTGGCGGCGAACTTGTCGTGGCTGGCCAGGCTGTCCTTGGAGATGCCGAACACCTTCACGCCCGCGGCCTCGAACGCGTCCTTCAAGCCGGTGAAGGCGACCGCCTCCTTGGTGCAGCCCGAGGTGTCGTCGCGCGGGTAGAAGAACAGCACGACCGGCGCGCCGCGCAGCGCGGAGAGCGTCACCTCACCTCCGACGCTGGCGGGAAGAGTGAAATCGGGGGCGGTTGCGGGGGTGTCGGGCATGCTCTGGCGCTCCTCTGGCTGCGGCCTTGGATATTTCATATTAGGATACGGCCATGACAATCAAACCGATGAGGCGGAAACGGCGATGAGCGGCCCCGGCACCGACGGGAGGGCCGGCGTCCCCTCTGCGGGGCGCCGGCGCGCGGGGCTCTGGGGCCTTGTCGCCCTCGCCCTCGCGCTCGCGGGCCTCGCCGCCGCGGCGCTGTCGCTCGGGGGGCGCGGCGTGGCGGCGCCAGACTGGCTCGTGACCCGGGTCGAGGCGCGGCTTCAGGCGCTGGCCCCGGGCCTCGACGTGGAGTTCGGCGCGCTGACCCTGAGGCTCGGGCCGGAGGGGCAGCCGGTCCTTGGCCTGCGCCGGGTGTCGCTTGCCGATGCCTCGGGCACGGAGGCCGCGACGATCAGCGAACTGGACGCGACGCTCGCGCTGCGGCCGATCCTCTCCGGTCGGTTGGAGCCGAGCGCGCTGCGTGTCGCGGGGGCGATCCTGACGGTCCGACGCGACCGGTCCGGTCGGCTCGATCTCGCCATCGGCACGCCGCGCGCGGCCGGGACGAGAGAGTTGCGCGACCTCGTCGCACGGATCGACGAGGTCGCGCTGCGCCCGCAATTCGCCCGCCTCGGTTCGGTGGAGGCGCGCGCCGTCACGCTGCGCTACGAGGACGCCCGGGCCGGTCGGGCCTGGACCGCGGATGGCGGGCGGCTCCGCATCGAGCGGCAGGAGGGCGCGCTGCGGCTGTCGGGCGATTTCGCGCTGCTCTCGGGCCATGACAGGGCCGCGCGGATCGCGCTCAACGCCGAAAGTCCGATCGGCGCCCGGGATATCGCGTTCGGCGTCACCTTCGACGGGATGAGTGCGACGGATATCGCCACCCAGTCGCCCGCGCTCGCCTGGCTCGAGGTGCTGCGCGCGCCGATCTCGGGGGCGCTGCGCGGGGCGGTGGATGGCCACGGCGCGCTCGGTCCGCTGCATGCCACGCTCCAGATCTCCGAAGGCGTGCTGCAACCCTCGCCGGGCACCCAGCCCGTCCCGTTCCGGTCGGCGCGCAGCTACTTCACCTACGATCCCCGCGCGGCAACGATCACCTTCGACGAGATCAGGGTGGACAGCGCCTGGATCAGCGCGCGGGCCGAGGGCCGCGCGCTTCTGAAAGGGTTGGAGACGGGCTGGCCCACCGAACTGGTGGCGCAGATCAGGGTGGCCGACATGAGCGCGGCCGCGGCTGATCTCTACGACGGCCTCGTCACCGTCGAGCGGGCCAGTGCCGACGTGAAGATCCGGCTCGACCCGTTCGAGGTCACGCTGGGCCAGATGGTTCTCGACGACCCCGACCTGCCGCTGCGGCTCTCGGGTCGTGCGTCGGCGCACCCCGAGGGCTGGCGCGTCGCGCTCGACGCATCGGCCGAGATGGTGTCGCCGGAGCAGGTCGTCGCGTGGTGGCCGCCGGGGCAAAACCCCAACACCCGCCGCTGGGTCGCGCGCAACGTGCTTGGCGGTCGGCTGGTGCGGCCCGCCGCGGCGCTGCGCATCGCGCCCGGCGCGCCGCCGCGGGTCCATGTGACGGCGGGGCTCGACGGTGCCCGCGTCCGCGTGCTGCGCGGCTTGCCGCCCGTCGAGAACGGGCGGGGCCACCTGACGATCGACGGCGACCGCCTTGCCATCGCCGTGGAGACCGGGCGCGTGGCCACGGCCGGGGGCGGCACGGTCGACCTTGCCGGGTCCACCTTCGTCATTCCCGATCTCCGGACGCGCCCGGCACGCGCCGAGATCGGGCTCGAGGCCCGCGCCCCGATCCCGGACGCGCTCTGGCTTCTCGATCAGGCGCCCTTCCGCTTTCTGGAAAAGGCCGGGCGCGGCACCGATCTGGCGAAGGGGCGGGTGCGGCTCGAAGGCCGGGTGACGCTGCCGATGAGGCCCGACATCCCCCGCGACGCGATCGATTTTGCCTTCGCGGGGCAGCTTCTCGGCGTCGAGAGCACGTCGGTCGTGCCGGGCCGGCACCTCGAGGCGCCGGCGCTCGATCTGGCCGTCGGTCGCGAGGCGCTCGTCATATCCGGCGCGGGCCGGATCGACGGCGTGCCCTTCGACGCGGAGTGGCGCGCTCCGCTCGGCGAGGGCGGTCCGGGCCAGGGCAGTCGGCTGAGCGGCGAGGTGGAACTCGGCCGCCGCTTCGCGGAGGTGTTCGCGCCGGGTCTTCCGCCGGACGGGGTTTCGGGTGCGGCGCGTGCCGCGCTCGACGTCGTGCTGCCGCCCGGAGGCCCGCCCAGCTTCACGCTGCGGTCCGACCTTCGGGGCCTCGGCGCGGCGTTGCCGGCGATCGGCTGGACGAAGGGCCCGGACGCGCGCGGCCGTCTGGAGGTCGCGGGCGTTTCGGGCGCCCCGGGGCGCGCGCCGCGCATCGACCGGCTGAGGCTCGAGCTTCCGGGACTCGATGCCGCGGGCCGGATCGACTTGCGGGACGAGGGCGGTCTTGCGCAAGCGGTCTTCGAGCGGGTGCGCGTGGGTGCCTGGCTCGACACGCAGGTCACGCTGACCGGGCGCGGGCCCGGCATGCCGCCCGAGGTCGCGCTGAACGGAGGCCGCCTCGACATGGCGGCCATGCCGGAGCTCGGCGCGGCAGGGGCGGGCGGTGCCGCGGGCGGTCTGATCGTGGCGGCCCTCGACCGGGTCGCGCTGACCGACCGGATCGTGCTGGAGGGGTTTCGCGGCCGCTTCAGCACCGGGGAGGGGATCGCGGGGGCCTTCACCGCCGATGTGGGCGGACAGGCGCCGATCCGCGGCGAACTGATCCCGCGGGCGGGCGGGCGCCCGGCTCTGCGCCTCGCGTCGGAAGACGCAGGCGGGGTCTTCCGCGCCGCGGGACTTCTGCGGCAGGCCTCGGGCGGGGCGATGACGCTGGCGCTGGAGCCCGGTCCGCGGCGGGGCTCCCAGGACGGCTTCCTGTCGGTCACCGATGTCCGGCTTCGCGATGCGCCGGTGATGGCCGAGCTTCTGAACGCGCTCAGCATCGTCGGATTGCTGGAACAGATGGGCGGGCAGGGGATCTACTTCTCGGATGTGGAGGCACGGTTCCGCCTCACGCCGGATCGGGTGATCGTGAGCCGGGCCTCGGCCGTGGGGCCGTCGATGGGCGTGTCGCTCGACGGCTATTACGGGCGCGCGTCGCGCCGGCTCGACATGCAGGGCGTGCTGTCGCCGGTCTACCTCGTCAACGTGGTGGGCGCGCCGCTCACCCGCCGTGGCGAGGGCCTCATCGGCTTCAACTTCCAGATCACCGGCGACGCGCGCGCGCCGCGCGTGGCCGTCAATCCGCTTTCGGCGCTGACACCGGGGATGTTCCGCGAGATATTCCGCCGTCCGCCGCCCCAGCTTTCGCAGTGACCGGCCCGAGGAGCCCCGCAGATGCAGCTCAGCGATTTCGATTTCGACCTGCCCGACCACCTGATCGCGACGCGGCCCGCCCGCCCGCGCTCGTCCGCCAGGCTGCTCGTGGCCGAAGGCGACCGCATCACCGACGCGATCGTGCGCGATCTGCCGGGCTTCCTGCGCCCGGGGGACCGGCTGGTGCTGAACGACACCCGGGTGATCCCGGCGCGGCTTTCGGGTGTGCGGCGGCGCGACGGCGGGGCGGGCCGGACCGAGGCGGCGATCGAGGTGACGCTGCTCGAACCGCGGCCCGGCGGCCTGTGGAGCGCGCTCGTGAAGCCCTTGAAGAAACTCGCGCCGGGCGAGACGGTGCGCTTCTCCGACACGCTCTCGGCGCGGATGCAGGGCCGCGAAGAGGATCGCGCGATCCTCGAATTCAACCTGACGGGCCACGATTTCGACGCTGCACTGGCCGAGGCCGGGGCAATGCCATTGCCGCCCTACATCGCGCAACGGCGCGCGCCCGACGAACAGGACCGGGAGGATTACCAGACGGTCTGGGCACGTCGGCCCGGCGCGGTCGCGGCGCCAACGGCTAGCCTGCATTTCGACGCGCCGCTTCTCGCCGCGCTCGAGGCGGCCGGGATCGCGTTCAGCCATGTGACGCTGCATGTGGGCGCGGGCACCTTCCTGCCGGTGAAGGTGGATGACGTCACCCGGCACAGGATGCACGCCGAATGGGGCGAGGTGAGCGAGGACGCCGCCCGGGACCTGGCGCGGACGCGGGCCGAGGGCGGGCGGATCATCCCGGTGGGCACCACGGCGCTGCGCCTGATCGAGACGGCGGCGCAGGGCGGCGAGATCGCGCCATGGCGCGGCGATACCGACATCTTCATCTACCCCGGCTTCGCGTTCCGCGCGACCGACGCGCTGATGACCAACTTCCACCTGCCGCAGTCCACCTTGATGATGCTCGTCTCGGCGCTGATGGGGCAGGACCGCATAAGGCGGATTTACGCTCACGCAATCGAATCCGGGTACCGGTTCTTCTCGTACGGCGACGCATCGCTCTTGATCCCGGAGCGGTAGGCTGTAAGGCGTGCGGGCCGCGACAGGACATGGTCGCGGACGGGACAGCGCGCCGGGCCGCGGAGGGTGCAGAGTGAAACCGTTCTTGCGGGTCGAGGGCCGATGCTGAGCGTTCTGAGCAATTCCTGGGCCCTGCTTCTGGGCATGTTCCTCCTGATGATCGGCAACGGCCTTCAGGGCACGCTGCTCGGCGTGCGCGGCGAGATCGAGGGATTCTCGACCGCCGAGATGTCGATCGTGATGTCGGCCTATTTCGCGGGCTTCCTGGGCGGCTCGCGGCTCGCGCCCGAGATGATCCGGCGCGTGGGCCATGTGCGCGTCTTCGCCGCGCTCGCTTCCATGGTCTCGGCGGTGCTGATCCTGTTCCCGGTCTTCACCGACCCGTGGCTCTGGACGATCGGGCGGCTGCTGGTGGGGTTCTGCCTTTCGGGGGTCTACGTCACCGCGGAAAGCTGGCTCAACAATGCCGCCACGAACCAGAACCGCGGCCAGACGCTGTCGGCCTACATGATCGTGCAGGTGGTGGGCATCATCACCGCGCAGGGGCTTCTGGTGGTGGCGGATCCGTCGGGTTTCGTGCTTTTCGTGATCCCGTCGGTGCTGGTCTCCATCTCGTTCGCGCCGATCCTGCTGTCGATCTCGCCCACGCCCGCCTTCGACACCGCGAAGCCCATGACCCTGCGCGCGCTTTACGGGGTTTCGCCGCTGGGCGTGATGGGGATGCTGCTGCTGGGTTCGGTGTTCGCGGCGCAGTTCGGGATGTCGGCCGTCTACGGCGCGGCCGCCGGGCTTTCCCTGGGCCAGATCTCTGTCTTCGCGGCGATGTTCTTCGTGGGCTCGCTGGTGGTGCAGTATCCGCTCGGCTGGCTTTCGGACCGGATGGACCGTCGACTGCTGATCCTGGTCTGCTCGGCGGTGGGCGCCGTGGGCGCGGCGTTGGGCTATGCCTCGGGGCAGGTCTTCGAGGTGCTGCTCGTCGCGGCCTTCGTGATCGGCGGCGTGTCGAACCCGCTCTACTCGCTTCTCATTGCCTACACGAACGACTTCCTCCAGCCCGAGGACATGGCCTCGGCGTCGGGCGGGCTGTTGTTCATCAACGGGCTGGGCGCCATCGCCGGCCCGGTGGTCACCGGGCAGATCATGCGCATCCAGGGGCCGGCGGGTTTTTTCGTGGTGATCGCCTTCTTCTTCGCGGCGCTGTCGATCTACGCGGCCTATCGCATGACGCAGCGCCCCACCCCGGCGACGGAGGACGCGGCCAGCTACGCGCCGGTCGGGCCGACCTCCACCCCGGTGGCGGTCGAATTCGCGCAGGAATACGCCATCGAGGTCCAGGCCGAGGAAGAGACCGCGGCAGCCGATGCGCGCGGCCCGACATCGGACGCGGCCTGATGCGCTTCGATCAAGGCTGAAGCGGTCTGTTGCAATTCGTTACTGTAAACCGCGATGCTCCGGGCATTACCTTGTGGAAACCTGGTGGAGGACCAGTTGCGGAGGAGACAGGGCGCATGGGTGACGTTGACGGTATTCTGAGTTTCTGGCTGGACGAGGTCGGGCCGGATGGGTGGTACAAGGCGGACGACGCGCTGGACGAAGAGATCCGTCGGCGGTTCCTGCCGCTCTGGGAAGGCGCCTGCGAGGGCCGTTTCGCGATGTGGCTCACCTATCCCGCGGGGTCGCTGGCCTACATCATCCTGACCGATCAGTTTCCGCGCAACATGTTCCGCGGCGAGGGGCGCGCCTTCGCCACCGACCGTGCCGCGCTCGCCGCCGCGAAGTCGGCGATCCACCGCAAGTGGGATCTGCGCATCGACGAGCCGGCGCGGCAGTTCTTCTACCTTCCGCTCATGCACTCGGAGAACCTGTGCGACCAGGATCGCTGCGTGCGCCTCATCCACGAGCGCATGCCCGAAACCGGCGCCGACAATCTGACGCACGCCAAGGCGCACCGTGAAGTGATCCGCCGCTTCGGCCGCTTTCCCTACCGCAACGCGGCGCTCGGCCGCGCGAACACGGCGCCCGAGCGCGCGTTCCTCGACGAGGGCGGCTACGGCGCGGCGGTGCGCGAGTTGCAGGTCGCGGTCTGACGCACCGCGCGCGTTGAAGCGCCCGGGCGGATGGTTTAGCGTCAAACCATCTTCGCGCGGGAGGCTTCAGGCATGGCAGAATCGAGTTTCGACATGGTGGTGATCGGGGCGGGCCCCGGCGGCTACGTGGCCGCCATAAGGGGGGCGCAACTCGGCCTCCGGGTCGCCATCGTCGAGCGCGAGCACATGGGCGGCATCTGCCTCAACTGGGGCTGCATCCCGACCAAGGCGCTGCTGCGCACCTCCGAGATCTTCCACCTGATGCATCGCGCGGGCGAGTTCGGCCTGAAGGCCGCGGATCTCGGCTTCGAGCTCGACAAGGTGATCGCCCGCTCGCGCAAGGTGGCCGGTCAACTCTCGTCCGGTGTCGATCACCTGATGAAGAAGAACAAGATCACCGTGCTGCGCGGCGAGGGCCGCCTTGCCGGCAAGGGCCGCGTGGCGGTGAAGACCGACAAGGGCGAGGAAACCCTGTCCGCGAAGGCCGTGATCGTGGCCACCGGCGCCCGCGCGCGCGAGCTGCCCGGGCTCGAGGCCGACGGTGAGCGGGTCTGGACCTACAAGCACGCGCTCAAGCCGCCGCACATGCCCAAGAAGCTTCTGGTGATCGGGTCGGGCGCGATCGGCATCGAGTTCGCCAGCTTCTACAACACCATGGGCGCCGAGACGACCGTGGTCGAGGTTCAGGACCGCATCCTGCCGGTGGAGGATCCCGAAATCTCGGCCTTCGCGAGGAAAGCGTTCGAAAAGCAGGGCATGAGCATCCGGCCCTCGTCGGTGGTCAAGAAGCTCGAGCGCGGCAAGGACAAGGTGACCGCCCATATCGAGAGCGACGGCAAGACCGAGACGCTGGAGGTCGACACCGTGATCGCGGCCGTGGGGATCGTCGGCAACACCGAGGGGATCGGCCTCGAGGAGGCCGGCGTCACGGTGGAGCGCGGGCAGATCAGGGTGGATGCGATGTGCCGCACCGGGGTCGAGGGCGTCTACGCCATCGGCGACATCGCCGGCGCGCCATGGCTCGCCCACAAGGCCAGCCACGAGGGGGTGATGGTGGCCGAACTCGTCGCCGGCGGCGATCCCCATCCCGTGCGCCCCGAGCAGATCGCGGGCTGCACCTACTGCCACCCGCAGGTGGCGAGCGTGGGCCTGACCGAGCCCGCGGCCAAGGCGGCCGGCCACGAGATAAGGGTGGGCCGCTTCCCGTTCATTGGCAACGGCAAGGCCATCGCGCTCGGCGAGCCAGAGGGCCTCGTCAAGACGATCTTCGACGCTGCGACGGGCGAGCTTCTGGGCGCGCACATGATCGGCGCTGAGGTGACGGAGCTGATCCAGGGCTACGTCGTGGGCCGCACGCTGGAGACGACGGAGGCAGAGCTGATGCAGGCGGTTTTCCCGCATCCGACGCTCAGCGAGATGATGCACGAATCCGTGCTCGACGCCTACGATCGCGTGGTGCACATGTAGAACGCGCGCGCAGGCGCCCCGGCACCCGGCAAACGGACGGGCCGGGACGGTGCCGCGCGTCGGCTGCACCGTCCCGGCCCGGAGAGCCTTCGCTCAGGCGCTGCGGCGGCGTCCGCCCCGGCGCCCGCCGCGTCCGCCACCGCCCGCGGCGGCCTGCGCCCGGGCGGCCTCGGGGAAGGGCGTGCCGCCCTGCACGGCCTCGAGCACGCGGGCGAAGCGGATCCAGTCGCTGCCGTTCGGGTCGTTGTTCATCAGGAAGTTCGCGGCCTTGATCGCCTCCATCTCGACCTGGCGCACCGGGTTCATGATCGCCGAGGTCATGCCCGAGGCGATCGCCATGGGCAGGAAGGCCGCGTTGATCCCGTGCCGGTTCGGCAGGCCGAAAGAGATGTTGGAGGCGCCGCAGGTGGTGTTCACGCCCAGCTCGTCACGCAGCTTCCGCACGAGAGAGAAGACCTGCCGCCCCGCCGTCCCCATGGCGCCCACGGGCATGACGAGCGGATCCACGACGATGTCGTGGGCGGGAATGCCGTGATCGGCCGCGCGCTCGACGATCTTCTTCGCCACCGCGAAGCGCACCTCCGGATCCTCGGATATGCCCGTGTCGTCGTTCGAGATCGCGACCACGGGAATGTTGTACTTCTTCACGAGCGGCAGGATCGCCTCCAGGCGCTCCTCCTCGCCGGTGACGGAATTGAGAAGCGGGCGGCCCTCCGCCGCGTCGAGCCCCGCCTCGAGCGCGGCGGGCACCGAGCTGTCGATGCAGAGCGGCACGTCCACCAGCCCCTGCACGAGCTCGATCATCTTCCGCATCAGCGGCGGCTCGGTCTCGTTGGGGTTGGGGTTCGAGTTGTAGACGACGCCCGCGTTCACGTCGAGCACCATCGCCCCGCAGGCCACCTGCTCGAGCGCGTCCTTCTCGACGGTGGAGAAGTCGCCCGCCTCGAGTTCGGCGGCGAGCTTCTTGCGGCCCGTCGGGTTGATGCGCTCGCCGATCACGCAGAACGGCTCGTCCAAGCCGATGGTGACGGTCTTGGTCTTGGACTCGACGACGGTGCGGGTCATGTGATGCCTTTCAAGCTGCTGTTGCGGGCGCGGCGGCGGCGCCGCCATGCGCCTGGGCCCACTCGGCATTGGCCTTGATGCCGCCGAGCGGGAAGAAATGGACGTTGGTGATGTTGAAATCGGGATTGCGCGCCTTGTGCGCGGCGAGTTCGGCCACAACCTCGGTCGGCTCGTAGGGCAGCAGCAGTTTCGAGACGTCCATCGCCCGTTTCTGCAGCACCTTGAGCGAGGGGCCGACGCCGCAGGCCACGGCGAACTTGATGAGCGTCTGCAGCTTCGCGGGCCCGGCGATGCCGATGTGGATGGGCAGCGTGATGCCTTCGGCGCGAAGCCGGTCCGCCCACGCGATCAGCGGCTCTGCGTCGAAGGCGAACTGCGTGACGATCGCCATCTCCGCGTCGGTGCGCCGGGAGAAGTCCTGTTTCCAGCGAAGCGACGCGTCCACGGTCGCGCTGCCGCCCGCGGGGTCGATGTCGCGGTTGCCCTCGGGGTGCCCGGCCACATGCAGGCGGCGGAAGCCGGCCTTGTCGAACAGGCCGCTTTCCATGAGCTGCATGGAGCAGTGGTAATCGCCGTGAGGTTTTTCCACCCCGCCTGCCAGCAGCAGCGCCTCGCGCACGCCCGCCTCGCCCTGGTAGCGGGCGATCCAGTCCGCGAGCGTGGCCGCGTCCTTGATGATCCGCGCCGGGAAATGCGGCATCGGCTCGTAGCCCTCGGCGCGCAGCCGCGCGGCGGTGGCCACCATGTCGGCGATGGGCGTGCCCTCGATATGGGCGATGTAGACCCGGGTGCCCGCGGGCAGGAGGGTGCGGAAATCCTCCACCTTCTCGGCGGTGCGCGGCATCACCTCGATGGAGTAGTTCTCGAGGAAAGCCTCGAACTCGGGGCGCGCGGGACCGGGCGCGCCCGTTTTCCGCTGGCCGAATTTCAACAGCGCCATGATGGTCTCCTTCAAACGCATGGGGCCGTCAGGCCCAGCCGTCATTCGCGATGAGCGCCCGGAGCCGCTCCTGATCGTAATCCGCGTCGAGGCGCGCGGCCTCCGCTTCCGCCACCTCGGCGGGATCGCCCTCGACCTCGTAGGGCGCGGCCTTGCGCCACTCGGCCAGGTAGGCGTCGGTGTCCGCCGCCCCCACCTTCATCGCCGCGCGGTCGATCGCCTGTTCGAACCGCTCGGGCAGGGGCTTCTTTGATCCGCGCCGGCCTTTGCCCACGATGACCTGCGCGGGTATGTCGCGCCAATAGACGATGGTGACGTCCGGCATGGATGATTCCCTCGCTTCGGTTGGTCCTCTCTAGAGCAGCGAGCTCCGGCGCCGATGCTTGATTTCGACAATTGCGCCGCGCGAAGCGACAGGGCCGCGTCGCATCGCAAGACAGCACCAGCCTAAGGCGGGGCCGCGCGCTGCGCCACAGACGGGCGCCGGAATTCTACTCAGCTTCTGCATGAGGCGCATTCAACAACCTTGACGTGCGTGGCGCGCGAAATCCGCGCGCGCACACCTTGCCGGAACGGCCGTCGCACCGTATCTTGGGAGCAAGTTGAAATCGGAGGGCGTGTGACATGGCGCCCAGGCGTCCCAAGGGTGCGGGCGCTGTCCCAGTTCCGGTCGAAAGCCCCGCGCCCGCGCGGCCCGATCCCGCCGAGCTTTACGCCGCGCTGGATCTGGGAACCAACAGTTGCCGCATGCTGATTGCCCAGCCCAAGGGCAGCCAGTTCCATGTGGTGGACAGTTTTTCGAAAACCGTCCAGCTCGGAATGGGGCTGGAGCGGTCGGGCAACCTCAGTCGTGGCTCGATGCGCCGCACGACGCAGGCGCTGCGTATCTGTCAGCAGAAGATCCAGCGCCACAAGGTCCGCCGGATGCGCCTCGTCGCGACAGAGGCCTGCCGGCGCGCGGGCAACGCCCGCGATTTCCTGCGCCAGGTCGAACGCGAGACGGGCCTCGCCCTCGAGATCATCCAGCCCGAGGAGGAGGCGCGGCTCGCCGTGATCTCCTGCGCGCCGCTCGTCTCGACCCGGACGGAGCAGCTTCTGGTGGTCGATATCGGCGGCGGCTCGACCGAGCTTGTCTGGATCGACCTCTCGTCGGTGCCCAACCGCGAGCGCCCGCGCGCGATCATGCGCCTGCACGCGGGCTTCCACCCCACCGACAGCCCGTTCCCGGCGGCCAAGGTGGTGGACTGGATCAGCGTGCCCCTCGGCGTGGCGACGCTGCGCGACCAGTTCCGCGACGTGGAGGACGACGCGGCGCGCTATGCGCTGATGAGCTGGTTCTTCGAGGAGAACCTGGCCGATTTCGCGCCCTACAAGGACGAACAGGCCCGCGAGGGATTCCAGATCGTGGGCACGTCCGGCACGGTGACCACGGTGGCGGCGAGCCATCTGGGACTCAAGCGCTATGACAGGACCAAGGTGGACGGGCTGCGCATGACCTCCGACCAGATCGACCGGGTGATCCGCGACTATCTCGCCATGGGCCCCGAGGGCCGCCGGCGCGACCCGCGCATCGGGCAGGACCGTCAGGCGCTGATCATGTCGGGCTCCGCGATCCTGCAGGCGCTCTTGCGCGTCTGGCCGACCGATCGCCTGTCGGTGGCCGACCGGGGCTTGCGCGAGGGGCTGCTCTACGCGCAGATGACGGCCGACGGGGTGCTCGAGGACGGCCCCTTCTGAGCGTGCGGGGGACCGAGAATTTTCGATCGAAAATTCTCGCGGCGCCGGACCCGGCGAGGGATGGAAGGACTGCCATGACACGACGCAAGGGCACATCCGGACGCGGCCAGCGCGACCTGACCGTGAAGGTGAAGACCGCGCGGGGGCGCAAGCTGTCCTCCACGCGCTGGCTTCAGCGCCAGCTCAACGATCCTTACGTGAAGCGCGCCCGCGACGAGGGGTATCGCGGACGCGCAGCTTACAAGATCAGCGAGATTGACGACAAGTACCGCTTCCTCGTTCCGGGGGCGCGGGTCGTGGACCTCGGCTGCGCGCCTGGGGGCTGGAGCCAGGTGGCCGTCGCGCGCGTGAACGCGCTCGGCCAGAAGCCGGGCAAGGCGCGGGGGCGCGTGCTTGGGATCGACCTGCAGGAGGTGGACGCGATCCCGGGCGCCGAGCTGCACCGGCTCGACTTCCTGGAAGAGGGGGCCGACGACAGGGTGAAGGCGTGGCTCGGCGGCAAGGCCGACGTGGTGATGTCGGACATGGCCGCCGCCGCCTCCGGGCACAAGCAGACCGATCACCTGCGGATCGTGGCGCTTTGCGAGGCGGCGGCCGAGTTCGCCTTCGACGTGCTGGAGGAGGGCGGCACCTTCGTGGCCAAGGTGCTCGCGGGCGGGGCGGAACAGGGGCTTCAGGCGCTCCTCAAGCGGCGCTTCGACAAGGTGGTCAACGTGAAGCCGCCCGCCTCGCGCGCGGACAGTTCGGAAAAATTCGTGGTCGCGACCGGGTTCCGGGGCCCGGCCGGCGACGGCGACGCTAGCGGCGAAGTGCGCTGATGCTTTCGCCGTAGCGCGCGCGGAAGGCGCGGGCGAGGGCGGCCGGGTCGGCATAGCCGCAGCGCAGCGCGATCTCGCTTACCGGTGCGGCACCCGCCTCTGCCATCTGCCGCGCCGCCGAGAGGCGAAGGTGGCGGTAGACGCGGCCCGGCGCCGCGCCGAGCTCGGCGTGGAAGCGCCGGTCCAGCGTGCGGCGCTGGCAGCCCAGCCGCCGCGCCAGCAGCTCTATCGGCAGGGGCGCCTCCAGATTGTCGCGCATGAGGGCGAGCGCCCGACCGACAAGCCCCGCGGGCGGCGCGCCATCCGCGTCGCGCCGTTCGCGGGCGAGGAAAAGCCCCTCGATCTCGAGCGCCGGGGCCTCGCCCAGATGCGCGCGCACCAACGCCAGCGCCATCTCGTAGGCCGACATCGCGCCCGCGCAGGTCAGCCGCCGCCCGTCCGAGACGACGCGCGCCCGCAGCGCCTCCACCCGCGGGAAGCGTTCGGCGAAGCTTTCGAGCGCGTCCCAGTGCACGGTCGCGCGCCGCCCGTCGAGCAGCCCTGCCGCCGCCAGGAGCCAGGGCCCCGTGTCGAGCCCCGCGACCACGCCCGCGCGCCCGGCAGCCGCGCGCAGCGCGCGGCGCGTGGCCGGCGTGTCCAGCCGCTCGGGCGCGTAGCTCGCCAGGACGAAGAGGTAATCCACCGCGCGGGGGCTTGCGGCCGCGTCGGGCATCATGCGCAGCCCGCTCGAACTGGTCACTGGCGCGCCGTCGATCGTGACGAAGCGCCAGCGATAGGCGTCCCGCCCTGCGAAGGTGTTGGCCGCGCGCATCGGTTCGATCGCGTTGGCAAGGCAGAGGTTCGAGAAGCGGTCGAAGACGAGGAGGTCGATCTCGACCGGGCGCGACGCGCCGACTGTCCATTCCGGCATGATGATTGTCGCATACCGCAAGGACGCATGCCGCGCCAGCACCCTAGCATCGCACTGAACCCGGAGGATGCCATGCCGCTCGAAATGTCCCGCGAGGTTTTCGTCACCTGCGCCGTCACGGGCTCCGGCTCGACCCATGACCGGAGCCCGCACGTCCCGCGCTCACCCGCCGAGATCGCCGAGAGCGCCATCGCCGCCGCGAAGGCCGGCGCCGCCATCGTGCACTGCCACGTCCGCGATCCCGAGACCGGCGCGCCCGCCCGGGACCTCGCCCTTTACCGCGAGCTGACCGAGCGCATCCGCGCCGCGGACACCGACGTGGTGCTGAACCTGACCACCGGCATGGGGGGCGATCTGGTCTTCGGCGGCCCGGAGACGCCCCTGCCGCTCGCCCGGGGGACCGACATGGCCGGCGCCTCCGAGCGCCTCGCCCACATCGCCGAGTGCCGCCCCGAGATCTGCACGCTCGATTGCGGCACGATGAACTTCGCCGAAAAGGACTACGTGATGACCAACACGCCCGGTATGCTCCAGGCGATGGGCAAGGGCATCACCGATCTCGGCGTGAAACCCGAGATCGAGGCGTTCGACACGGGCCATCTGTGGTATGCGAAACAGCTCGTCGCGGACGGCAAGATCGCGCCCGACGTGCTGGTGCAGCTCTGCATGGGCGTGCCCTGGGGCGCGCCGGACGATCTGAACACGCTGATGGCGATGGTGAACAACATCCCCGAGGGCTGGACCTTCTCGGCCTTCTCGCTGGGGCGCAACCAGATGCCCTATGCCGCCGCCGCCGTGCTCGCCGGCGGGCATGTTCGCGTCGGGCTGGAGGACAATCTCTATCTCGAGAAGGGCGTGCTCGCCACCAACGCCCAGCTCGTCGAGAAGGCGGTGGGCATCGTCGAGGGGCTGGGCGCGCGGGTGATGACGCCCGCGGAGGTGCGCGAAAAGCTCGGCCTCAAGAAGCAGGACATGGCATGAAGCGCGTCGCTCGAATGCCCCGATGCCGCGCATGCGGAGGGCGGGGCCTCGGCCCGCGGAGGGCCGCGTCTCACCCGGCGCGTGCCAGGGTGCCGGCTAGAGCGGCGCGGATCGCCCGCGGCGCCGACGGGACGGGGGCGTTCGCGCGATGACCGGAACGGCGGCCATCATAGGCGGCGGCGTCATCGGCTCTGGCTGGGCCGCGCGCTTTCTTCTCAACGGATGGGACGTGCGCGTCTTCGACCCCGACCCGGACGCGGAGCGCAAGATCGCCGAGGGGCTCGCCGCGGCGCGGCGCGCGCTGCCGATGCTTTACGATGTGGCACTGCCCGCCGAGGGCCGGCTCGATTTCGCGGGCCGCATCGCCGAGGCGGTCGCGGATGCGGACTGGATACAGGAAAGCGTCTCCGAACGGCTCGACCTGAAGCACCGGGTCTTCCGCGAGATCGAGGCGGCGGCGCCGGAGGCGGCGCTCATCGGCTCTTCCACTTCCGGGTTCAAGCCTTCCCAATTGCAGGAAGGGGCGGCCCGGCCCGGCCGCATCTTCGTCGCCCATCCGTTCAACCCGGTCTACCTTCTGCCGCTGGTCGAGCTCGTGGGCGGCGTGAAGGCCGAGCCGGACAGCATTGAGAAAGCGTCCGAAATCCTTTCCGCGGTCGGCATGTTGCCACTGCGCGTGCGCGGCGAGATCGACGCTCACCTCGCCGATCGCTTTCTCGAGGCCGTGTGGCGCGAGGCGCTCTGGCTGGTGAAGGACGGCATCGCCACGACCGCAGAGATCGACGACGCGATCCGGATGGGCTTCGGCCTTCGCTGGGCGCAGATGGGACTTTTCGAGATCTACCGCCTCGCCGGGGGCGAACAGGGGATGCGGCATTTCCTGGCCCAGTTCGGCCCGGCCCTCGAATGGCCATGGACGAAGCTCATGGACGTGCCCGCGCTCGACGATGCGCTGGTGGAGGAGATCGCCACGCAATCGGACGCGCAATCGGGGCACATGACCATCGGGGAGCTGGCGCGTCTGCGCGACGACAATCTCGTGGCGCTCCTGCGGGCGCTGAAGGCGCGCGGCGCGGCGGCGGGCCGGGTGGTCGGCGACCACGAGGCGCGCCTGCGGCCCACCCCCGTGGTCGGCGCCCTGATGGAGACCCAGCGCCGGGTCGTCCCGGTGGACTGGACCGACTACAACGGGCACATGAACGAGGGGCGCTACGGGCAGGTCTTTTCCGACGCGGCCGAAACGGTCCTCGCCGCCATCGGTGCGATGGAGGCCTACGTCGCCCGCGGGCTCAGCTATTTCACCGTCGAAACCGACATAAGGTACCTTGCCGAAACCCTTGCCGGCGAAGAGATTTCCGTGGAAACGCGCGTCACGCAGGGCGAAGGCAAGAAGCTGCGGCTCTTCCACGAGATGAAGCGCGCGACCGACGCGGCGCTTCTGGCGACCTGCGACCAGCTGCTCATCCACGTCAACCTCGCGACACGGCGCGCCTGCGCGCCCGAACCCGAGGTCGCCGCCGCCATCGCGCGGCTCGCCGCCGCCCGGGCGGGGGGATGAGCGCATGCAGCTGGGCCTGAGCGAAGAACAGGAGATGATCGTCGCCACCGTGCGCAGCTTCGTGGAGCGCGAGATCCATCCCCACGAGGCGGAGGTGGAGCGCACGGGGGTCGTGCCCCCGGAACTCGCAGCGGAGATCCGGCGCAAGGTCATCGAACTGGGCTTCTACGCCTGCAACTTTCCCGAAACGGTCGGCGGCGCGGGGCTTTCGCATCTCGACTTCGCGCTGGTCGAGCGCGAGCTTGGCCGGGGCTCCATGGCGCTCACCCATTTCTTCGGCCGCCCCCAGAATATTCTGATGGCGTGCGAGGGAGAGCAGCGTGAGCGCTACCTCCTCCCCGCGGTGCGGGGCGACCGGATGGATGCGCTTGCCATGACCGAGCCCGAGGCGGGCTCGGACGTCCGCGGCATGAAATGCACCGCCCGGCGGGTGGATGGCGATTGGGTGGTGAACGGCACGAAACACTTCATCTCCGGCGCGGATCATGCCGATTTCTTTATCGTTTTCGTCGCAACCGGCGAGGACGACACGCCCCACGGTCCGAAGAAGCGCATCACCGCCTTCCTCGTGGACCGCGGCACGCTGGGCTTCACCGTGCGCGACGGCTACCGCTCGGTCAGTCACCGGGGCTACGCGAACTGCATCCTCGACTTCGACGACTGCCGCCTGCCGGACGCGCAGGTCCTGGGCGAGGTGGACGGCGGCTTCGAGGTCATGAACACATGGCTCTACGCGACCCGGATCACCGTCGCGGCGATGGCCGTGGGCCGCGCCCGGCGCGTCTTCGACCTCGCGCTCGATCATGCCGCGGCGCGCCGGCAGTTCGGGCAGACGATCGGCCGCTTCCAGGGCGTGTCCTTCCAGCTCGCCGACGCGGTGACCGAGATCGACGCTGCGGACTGGCTGACGCTCGCCGCCGCATGGCGGCTCGACCAGGATCTGCCCGCCAAGCGGGAAATCGCATCGGCCAAGCTCTACGCCACGGAGATGCTCGCCCGCGTCACGGACATGGCGATCCAGGTCTTCGGCGGCATGGGCCTCATGGACGACTACCCGCTGGAGCGGTTCTGGCGCGACGCCCGGGTGGAGCGGATCTGGGACGGCACGTCGGAAATCCAGCGCCACATCATCGGGCGGGAGCTTCTCCGGCCGCGCGGCAGCTGACGGCCATGCGCCCGCCCGGTCCTTCTTCTTGGGAAGAAATACTCCGGGGGAGTCGCGCGGCACGCGCGACGGGGGCAGCGCCCCCATGACCGCGGCGGCCGGCCCGCGCGACCTCTCCCGTCTGCTCCGACCGCGCTCGGTCGCGGTGATCGGCGGCGGCTGGGGGCGCGCGGTGGTGGCCGCGCTCGATGCCATGGGCTTTCCGGGCGAGGTCTGGCCGATCCACCCGACGGCGCCCGAGATCTCCGGCCGCCGCACATTCGTCAGGCTCGAGGATCTGCCCGGCCCGCCCGACGCGGCCTACGTCGCCATCAATCGTGGCGCCACCGTCGCGGCGGTGCGGGGCCTGTCGGAGATAGGCGCCGGCGGGGCGGTCTGTTTCGCCTCGGGCTTCGCCGAGGCCGAGGCCGAAAGCACGGGATCGGGCGGCTTGCAGCAGGCGCTCGTCGACGCGGCCGGCACAATGCCGATCATCGGCCCCAACTGTTACGGCTTCGTGAACTACCTCGACGGCGCGCTTCTCTGGCCGGACCAGCATGGCGGGGTGCGCGTGCCGACGGGCGTCGCCATCGTCACGCAAAGCTCCAACATCGCCATCAATCTTACCATGCAGGCGCGGGCACTGCCGCTGGCCTACGCGGTCACCGCGGGCAACCAGGCGCAGACGGGCCTGGCCGAGATCGCGCACGCGCTCGCGGCGGATCCGCGGGTGACGGCGCTCGGCCTGCATGTCGAGGGTGTCCGCGACATCGCCGCGTGGGAGGCGCTCGCCGCCCGGATCCGGGCGCGGGGGCTGCCCGTCGTGGTCCTGAAGGCCGGCCGCTCGACCGAGGCGCGGGCCGCCACCCTGTCGCACACCGGCTCTTTCGCGGGCGACGCGGCGGGTGCGCGGGCCTTCTTCGCGCGGCTGGGGTTTGCCGAGGTCGAAACCCTGCCGGGCTTCCTCGAGGCGCTGAAGCTCGGGCACATGACGGGCGGTCTTGCCCGGGGCGGCCTTGCGGCGCTGTCGAGTTCGGGCGGCGAGGCGAGCCTCGCCGCCGACGCGGGGCTTGCGCGGGGCCTGGCCTTCCCGGCGCTGACGGACCCGCAGCGCGCCCGGCTGCGCGCGGCGTTGGGACCGATGGTGGCGCTGGCCAACCCGCTCGACTACCACACCTATGTCTGGGGCGACGCCGGGCGCATGGCCGACACCTTCGCCGCGATGGACGGCCCCCACCTCGCCGCGATGGCCGTCATCGCCGATTTCCCGCGCGCCGATCGCTGCGAGACGGCGGGCTGGGACTGCGTCGTCGAGGCGGCGCTCGCCGCGCGGGCGCGCGTGGCGCGTCCGCTCATCGTGGTCTCAACCCTGCCCGAAGGCATGCCCGAACCGGTCGCAGCGCGGCTGATGGCGGGCGGCGTCGTGCCGATGGCGGGACTCGAGCCGGCGTTCGAGGCGCTCGCTGCATTCGCCCGCGTCGCGGGCGCGTCCGTGGCGCCTGCGCCGCTGCTCCACCCGTGTGCGGGGCGCGCGGCGCCGCGCCTTCTGTCGGAGGCGAAGGCCAAGGCGGCGCTTGCCGCCCACGGGGTGCCGGTGCCCCGGGGCGAGACGGTGGAGGGTCCGGCCGCCGCGGGGCTGGCGGCCGGCCGGCTCGGCGGCCCCGTGGCGGTCAAGGCGCTCGGTATCGCCCACAAGAGCGAGTCCGGCGCGGTGGCGCTCGGCCTCTCCACGCCCGAGGCGGCCCGAAGGGCGGCGGCGGGGATGCCGGGGGCGCGCTTTCTCGTCGAGGAGATGGTGGAGGACGGTGTGGCGGAACTCCTGCTCGGTGTCACCCGCGATCCGGCGCATGGTTTCGTGCTGACGCTCGCGGCCGGCGGGGTGCTGACCGAGCTTCTGGCCGACAGCGCCAGCCTTCTGGTCCCCTCCGGCGAGGACGAGATCGCCGCGGCGCTCGACGGGTTGCGCGCCGCGCCGCTCCTCGCGGGCTATCGCGGCCGCCCGTCCGCGTGCCGGGCCTCGATCCTCGCCGCGGCGATGGCGCTTCAGCGCTTCGTCGCGGCCGAGGCGCACCGGCTCGTCGAGGTCGAGATCAATCCGCTTATCTGCGCGCCGACGCGCGCGGTCGCGGCCGATGCGCTCGTCCGTTTCGGCTGAGGCCGTCACGCCGGCGTCATGGGGGGTTCCTATCGTCGCGCGCGGGCGGCATCCTGCCGGGGCGGGCGGCGCGCACCCCCGCCAAAGGCACCACGGCACACCGGGTTAGGGCGATCGACGCATGCTGATCGAGAACAAGACCTTCGACGAGCTGTCCGTCGGCGACAGCTCCGAACTCAAGCGGCTTTGCACGCAGGACGACATGGTGATCTTCGCCAACGTCTCGGGCAATCACAATCCGATGCACCTGGTGGATCCCGACGGGGAAGGGCCGAGGGAGCCGCCGGCGCCGTCCATGTTCATCGCCTCCCTCATCTCGGCGGTGATCGGCAACGTGCTTCCCGGGGCGGGCACGCTCTACCGCAGCCAGACCCTGCATTTCTGTGGCCGCGCCCATGCCGGCGAGGAGCTGGTGAGCCGGGTCCGGGTCATCGGCAAGGACGCGGCCGAGGGCACCGTGACGCTCGAGACGGAGGTGCGCCGCGCCGGCGACGACGCGCTCGTCACGACGGGCGAGGCGGTGGTCGAGGCCCCGCGCGAGAAGATGAGCTACGACGACCGCGATCTGCCGGGGCTCGTCGTTCAGCGCCACCGCCATTTCGAGGAACTCTTGCGCCGCGCCGAGCCGCTGCCGCCGCTGCCCACGGCCGTGGTCTGTCCCGAGGAGGCGCTTTCGCTCGGCGGCGCGCTGCTCGGGATGAAGCACACGCTCATCACGCCGATCCTCGTGGGGTGCGCCGACAAGATCCGCGCGACGGCCGAGGAGATCGGCGCCGACCTGACGGACATCGAGATCGTGGACGAGGCCGATCACGCCGCCGCCGCGCGCCGCGCCGTGGCGCTGGTTCACGAGGGCCGCGCGGGCGGCGTGATGAAGGGGCATCTGCACACCGATCAGCTGCTCCGCCCGATGGTCGACAGGGAAAAGGGGCTGCGCGGCGACCGGCGCTTCACCCATGTGTTCGTCATGGACGTGCCGGGGCTCGGCCACCCGCTTCTGGTGACCGACGCGGCGATCAACATCTCCCCCGATCTGCGCGTCAAGGTCGACATCGTCCAGAACGCCATCGACGTGGCGCGCTCGATCGGCATCGAGACGCCGAAGGTGGGCGTGCTGTCGGCGACGGAAAACGTGAACCCGGACATGCCGTCCTCGATCGACGCGGCACTTCTGTCGAAGATGGCGGATCGCGGGCAGATCACGGGCGGGCTGGTGGAAGGGCCGCTCGCCATGGACAACGCGGTCGACATCGGCGCGGCGCGCACCAAGGGCCTGAAGTCGCCGGTGGCCGGTCACGCCGAGGTGCTGGTCGCCCCCGACATCGACGCGGCGAACATGCTGGCCAAGCAGCTCACCTTCATCAGCCACGCCGAGGGCGCGGGGCTTGTGCTGGGCGCGCGCGTCCCGGTGATCCTGAACTCGCGCTCCGACGACGACATGTCGCGCCTGGCCTCCTGCGCGGTGGCGGCGCTGCACCACGCGCGCATCACCGGCAAGACGGCGGAGGACGCGGAATGACGACCCATGCGCTGACGGTCAACGCGGGGTCGTCCTCGCTCAAGTTCGCGCTTTTCGCGCTGGATGGCCTGTCCTGCCGCGCGACCGGCCTCGTGGACCGGATCGGCGGCGACGCGACGCTGGAGCTGTCTGACGACACGGGCGCCGTCCTCGCCCAGAGGGATCTGGGCGGGCGGGGTGCCGATCACGCCGAGGCGCTTCGCGCGGCCATCGACGCGGTGCGCGAGGCCTTCGCCGATGCGGAGGTCGCCGTGGTGGGCCATCGCATCGTTCACGGCGGCACGGACCACGACCGTCCGGTGCGGCTCGACGACGACGTGATCGCGGGGTTGAAGGCGCTCGAACCCTTCGCGCCCCTGCATCAGCCGCACAACCTGGCCGGGGTGCGCGGCGCGCGCGCGGCCTTTCCCGAGGCGGTGCAGGTGGCGTGCTTCGACACCGCGTTCCACCGCCGCCACCCCTTCGTCAACGACGTGTTCGGCCTGCCGCGCGAGTATTACGAGAAAGGCGTGCGCCGCTACGGCTTTCACGGGCTGAGCTACGAGTTCATCGCGAGCGAACTCGCCCGCACGGCGCCCGACCTGCACGCGGGCCGCGTTGCCGTGGCGCATCTCGGAAACGGCGCGTCCATGTGCGGCATCGTGGGCGGGCGGTCCGTGGCCTCGACGATGGGCTTCACCGCGCTCGACGGGCTGCCGATGGGGACGCGGTGCGGCCAGCTGGACCCGGGCGTCGTGCTTTACCTGATGGAGGAAGAGGGGCTCGACGCCGCCGCGATCTCCGACATGCTCTACCGGCGCTCGGGGCTGCTGGGGCTTTCCGGGATCAGCAACGACATGCGCGCGCTCGAGGCGTCGGAGGATCCGCGCGCCGACGAGGCCATCGCCTATTTCACCTTCCGCATCCGGCGCGAGCTCGGAGGGCTGGCCGCGGCCATGGAAGGTCTCGACGCGGTCGTCTTCACCGGCGGGATCGGAGAGAACTCCGACCGCATCCGCCGCGAGGTCTGCGCGCCGATGGGCTGGCTCGGGATCGATCTCGACGAGGGGGCCAACGCAGCGCATGACCGCGTGGTGAGCGCGGGCGACGCGCGCGTGACGGTCATGGTCATTCCCACGAACGAGGAACGCGTGATCGCCCGCGCGGCGGCGGACGCGATCAAGGGCGGGGGCTGAGCGCCGAGCCGTCCTGCCGGTCGAAACCTGTCGCGCAAATGGGCCACGCGCGCCCCGGACCGAACCGCTCAGTCGTCCTGGAGGGGCGGCATCCCGACGAACTTGCGCAGAAGCCGGATGAACTGGCGACGTTCCCGCGCGGTCAGGTGGTCCAGTTGGCGGTCGTCGTGGGCATAAAGCTCGGGCGTGGCCTTTGCGACGAAGGCGTGCCCCTCGGGCGTGGTGTAGAAAAGGACGGAGCGGCGATCCTCCGGCGGCTGGTGCCGCTCGATCAGGCGCTCCGCTTCCAGCGCGTTGAGAAGCTTCGTCATGTGCGCGAGCTTCACCCGCAGCGCCGCGGCCAGAAGCCCGTGCCGGATACCCGGGTTGCGGTCGATCAGCACAAGCGCCGAGAACATGCCCGGGCGGAGCGACCGCGGCGCGAAATCCCTGAAATAGGCGTCGAAGATCTGGATTTGCGCCAGCCGGAGCAGGAAGCCCGCCTGGCGGTCAAGCCGGTCGTAGTCCAGCATGTCCGGATCACGCGCGGGTTCGCACGTGGTGTCGATACCTCGAGCCGATCCCAACCCTGACACCCCAAGATTTTTAACGTCACACCATAGATTAGTTAACGCTATAACCAGAGGTTGGATGTTACAACCTTGATATCGACCAAAATGAGATTATTGCGCGATATCCGGCGCAAATTGGAACATATGTTCGCACAGTCGCCCCGGCGCCGATGAACCGTTCCAGCTTGCCGGTGCCGTTCGCGCCTGCAAGGCGTCGAAAAAAGCGTGCTCCGCGGCCGCGTTCACGCGTCGGGCGCGGCGTCCTGTCCGGAAGCGGGCTGGCCGGTTTCGGTCTGGCGCGTCATTCGCGCCGTGCCGGCCTCATGGCTTACCCGGTGCCGTCCGCAGCCCGAGCGTGCGGCGCCAATATGCGGTACGGACACCGCGCGGGTCTGGCGCGCCCATCAGGGGCAAGCGGGTCGTTTCAAGACGCTCAAGAATTGGGCGGACGCCGGAAAATTCGCCTCGGGCGAAGCAGGGGCGCGCCGCGAGCCCATCGCGGATCGGCCAAGGCCCGCAGGGCTGCGGAGCGGCCATCGCCTTGTACAGGCCGTGCGCCGGACAAATCGGGCCAGACCGGCCATCGCGGAAAACCGGTTGGCAATCGCGCGCAAGAAGACCTATCTCTCGCGCTCAGCGGAAGCACGCCTCGAAGACGGTGCGGGACAGGCGAGGGTCATTCGATGCCGATCGGTAACCTGGTGAAGGACTGTGGTCCCGGCGCTTTGTCGAGCGCCCTGCGGGCGCGGGCCAAGGTCGCCGGGGCAAAATCCTGATGGCCGGGAACGAGACCTCGGGAAAACCGGCCGGGAACGGCGCGGCGGGCGTGTTGCCGACCCTGCTGGCCGCCGGCCTCTTCGCCGTCTTCATGTCGACCGTGCCGGAGGTGGCGCGGGGCGAGGTCCTTCGCTGGCAACTCGACTGGGTGCCTTCGCTGGGCATCTCCTTGGGCATCCTGCTGGACGGGCTGGCGCTGACCTTCGCGCTGTTGATCTCCGGGATCGGCACGCTGGTGCTGCTCTATTCCAACACCTACCTGGCCGGGCACGCGCAATACGACCGGTTCGCGCTCTACCTGACGTCCTTCATGCTCTCCATGCTGGGGCTCGTGCTGGCGGACGACCTGATCACGCTGTTCGTGTTCTGGGAACTGACCACGCTCACCTCCTACCTGCTGATCGGCTTCTCGCACGAGCAGGAGGGCGCGCGCCGCAACGCGCTGCAGGCGCTGCTGGTCACGGGCGCGGGCGGGCTTGCCTTTCTCGCCGGCCTGATCCTGCTGGGCTTTGCTGCCGGCACCACCTCGCTGGCCCAGATCGTGACGCAGGGCGAGGACCTGAAGGCCCATGCGCTCTACCTGCCGATCCTGGTGCTGATCCTGATCGGCGCCTTCACCAAATCGGCGCAGGTGCCGTTCCACTTCTGGCTGCCCAACGCGATGGCGGCGCCCACGCCGGTCAGCGCCTTCCTGCACTCGGCCACGATGGTCAAGGCGGGCGTATACGTCATGGCGCGGCTGCACCCGCCGCTTTCGGGCACCGATGTCTGGCTCTGGACACTGACGATCTTCGGCGCCGTCACGGCGGTCTATGCCAGCATCCTTGCGCTGCGGCAGACCGACCTCAAGCAGGCGTTGGCCTATACCACGCTGATGGCGCTCGGCACGCTCACGCTCTTCCTGGGGCAGGAGTCGGGCTATGCGATGACGGCGTTCGCCACCTTCCTCGTCGTTCACTCGCTCTACAAGGCCGCGCTCTTCCTGGTGGTGGGCTGCATGGACAAGGCGACCGGCACGCGTGAGGCGGACCTGCTTGGCGGCCTCGGCCGTGCGATGCCGGTGACGGCCGTGGCCGCGGCGGTGGCGGCGATGTCGATGGCAGGCTTCCCGCCGCTTCTGGGCTTCATCTCGAAGGAGCTGAAATACGCGGGCGCGCTCGCCGTGGCCTCCGAGCCGGTGCTCGTGGCGGGGTCCATGCTGCTGTCGAACGCGCTGATGATGGCGGTGGCCGGTGTCGTCGCGCTTCGCCCGTTCTGGAGCCGGTCGGGCGAGATGCCGCGCACCCCCCGCGAGGCGCCCTGGCAGATGCTGGCGGGGCCCGTGATCCTCGCAGCGCTCGGAGCGCTTTTCGGGTTGCAGCCCGATCTGCTGCAACAGGCGCTCGTTCAGCCCACGGTCGTCTCGCTCACCGGGGAGGTCGGCGAAGTGAAGCCGCTACAGCTTTGGGCCGGTATCAACATGCCGCTCATCCTGAGCATCGCCACCTTCGCGCTCGGGATCGCGCTCTATCTCGCGCACCGGCCGCTGCGCCGGGGGCTCGCGGCGGTCTTCGGCAGACTGCCCAGCCTCGACGCGGGCTGGGACCGCCTGCTCGACGGCCTGAAGGCGCTGGCGGGCTGGCAGACCGGCATCATCCAGAACGGGCAACTGGGCACCTATCTGGCCGCCACCTTCGCCACCATTCTGGCGGGGCTCGTGGGCACGATGCTGTGGGCCGGGCTGCCCGAGATCGCGCCCGCCCCGGCCCCCCCCACATGGCAGCAGGCAGCCATCGCCGCGCTGATCCTCGCCGGCGCCGCGCTCGCCATGGTCACCAACTCGCGCATCGCGGCCATAGCAGGGCTGGGCGCCGTCGGCATCGGCGTGGCGCTGGTCTTCATCCTTTACGGGGCGCCCGACGTGGCCATCACGCAGCTTCTGGTCGAAACGCTGGTCGTGGTTCTGCTGGCAGTTGTGATGCTGCGCCTGCCGGCGCTGACACCCGACCGGTTCCGCGCGGGCCACGCGGCGCTTGCGGCGGGGCTGGGCGCGTCGGTCACGTTGATCGTGCTCGCCGTGCTCACCGTGCCCTTCGACCGGCGTCTTACCGAGTACTTCGAGGCGGCGAGCTGGCCCGAGGCGTTCGGACGCAACATCGTCAACGTCATCCTCGTCGATTTCCGCGCGCTCGACACTTTCGGCGAGATCGCGGTGGTGGTGATCGCGGCCCTCTCTGCCTATGCGCTGCTGCGCCAGTCGGGAAAGGGAGCCGAGAAATGAACTCCATCCTGTTGCGGGCGGGCACCCGCTATCTGGCCGCGCTGCTGATGCTCTTTTCGATCTACATGCTGCTCAGGGGGCACAACGAGCCGGGCGGCGGCTTCATCGGCGGGTTGATCGGCGCCACGGGCTTCGTGCTCTACGCCATTGCCGTGGGCACGCAGGACGCGCGCGCCGCGCTGCGGCTGGAGCCGCAGGGCATCGCCATGGCGGGGCTCGGGATCGCGCTTGCCGCGGGGCTTGCCGCGGCGCTTTTCGGCGACGTGTTCTTCACCGGGCAGTGGCTGTTTCTCGGTGCCACTGAGGATGACAAGGGCCTGCCGCTTTCGACGGTTCTGGTCTTCGACATCGGGGTCTATCTGGTCGTCTTCGGCTCGGTCCTGACGCTGGTCTTCGCGATCGAAGAGGAGGTCTGATGGAGCTTCTGCTCGCCATCGTCTGCGGTGCGCTGGTCGCCGCGGCCGTCTACCTGATGCTGGCGGGCGACATGCTGCGCTTCGTCTTCGGCCTGCTTCTGATGTCGAACGCCGCGAACCTGGTGATCTTCACCGGAGGCCGGCTGACCGAAGGCGCGCCCGCGCTGATCGCCGAGGGCGCCGACGCGCCCGCGAGCCTGGTCGCGAACGCCCTGCCGCAAGCGCTGGTGCTGACCGCCATCGTGATCGGTTTCGGGCTTTTCGCCTTCGCGGTCGTGCTTCTTCTGCGCGCATGGACCGAGCTCGGGACGCTCCGGGGCGACGAGATGCGTCTGGCCGAGCCCGAGGAGGACGGGCGGTGAGCTGGCTTCTCGTCCTTCCCATCGCGATCCCCTTCGTCACGGCGGTCGCGGCCTTCCTGTTGCGGGCGGATGCGGCTGGGCGCTGGATATCGGTCGGGGGATCGGCCGCCGCGCTGCTGGCGGCCGTCGCGCTCATGCAGGAGGTGCTGGCAGAGGGCGTGCTCTCGGCCCAGATGGGCAGCTGGCCCGCGCCCTTCGGCATCACGCTGGTCGCGGACCTCCTGGCGGCGGTCATGGTGCTGATCACCGCGATCGTCGGCCTCGCGGTCGCGGTCTATGCGCTGGCCGACATCGAGCCCAGACTCGAGCGGCTGGGCTTTCACGCGCTCTACCAGGTCTTGCTGGCGGGGGTGACGGGCGCCTTCCTGACCGGCGACCTCTTCAACCTCTACGTCTGGTTCGAGGTCATGCTGATTTCGTCCTTCGGCCTTCTGGTGCTGGGCGGGCGGCCCGAGCAGATCGACGGCGGCGTGAAATACGTGGCGCTCAACCTCGTCTCGACACTGTTGTTCCTGACCGCCATCGGCGTGATCTACGGGGTCACGGGCACGCTCAACATGGCCGACCTGTCGCAGGCGACGGATACGCTCGACCCCGAGCTCATGACGCTGATCGCAGTGCTCTTCATGATCGCCTTCGGGATCAAGGCGGCGGTCTTTCCGCTCTTCTTCTGGCTTCCGGCCTCCTACCACACGCCGGCCTTCGCGGTCTCGGCGGTCTTCGCCGGGCTGCTGACCAAGGTCGGGGTCTATGCGCTCATCCGAAGCTTCACGCTGATCTTCGACCACGACACGGGCACCACGCACACAGTGCTGCTGTGGGTCGCCGGGCTGACCATGGTGACGGGCGTTCTGGGGGCGGCCGCGCAGAACGAGATGCGCAAGATCCTGTCGTTCCACATCGTGAGCCAGATCGGCTACATGATCATGGGGCTTGCGCTGCTCACGCCGCTCGCGCTTGTCGGTGCCGTCTTCTACCTCGTGCACCACATCATCGTGAAGGCGAACCTCTTCCTGATCGCGGGGGTCGCGCAGCGGCTGACGGGAAGCGAGGCGCTGGCGCGGATCGGCGGGCTCTACAAGTCCGCGCCGCTCCTGGCGCTGCTGTTTCTCGTGCCGGCCTTCTCGCTGGCAGGCTTCCCGCCGCTTTCGGGCTTCTGGGCCAAGTTCCTGCTTGTGCGGGCGGCGCTCGAGGTGGAGGGCTGGGTGATCGCGGGGGTGGCGCTGGCCGTCGGGCTGCTTACCATCTACTCGATGACCAAGATCTGGGCCGCCGCCTTCTGGGAGCCGCATCCCGACGGAATCTCCCCGACGCTCGACCGTCTGGACGGACCGGCGCGGGCCGCGCTTCTGCTGCCGATCGCGGGGCTCGCCGCGCTGACGGTCGTGATCGGTCTCTTCCCCGAGCCTTTCGTGGTCTTTGCCGAGCGGTCGGCCGAGCAACTGCTCGATCCCTCGGCCTACGTCGCCGCGGTGCTGGGCACGCCTGTGATGCCGGGAGGAGCCGAATGAACGCGTTCGGCATCAACCTGCTGCTGGCTGTCGTCTGGGTGGCGCTGACCGGGTCCACCACGCTGACCGGCCTTCTGACCGGCTTCGTGCTGGGCTTCGGCGTGCTCTGGATGGTCAAGCCGCTGACCGGCGAACGGCTCTATTTCCGACGCGTTTTCGCCTGGGTGCGCCTGGTGGTCATGTTCCTCTACGAACTGGTGGTCTCCAGCCTCGCCGTGGCCTGGGACATCGTCACGCCGAAAGAGCGCGCGCGCCCGCAGATCATCGAGATGCCGCTCGACGTGACCTCGGACGTCGGCATCCTGCTTGTCACCAATCTGATCTCGCTCACCCCCGGCACGCTCAGCCTGGACGTGAGCCGCGACCGCAAGACGCTGGCGGTGCATGCGATGTTCGTGGACGATCCGGACGAACTCTGCGCCCAGCTCAAGCGCGGCATGGAGCGGTGGGTGATCGACGCGGTGGAGGGAGAGTGATGGAATCGTTCTACACGCTCGCACTGGACGCCGGGCTGGGCATGATCGTGCTGTCGGTGGCGCTGATCTTTGCGCGCCTCGTGCTGGGGCCAAGCCTGCCCGACCGGGTCGTGGCACTCGACATGATGACGGTGGCGATCGTCGCGTTCTGCGGCCTCGCCGCGATCCGCTACGACACGCCGGCTTTCCTCGACGTGGCGCTCGTGCTGGCGCTGGTGAGCTTCCTGGCCACCGTGGCGCTGGCCCGTTTCGCGGAGCGGCAGCGCATCCGGCGCGACGAGGGAAGGAGCGGACGATGACGCAAGCTGTCGTGGCCGGACTGGTGCTGCTAGGCACCGCCTTCGGGCTTCTGGGGGCCGTGGGGCTTCTGCGGATGCCCGACGTGCTCGTGCGGATGCACGCCTCGACCAAGCTCGCCACGCTGGCCTGCGGGCTTACGCTCGCCGCCGCTGCGGTGCATTTCGGATCGGCGGACGTGACCATTCGCGCGGTGGCGATCCTGCTTTTCCTGCTGCTCACCGCGCCGCTTGCCGCGCACATGATCGGCCGTGCCGCGGTCACGACCGGCGTGCCGCTATGGCGCGTCACGGCGCCGGACTGGCTTTGCCGCACCCGTGAGGCGGCGGGGGACGACGAACCATCCGACGCCGAAGATCCGCGGGACGATCGGCCGGATACCTAGCGCACGCGCTCCGGCGCGCCGTCGGCCTCGGCCTCCAGGCGCGCGCGCTCCTCGTCGCTCTCGAAACTGGCCCAGGGACGGCCGGTGCCGGTGGACGGCAGCGTGGTCGGCCGCTCCTGCCTGTGAATGTGTGTCTTGGCGATGAATTGTGCCGTGACGGGCGCCGTGAGAAGCAGGAAGATCGTGATCAGCAACTCGTGCAGCGAGGCCTTGCCGTCCACGAAGAGGAAAAACAGCATCGAGGCGATCAGGACGCCGCCCACGCCCAGCGTCGTCGCCTTCGTGGGGGCGTGCAGCTGGCGCATCGAGCCCCGGAGCTTCACCAGCCCGTAGCTGCCCACCAGCCCGAAGATGCCCCCGATCACGAGGAAGGCCGAGATCGCGATTTCCACCCAGACATTCGTCATGCCGCTCTCCTCATTCGATCACGTCGCCGCGCAGGATGTAGCGCGCATAGGACACGGTAGAGACGAAGCCCGTCATCGCGATCAGCATCGACGCCTCGAAATAGACCTGAGTGTCGAGCGCCACGTCGTAGAGCGCGATCAGCGCGATGGCGTTGATCACCAGCGTGTCCAGCGCGAGAATCCGGTCACCGGGATTCGGGCCCATCACGATGCGGTAGAGATTGAACAGTGCGGCCAGCCCGAAGCAGCCGAAGGCGAAGGCAAGGGCGATCTCGATCATTCGAACAGCTCCTTCAACCGGCGTTCGTAGCGGTGCTTGATGGTGTCGCGCACCTCGTCCGGGTCGTCGGTGTCCAGGCAGTGCACCAGCAGCGCCCGCCCGCAGGCCGACAGGTCGCTCGACAGCGTGCCGGGCGTCATCGTGATGGTGCCCGCGAGAAGCGCGATGGCCTCGGGCGATCGGATGTCGAGCGGCACGGTCACCCACTGCGAACTGATCCGCGAATTCGGCTTGAAGAGGATGATCGCCGCGACCACGACGTTGGCGACCACGATGTCCCAGAGCACGATCAGGATGTAGGCCACGGCGACGCGAAGGCTCTTCAGCCGGACCCGGCCGGGCCAGTAAGGCGCGGTGAAGAACGGGATCACGACGCCCAGGATCGTGCCCATGACCAGCGCGTTGAGCGACAGGTCGTTGATGAGCAGCAACCAGACGACGATCAGCGCCAGCGTCAGAAGAGGGTGGGGCAGGAACCGCCGTTGCATGGTCTCAGCCTTCGATATCGCTGCCGAGCACGGCAGAGATGTACGTCTGCGGTGCATAAAGCTGGGCCGCGGTGTTGTCGAGATAGGATGTCACGGGGCCGGCGAAGAGCGTGAGCGCCACGATGGCCCCGAGGAGAACGAAGGTCGACGCGGCGGGCAGCGCGATCGCCGGTGCGGGCCCGGCCGGCGGCGCGCCATCCGCGGGCGCCTCCAGCTTCCAGAAGATGCGGCTGCCGCCTTGTGCGAGGCCCAGGATCGCGATCAGCGTGCCGCCCAGGATGGCCGTCCAGATCAGCCAGGCAAGCGGCGCGTCGCGCACCGCGTCGAGGATCAGAAGCTTGCCCACGAAGCCCGACAGCGGCGGCATGCCCGCCACCGCGATGGCGGCTCCGAAATAGAGCGCCGTGACCAGCCCGCCCTGCGCTATCGCCGGGGCAGGGCGATAGGCGTCGCCGCCGGCGCGCCGCTCTCGAACCATGTCGACGACCAGGAACAGAAGGGCGCCCGCCAGGGTCGAATGCAGCATGTAATAGAGCGTGGCCGCCGCCGTTTCCTGCGTGAAGATCGCCATCGCGCTGAAGAGCGTGCCCATCGAGCCGATCACGGCGAAGGCCGCGAGCCGCCCCAGCCCCGTGGCACCGAGGATCCCGATCATGCCCACCGCCAGCGTCGCGAGCGCCGCGGCGAGCAGGAGCCCCGACAGGAGCGCTGCCATGGCGTCGTTGGCGGAATGAAAGATCAGCGTGTCCACCCGCAGCACCGCATAGGCGCCCACCTTGGTCATCACCGCAAAGAGCGCGGCGACCGGCGCGGGCGCTGAGGCGTAGGTCTCGGGCAGCCAGAAATGCAGCGGCAGAAGCGCGCTCTTGATCGCAAAGACCATCAGCAAGAGCACCGCGCCCACGAGCAGAAGCGCCGTGTCGCCGCCCGTGATCCCGCCCACGCGCCCGGCCATGTCTGCCATGTTCAGCGTGCCGGTCACCGCGTAGAGGATGGCGAGAGCGAAAAGAAAGAGCGTCGAGCCCAGCAGGTTGTAGATCACGTACTGCACGCCCGCGCGCAACCGCCGCCCGCCGCCCCCGTGGATCATCAGCCCGTAGGAGGCGATGAGCAGCACCTCGAAGAAGACGAAGAGGTTGAAGAGATCGCCGGTCAGGAAGGCGCCGGAAATCCCCATGAGCTGGAACTGGAAAAGCGCGTGGAAGTGCTGTCCGCGGGCATCCCAGCCGCTGCCGACGGCATAGAGCACGACCACCAGCGCGATCGCGGCGGTGAGCATGAGCATCATCGCCGAAAGCCGGTCCAGCACCAGCACGATGCCGAAAGGCGCGGACCAGTCGCCCAGCTCGTAGACGCTGACGGTGCCATCATGCGCCATCGCCATGAGCACCACACCCAGGCCCGCCAGCGCCACGGTGCCGGCGATGGAGAAGATGCGCTGAAGGTCGAGGTGGTGGCGCAGCGCCAGCACGAGCACCGAGGCCATGAGCGCCGGAAGCACGACCGGCAGGATGATCCAGTGGCTCATTGTCCGGCCTCTTCCTCGGCGTCCGGGCCGTTGTCCATGTCCATCCGGTCGGACCGCGTGCTGAGATAGGCGCCGAGCGCCAGAAGCACGACGACCGCCGTCATGCCGAAGGAGATCACGATCGCCGTCAGCACCAGCGCCTGCGGCAGGGGGTCCGTGTAGACGCCGGCGCCGGTCTTGTCGATCAGCACCGGCGGCGCGTTCAGCATCAGCCGGCCCGAGACGAAGAGAAAGACGTTGACCGCATAGGACAGCAGCGCGATGCCCAGGATCGCCGGAAAGGTCCGTCGCCGCAGCACCAGGTAGATGCCCGCGGCGGTCAGCGTGCCGATCCCGAGTGCGACCAGTGCCTCCATCTCAGTCCTCCTCGCCGCCGGGCCGGCCGCGTAGCGGGTTCACGTCCATCGCGTGAACGTTGACCTTCTCGCCCGTCCGTCGCGCCACGCTGGACAGGCTGGCCAGCGCCAGCATCACCGCGCCCAGCACGGTCAGGAACACGCCGAGGTCGAAGAGCATCGCGGTGGCGAGTTCGAATTCCTCGAGCGGCGGAATCTCGACGTAGCCGAAGGCACTGGTCAGGAAGGGCATCCCGTTGAACCAGGCGCCGAGGCCCGTCAGGATGGAGATCAGCACGCCGAGGCCGATGACGGTATGGTAGGGCAGGCGCCGGCGTTCTTCGGCCCAGGCGAAGCCAGAGGCCATGTATTGCATCAGAAGCGCGATCGCCACGACGAGGCCGGCGATGAAGCCGCCCCCCGGCTCGTTGTGGCCGCGCAGGAAGACGTAGACGCCCACCATCAGCGCCATCGGCATCATCACCCGCGTCGCGATGACCATGAGAAGCGGGTGCCGGTCGCCGGCCTCCCGCCGCGCGCCCTTCCAGTTTGCCAGCCAGTCGGCGCCGGGACCGCGCAACACCTGCTCGGTGAGCGCGAAGATGACCAGCGCCGCGATGCCGAGCACGATGATCTCGCCGAAGGTATCGAAGCCGCGGAAGTCGACGAGAATCACGTTGACGATGTTGCTGCCGCCCGCGCCCTTGTAGGCGTTGGCGATGTGATACTCCGAGATCGCGGGCAGCGCAAAATCCCGAGTCAGCATGGCGAAGGCCACGACCGCCACGCCGAGACCGCCAAGACCCGCGATCACGCCATCGCGGATCTTGCGCGACAGGCTGTCCTCGGGCGGGTCTTCCTGCGGAAGAAAGGTCAGCGCGAGCAGCAGAAGGATGATCGTGACCACCTCGACGGAAAGCTGCGTCATGGCGAGGTCCGGCGCGGAGAAGTAGATGAATCCGATCGCCACCACCAGGCCCACGACGCCCAGCAGCACCAGCGCGACGAGCCGGCGCCGGTGCAGCACCACGAGCGTGGCGGTCGAGACCACCAACAGCGCCACGGCGATCGCGGGCAACAGGCTCACCGGCAGCAGCGCGCGGGTCGGCGGCCCGGCTTCGCCGTTGCTCCAGGCGATGGCGCCCGCACCCAACGTTGCGAGGGTCAGGATCGCGGCATAGCGTGTCATCGCCCCGTCATGCAGACCGTCGGTCACGCCCCGCGCGCCGCGCGTGGCCGCGCCCACGACGGCGTCGAAGATCGCCTTGGCGTAGGGCGGGCCGGCCCGGCGCCAGCCCGTTGCCAGCGGCCGATGCAGCGCGAGCAGCAGGGCACCGCCGAGAATGGCCGCGACCGAGATGTAAAGCGCGGGCGTGAACCCGTGCCAGAGCGACAGGTGGGCATGCGGATGGCCGCCGGTGATCGCCGCCGCCACAGCGTCGACGAACGGGGTGACGAGCGCCGGGAAGAGCCCCGTGACGACAACGACGAGCGCCAGGAGACCGGGACCTGCCCACATGCCGAACGGCGGGTCATGCGGGGGCTTCGGATAGTGCTCGCGCACGGGGCCGAAAAAGACGTGCACGAGGAAGCGGAACGAGTAGGCCACCGAGAAGAGCGCGCCCAGCCCCGCCAGAGCGGGCAGCAGCCAGGGCGTGCCGGCCCAGACGGTATGTGTCGCCTCCTCCAGCATCATCTCCTTGGAGATGAAGCCGTTGAGCGGCGGTATGCCGGCCATCGACAGCGCGGTGAGCGCTCCGATCGCGAAGGTGGTGGGCATCAGCTGCCGGAGCCCGCCCAGCCGCGGGATGTCGCGCGTGCCCGTCTCGTGATCGATGATCCCGGCCGTCATGAAGAGCGCGGCCTTGAAGCTTGCATGCGCGAGGATGTGCACCGTCGCCGCCAGCGCCGCCGCCTCGGTCCCGAAGCCAAGCAGCATGGTGATGAGGCCGAGGTGGCTGACGGTGGAGAAGGCCAGCAGCGCCTTCAGGTCGTCCTTGAAGAGCGCGATGCCCGCACCGATCACCATGGTGATCAGACCCGTCGTGGCGACGATGTAGAACCATTCCGGCGTGCCCGAGAGCACCGGCCAGAGCCGCGCCATGAGGAAAAGCCCGGCCTTCACCATCGTGGCCGAGTGCAGGTAGGCCGAGACGGGGGTCGGCGCGGCCATCGCGTGCGGCAGCCAGAAGTGGAAGGGGAACTGCGCCGACTTCGTGAAACAGCCGATCAGGATGAGGATCAGCGCCGGAAGATACCATTCCGAGCCTTGGATCGCCTCGCTGTTCTGCAAAATCACAGAGATGTCGTAGCTGCCCGCGATATTGCCGAGGATCAGCATGCCGCCGATCAGGGCAAGCCCGCCGAGGCCGGTGACCGCGAGCGCCATGCGCGCGCCCTGCCGGCCCTCGGGCAGGTGGTTCCAGTAGCCGATCAGCAGGAAGGACGAGAGCGAGGTCAGCTCCCAGAAGATGAGCAGCAGCAGGATGTTGTCGGACAGCACGATCCCCACCATGGCGCACTGGAAGAGCAGCAGGTAGGTGAAGAACTGCCCCATCGGGTCGCTGCGGTAGAGGTAGAAGCGCGCGTAGAGGATGATCAGCAGCCCGATCCCGAGGATCAGCCCTGCGAACATCAACCCCAGACCGTCCAGCATGAGATTGACGTTCATCCCGAGCGACGGCAGCCAGGCGAGCCTGTAGTGGAACACCTCGCCCGCGATCACCGCCGGCGCGTGCAGGACGAGCATCAGCAGCGCGAGCGCGGTAGGCAGCAGGGTGAACCAGGTGCAGGTGTCGCGCCCCGCACGGATCATCAGCCCCGGCAGAAGCGCGCCGAGAAAGGGCGCCGCGACGATGAGAGGCAGCATGCTGCTTGTGGTGTCCATACCGTCCCTGCCTGTTGCCGGCCCGTTCGCCCGGGGGCTCGTTCCGTCATAGTGCGGACCTGCGCAACATGCAAAAACGCTCTTGCCCGGATCGTGGGCCCGGGCGTTCGGCAGGACCAGCCGGGGCTTAGGAAAATGACTTGGCCGGCGAGTTCAAGATGCAATCCGCCGGGGGTCATCGGGTTTCGGGGGCGTGTTGCATGCATCCGGTTACCGGGCGCGGGCGCTATGGCGGCGCCGTCGCCGGCCGGGCCGGGCCGGGCGCCGCGACGGATCCAGGATGGGCGGCCGGCCTAGACGTTGCCCCGCCGCTCGCGCCAGAGGCCGAGCTTCTCCTGAACCGGACGGTCGGAGAAGGAGAAGAGCACCGCCTCCTCGGCCGCCTCGTGCACCACGGGCCACCACGCCGGCACGACAAAGATGTCCTTCGGGCCCCAGGCGATCTCCTCGTCGCCGATGCGGCTCTTGCCCCGCCCCTCGACGCAGGTGAAGACGGTCGCGTCGGTGGCGCGGTAGGGCGCCGTCGCGCCCGCGGGCAGAAGCTGGATGAAGGTGCCGATGGTGGGCATCGCCCAGCCGCCGTCGAGCGGGTTGGTGTAGCGCAGCTTCCAGCCGTGGCAGGGATCGTGCGGGTGGCTGCGCTTCATGGTCTCAAGCGTCGCGCGCGCCTCCTCGTAGGGGTAGTTGAAGATCGGAGAGACGATCCCGCCCCGCGGCGCGTCCACCGGCATCAGGTTGTGGCCGAACTCGGCGTAGCTCTGACCGGTCTCGCGGGTGATCTCCTGGCAGTCCTCGCCCAGCCCCTCGGCGAAGGAGGCGTCGAGGAACTGCACGAGCGGGATGTCGAGGCCGTCGAGCCAGAACATCGGCGCGTCGGTCTCGTTGCCGTGGTCGTGCCAGGCCATCTGCGGGGTGATGACGAAATCGCCCGGGCGCATCACCGTCTTCTCGCCGCTCACCGCCGTGTAGGCGCCCGTGCCTTCCAGCACGAAGCGCAGCGCGGATTGCGAGTGCCGGTGCGCGGGCGCCACCTCGCCCGGCAGGACGAGCTGCACACCCGCGTAGAGCGAGGTGGTCGTCTTGGACTGGCCGCGCAGCCCCGGGTTCTCGAGGATGAGCACCCGCCGCTCGGCCTCCTTGGCGGTGATGAGCCCGCCGGCCTCGATCATCGCGCTCCGGATCTCGTCGAAGCGCCAGCCGACCGGGCGGCAGTCGGATTTCGGCTCGGGGGTGACGAGGCCGCTCATCACCGTCCAGAGCGCGGTCATGTTCTGCTTGTCGATCTTCTCGTAGAAGGCGCGGCGTTCGGGGGTTTCCTCGGGCGACTGGTCCATCAGGCGGCTCCTTTCCGGGCTTGGGTGCGCAGCGCCTGCCGGTCGATCTTGCCGGTGCCCGTCTTGGGCAGCGCCGCGGCGAACTCCACGAGGCGCGGATACTTGTAGGGTTGCAGCCGCGCCTTCACGAAGTCCTGCAGCGCGGCGATGTCGGGGCGCGCGCCCGCCACCGGCGCGACGACGGCGCGAAGCGTGGTGCGCCCGTCGGGCAGGCGCTCGGCCAGCACGGCGCATTCATGCACCTCCGGGTGCTCGGCGAGACAGCGCTCCACCTCGAGCGGCCAGACCCACTGGCCCGACACCTTCACGAGGTCGTCGGCGCGGCCCTGGAAGTAGAAATGGCCGTCGCGCTCGACGAAGCGGTCGCCGGTGTGGATCCAGTCGCCGCGCATGGTCTCGCGGGTCTTGTCGGGCCGCTTCCAGTAGAGCGGCGCGGAGGAGTGCCCGCGCACCTCCATGACGCCTTCCTCGCCCGGCGCGGCCTCGCGGCCCCCGGGCGTCACCAGCCGGACCTCGTAGCCCGGCACCCGCGCGCCCGCGCTGCCGAGGCGGTGGTCGTCGTGGCGGTTCGAGAGGTAGATGTGCAGCATCTCGGTGGAGCCGAGCCCCTCGGTGGGCCCATGCCCGGCCAGCGCGCGCCAGCGGTCATAGACCTCGGCCGAAAGCGTCTCGGCCGCCGAGATGGAAAGGCGGAGCGAGGAGAGGTCGCGCGCCTCCACACCTTCGGCCCGGGCGAGCGCGGTGTAAAGCGTGGGCAGCCCGAAGAGGACGGTGGGCCGATGGCCCTCGATCGTGTCGAGCACCGCCTGCGGCTCGGGCCGCCCCGGCATCAGGACGCTCGTCGCGCCGGCGGCGAAGGGAAAGGTGACGGCGTTCCCGAAACCGTAGGCGAAGAACATCTTCGGCACCGAGAAGCAGACGTCGCCCGGCGCGAGGCCGAGGATGTGGCGGCCGTAGCTTTGCGCCGTGTAGGCCATGTCGTGGTGCAGGTGCACGATCCCCTTGGGCCGTCCGGTGCTGCCCGAGGAATACATCCAGAAGGCCATGTCGTCGGGGCCGGTCCCGGCGGGGGCGAGCGTGTCGGGCTGGCCCGCGAGGAAGGCGTCGGCGCCCTCCGGCCCGTCGCGGCCCACCACCACCAGCCGCTCCAGCGCGCTTCCGGCCCGCGCGGCCTCCGCCATCCCGGCGAGCGCGGCCTCGCAGACGGCGATCCGCGCGCCGGTGTCCTGCAGGAAATAGGACAGCAGGTCCTGCGTGGTCTGGGTGTTCAGCAGCACCGGCACGAATCCCGCGCGCACCGCCCCGAAGAAGGCGGCCACGTAGTCCGGACGGTCGTCGAGCAGCATCGGTATCCGGTCGCCCGGCGCGAGGCCCGCCGCGGTGAAGGCGTTGCCCCAGCGCGCGGCCTCGGCGGCGAGCTCTGCATAGGTGAGGCTGCCTGCCGGGCCCGTCACGGCGAGCTTCTCCGCGTTCGCCGGCAGGTTGTCCCAGAGGATGGTCGCGCAGTTCGGGTGCGCCGCCTTGTCGAACCCGATCTCGGCCGCGCCGGGCGCGTCGTCGGGGACCGGATCGAAAAGACGGCCCGCCTTCTCCGCCTCGTAGCGGGCCATGAAGCGGGGCGCGAGGCGGCGGAGCTTCTCGTCGTCCACGCGGCCCGAGCGCGTGATGTAGCTGCGCGCGAAGTCGAGGGGGCCGAGCGCCATGTGCCTGTCGAACGCCTCGTACCAGTCGGCGGAGGTGTTGGCGGCGTCCACGATCTTCTTCGCCACCGGCATCCGCGTCGCCTGCCAGTCGTCGAGCGCGGCGTCGAGCGTCGCGCCCGCTTCCAGCGCGGCGACGAGGGCGATCGCGTCCTCCATGGCGAGCCGCGTGCCCGAGCCGATGGAGAAATGCGCGGTATGCGCCGCGTCGCCGAGGATCACCCGGTTGCCCCGCGCCCAGCGGCGGCACCAGAGGCGCGGGAAGCGACGCCAGTGCGAGCGGTTGGTGAGAAGCGGCGCGCCCTCCAGCACCTCGGCGAAGATCTCGGCGCAGGCGGCGGCGCTCTCCGCCTCGGTCATCTCGCCGAAGCCGTGGGCGGCGAAGCTCTCGGGCGTCGCCTCGACGATGAAGGTGCTCATCTCGGGCGCGTAGCGGTAGTGATGGGCGTTGAGCGCGCCTTTTTCCGTGCGCAGGAAGCTTTGCGTCAGCGTGTCGAAGGCGCGCGGCGCGCCGAACCAGGCGAAGCGGTTTTCCAGGTGGGAGAGCGTCTCGCCGAAGCCTTGCGGGTCGGACTGCCGCACCAGCGAGTTGAGCCCGTCCGCGCCCACAACGAGGTCGGCGTCGAGTTCGTCGACCGCGCCCAGCTCGTGGCCGAAGCGAAGCGCCACGCCTTCGGCCTCCGCGCGCTGCGTGAGAAGCTCGATGAGCTCGAGCCTCCCGATCGCCGAGAAGCCCACCCCGTCCAGCACCACGCGCCCCTCGGGTTGGTCGAGCGTCATGTCGCGCCAGGTCTCCATGCGCGGGGTGACGAGATCGTGGGTGTCGGGGTCGTCGGCGCGCAGGAACTCCAGCGCACGGTCCGAGAAGACCACGCCGAATCCGAACGTCGCGCCGCGCGGATTGCGTTCGGTCACCCGCACAGCGACGTCGCCGAGGCGGCGGCGTGCGAGGATGGCCGTGTAAAGCCCCGCCGGCCCGCCGCCCAGCACCTCGATGCGGCCGATGCGCATGGATCTCCTCCCGGTCGTCTCGACTTCTCCCGCCGGGCAGGATAGGCTGATTTCCACAGGCCGCAAGGATTTTCGCAGGATGGAAAACACTCCTCCCGACCACTCCCTCTCCGTCGGCGTCAGCTTCGGCGACTGCGACCCGGCGGGGATCGTCTTCTACCCCAATTTCTTTCGCTGGTTCGATCGCTGCTTTCACCATTTCCTCGCCGCGCGGGCGGGCGGGCACGCCGAGCTTTGCGCGCGGCTGGGCGCCCTGGGCGTGGGGCTTATGGACGTGCAGGCGCAGTTCCGCGCGCCGGTGCGCGAGAACTGCACGCTGACGCTCGATTTGCGCGTGCGCGAATGGCGGGGCCGGGCGCTGCGGCTCGGTTACGAGGGGCATGTCGGCGACACGCTTTGCGTGACGGGCGAGGAAGTGCGCGGGCTTTTCGTGATGCGGGAGGGGCGCATGGCGGCCGGCGAGATGGCGCCGCTGCGCGCCGCGCTGGGGCTGTGAGCGGCGCGGCGCGTCCGGGCGGGGTGCAGGCGCTCGACGCCGCGCTCGGGCTTTTGGCGGCGCTCGCCGCGCGGGGCGGGCCCGTGTCGCTGACCGAACTCGCGCGGGCGTGCGGGATGCCGGCCAGCAAGGCGCACCGCTACCTCGCCTCCTTCCAGGCCGCGGGGCTGGTGGCGCAGGCCGGGCGATCGGGGAAGTATGACCTCGGGCCGGGCGCGGCGGCGCTCGGCGTGGCGGCCATGGCGCGCCACGACATGGTGAACCGCGCCGCCGACGGCCTGCCCGAACTCTGCGCCGAGACGGGCATGACGGCGCTTCTGTCGGTCTGGGGCAGCGAGGGCGCGACGGTCGTGCGCTGGGAGCGCGCGGCCGCGCCGCTCGTCACCTCCATGGGGCTGGGCACGGCGCTGCCGCTTCTGACCTCGGCCACGGGGCGCGTTTTCCTCGCATGGGCGCCAGAGGCGGTCACCGCGGCGCAGCTCGATGCAGAGCTGTCGCGGGCGCGCGCCAATCCCGGGATCCTCGGCGAGCTCGACCCGACCCGCGCCGGGACGACGGCGCTCGCGGCCCGGATCCGTGCCCGGGGCCACGCCACGGTGGACGGGCGCTACATCCCCGGCCTCGTGGCCGTGGCGGCGCCGGTGCTCGACTGGCAGGACGAGGTTCAGGCGGCGGTGACGCTTGTCGGCACCGACCCCGCCGCCATCGGGCCCGACGGCGCGCCGGTGGCACGGCTTCAGGCGTTCTGCCACGCGCTTTCCGTGCGCGCGCCGTGCTGCGGCGCAGCGGAGGAAAAGGGCTGACGCGACACGCGAAACTGCGCTACGACTCGCAACGGAAGAAAACGTTCCGCGCCTGCGCGCGAAAGCGTGCGACCAGGGAGAACGCGACGCATGGAAATGACGGGAACCCGGGAGATCCGGGCCGATCGCGCGACGGTGTGGGCGGCGCTGCTGTCGCCCGAGGTCCTCAGGGAATGCGTGCCGGGCTGTCAGGAACTCACCGGCTCGCCGGAAGAGGGCTTTCACGCCACGGTCGTGCAGAAGGTCGGCCCGGTGAAGGCCACCTTCAAGGGCACGGTCACGCTGTCGGAGATGAACGAGCCCGACAGCCTGCATCTCGCGGGCGAGGGCAAGGGCGGCGCGGCGGGGTTCGCCAAGGGCGGGGCCGACGTGTCGCTCGAGGACTGCGAGGAGGGCACGCGGCTGTCCTACAACGTGGAGGCCAAGGTGGGTGGCAAGCTCGCGCAGCTCGGCTCCCGCGTGATCGACGGTTTCGCGAAGAAGATGGCGGACCAGTTCTTCACCCGCTTCCAGGAGGCGGTGGAAGGCCCCGCCGAAGAGGAAGAGGCCCCCGAGGCGCCCGAGACCGGCGCCAAGAAGGGCTGGTTCAAGCGACTCGTGAAGGGTGGCGCCGGCGCGTAGGCGCGCGCGCGAAAGGGAGGACGACATGACGCAAGTGACGATGACGGTGAACGGCGAGGCGGTTTCCGCCGAGGTCGAGGGCCGCACGCTTCTGGTGGAGGCGCTGCGCGACCAGCTCGGGCTCACCGGAACCCATGTGGGCTGCGACACCTCGCAATGCGGGGCCTGCGTGGTGCATGTGAACGGCAAGGACGTGAAGGCCTGCGCCATGTTCGCCTGGGAGGCCGAGGGCGCCGAGATCACGACCATCGAGGGCATGGCGAACCCCGACGGATCGCTTTCGGTCATCCAGCAGGCGTTCCAGGATCATCACGGTCTTCAGTGCGGCTTCTGCACGCCGGGCATGGTGATGACGGCCGCGGCGCTGCTCAAGGAGACCCCGAAGCCCAGCGAGGCGGAGATCCGCGACTACCTCGAGGGCAACATCTGCCGCTGCACGGGCTATCACAACATCGTCAAGGCGATCATGGCGGCCTCGGGCCAGGATGCAGAGGCCATCGCGGCGGAATGAGCGCCGCCAGAACGCAACATCCGGCGGCCCCGTGCGAGAGGAGACGCGCGCCCGCCGCGAAGGAGGAGTGAAAGAGATGCCAAAGGATCACGGGATCGGCGCGCCGATGAAGCGCCGCGAGGATGTCCGCTTTCTCACCGGGGCCGGAAACTACACCGACGACATCAACCTGTCGCGTCAGCTTTACGTGCACTTCCTTCGCTCGGACGTGGCGCATGGCCGGATCAACGGGATCGACACCGAGGAGGCGTCGAAGATGCCCGGCGTGGTGCGGATCTTCACCGGCAAGGATTTCGAGGGCGTGGGCGGGCTGCCCTGCGGCTGGCAGGTGACCGACCGCCACGGCGAGCCCATGCAGGAGCCCGCGCATCCCGTTCTGGCCCAGGGCAAGGTGCGCCATGTGGGCGACCCGATCGCCGCCGTCGTGGCCGAGACGCGGGAGCAGGCGCGCGACGCCGCCGAGGCGATCGCCGTCGACATCGAGGAACTGCCCGCCGTCGTGGACATGAAGGCGGCGCTGCAGGACGGCGCGCCCAGGGTGCACGACGACCTGACGAGCAATCTCTGCTATGACTGGGGCTTCGTCGAGGACAACAAGGCCGCAGTGGACGAGGCGATCCGCAACGCCCACCACGTCACCACGCTGGAACTCGTCAACCAGCGCCTTGCGCCCAACGCGATGGAGCCGCGGGTGGCCGTGGGCGACTATCAGCGCGCGAACGACGAGTCGACGCTCTACACCACCAGCCAGAATCCCCACGTGATCCGGCTGCTGATGGGCGCCTTCGTGCTGGGCATCCCCGAGCACAAGCTGCGCGTCGTGGCCCCCGACGTGGGCGGCGGGTTCGGCTCGAAGATCTTCCACTACGCCGAGGAAGCCTTCGTCACCTTCGCCGCGCGGCAGCTCAACCGCCCGGTGAAATGGACGGCCTCGCGCTCGGAGGCGTTCCTGTCGGACGCGCAGGGCCGCGATCACGTCACCAAGATCGAGCTCGCCCTCGACGCGGACAACAATTTCACCGCGATCCGCACCGAAACCTACGCGAACATGGGGGCCTATCTGTCGACCTGCGCGCCCTCGGTGCCGACATGGCTGCACGGCACGCTGATGGCGGGCAACTACAAGACGCCCAACATCTACGTGAACGTGAAGGCGGTGTTCACCAACACGGTGCCGGTGGACGCCTACCGCGGGGCCGGCCGGCCCGAGGCGACGTTCCAGCTGGAGCGCGTGATCGACAAGGCCGCGCGCGAGCTTGGCGTGGACCCGATGGCGCTTCGCCGGCAGAACTTCGTCACCGAATTCCCCTACGCCACGCCCGTGGCGGTGGAATACGACACCGGCGATTATCCGGCGCTCGTCGACAAGCTGGAGGAAATCGCCGATTTCGGCGGGTTCGAGGCACGGCGCAAGGAATCGGAGGCGCGCGGCAAGCTGCGGGGCCTCGGCGTCAATTGCTACATCGAGGCCTGCGGCATCGCGCCCTCGAACCTGGTGGGCCAGCTCGGCGCGCGCGCGGGGCTTTACGACGCGGCCACCGTGCGCGTGAACGCGACCGGCTCGATCAGCGTGATGGTGGGCGCGCACTCCCACGGCCAGGGCCACGAGACGGCGTTCCCGCAGGTCGTGGCCGACATGCTTGGCATCGACGAGTCGATGGTCGATATCGTGCATGGCGACACCTCCAAGATCCCCTTCGGCATGGGCACCTACGGCTCGCGCAGCCTCGCGGTCTGCGGCTCGGCCATGGTGCGGGCGACCGAGAAGATCATCGCCAAGGCCAAGAAGATCGCCGCGCACCTGATGGAGGCGTCGGACGCCGACATCGAGCTCAAGGACGGCAAGTTCACCGTGGCGGGCACCGACAAGTCGGTCGCCTGGGGCGACGTGACGCTTGCCGCCTACGTGCCCCACAACTATCCGCTCACCGAGATCGAGCCGGGGCTCGAGGAGACGTCGTTCTACGATCCCTCGAACTTCACCTATCCGGCGGGGGCCTATGCCTGCGAGGTCGAGGTGGACCCGGACACCGGCAAGGTGACGATCGAACGCTTCTCCGCGGCGGACGATTTCGGCAATGTCATCAATCCGATGATCGTGGACGGCCAGGTGCATGGCGGCATCGGGCAGGGCATCGGGCAGGCGCTTCTCGAAAGCTGCGCCTACGACGAGAACGGGCAACTCGTGTCGGCCTCCTACATGGACTACGCGATGCCGCGCGCCGACGACGTGCCGTTCTACAGCGTGGACCACTCGGTCCAGACGCCCTGCACCCACAACCCGCTCGGCGTGAAGGGCTGCGGCGAGGCGGGCGCGATCGGCTCGCCGCCCACCATCGTGAACGCGGTGATCGATGCGCTGCACTCGGGCGGCCACAAGGTGGATCACATCGACATGCCGCTGACGCCCTCGCGCGTCTGGACGGCGATGCAAGGCTGAAGAGGGAGGGACCCCACATGTACAGTTTCGATTTCGTGAAGCCCTCCAGCGTGGCGGAGGCCGTGGCCGCCCTCGCCGAGGAAGAGGCCCAGCCGCTCGGCGGCGGGCAGACGCTGATCCCGACGCTGAAGCAGCGCCTCGCCATGCCCTCGAAGCTCGTGAGCCTTGCGGGCATCGACGAGATGCGCGGCATCTGCCGCGACGACGACGGGCGCATCTGCATCGGCGCGTCCACGACCCACGCCGAGATCGCCGAAGGGGCGGGCGACTATCCCGCGCTGGCCAGGCTCGCCGCGAACATCGGCGATCCCGCGGTGCGCAACCGCGGCACCATAGGCGGCAGTCTTGCCAACAACGACCCCTCCGCCTGCTACCCGGCGGCGGCGCTCGGGTCCGGCGCGACGATCATCACCGACAGGCGCGAGATCGCGGCGGACGACTACTTCCAGGGCATGTTCGCCACCGCGCTCGAGGAGGGTGAGATCATCACCGAGGCCCGCTTCCCGGTGCCGGAGAAGGCCGATTACCAGAAATTCGAGCAGCCGGCCTCGCGCTTCGCGCTGGTCGGCGTCTTCGTGGCGAAATACGCCGATGGCGTGCGCGTCGCGGTGACCGGTGCCAGCGAAGAGGGCGTCTTCCGCTGGACCGAGGCCGAGGCGGCGCTCTCGTCGGATTTCACGGCGGAGGCGGTGGCGGGGCTCTCGGTTCCGGCCGACGGGATGATCGGCGACCTTCACGGCTCTCCCGAGTATCGCGCGCACCTGGTGAGCGTGATGACGAAGCGCGCCGTGGCCGCCGCCGGCTGAGGCGTCAGGCGCGGCCCGCCATCAGGGCCGCGCATCCCGCCAGCGCCGCGGTATCCGCCGCCACGAGGTGCACCGGCGTGTCGGCCAGAAGCGGCGCGGTCGCGAAGGCCGCGCGCAGCCCTTCGCCCAGTTCCGGCGCGAGGGCGCGGGCGACGCTGCCGGCGAGCGCGACGCCCCCGGTTGCGAGGAAGGCGAGCCCCCATCCCTGCGCCACTCGGCCCGCGATGCGGGCGTAAAGGTCCACCGCCGCGCGTGCCGCCGGATCGCCCGCGCGCAGGCGCTCGGGCACGTCCCGGGGCGCGACCGGCTGGCCGCCGTGGAACGCGAAGAGCCGCGCAAGCCCGGCGCCCGACAGGGCATCCTCGATCCGCCCCGCCGTGCCCTCGCGGTGCAGGTAATGCCTCAGCGCCAGCGTCTCGTCGTCGAAGGCGGGCAGGGCGGCCTGGCCGGCCTCGGCCGGCGGCACCGTGCCGCAGGGCAGCCGCGCGGCGAGGTTGACGCCCGTGCCGAGCCCGATCACGAGCCGCGCCTCCCCCGGCCTTTCCCGCCCGGAACGCAGCCGGGGCATCTCCTGCGCGGTGAGGTGGTCGAGCGCGTGGGCCTGCGCCTGCAGGTCGTTGAGCAGCGTCACCGCCTCCAGCCCGAGCCCGCGCGCAAGGCGCGCCGCCTCGACCCGCCAGCCGCGGTTCGTCATGTCGCAGGCGCCGTCGCGGACCGGCCCCGCAAGGGCAAGGCAGGCAGCCCGCGGCCGGGGCCGCCCCGCGAGATAGGCGCCAAGCAGCGCCTCGGCGTCGGGATGCTCCGCGCAGGGCCAGGTGGCGATCGTGTCGGCCAGCACCGCTCCGGCCCGCGCCAGCGCCATGCGCGCGGTGGTGCCACCGATATCGGCCACGAGCGTGGGCGCGTCCATCCTGGTCTCCGGCTAGGGTGACGCCGAGGGATAAGCGCAGGCGACGCCGCCGGCAAGCCTGCGGCGCCGTGGCGGCCCGCGACAGGGCGCGCGCGTGGATCGACGCCGCGGGGATACGGCGCGCCTGCTCGCCTGCGTGGCTCTCGGGGGCGTGAATGAGCGCGATATCGCCGCGTCTGGCGCCACGCGGCGCAGCCCGAGCCATGCGAACCGCCGTGGTTCACATTTTGTTCGCACTTTTCGGTTGGCCCTGCCTGCGCGCTCGACTATCTCTTCGCTATTCGAGCCAAAGGGGGGCGGACATGGCCGAACAGAAGTTCATCGAGGTCCGCGGCGCGCGCGAACACAATCTGAAGGGCATCGACGTCGAGATCCCGCGCGACAGGCTGGTGGTCATCACCGGCCTGAGCGGGTCAGGCAAGTCGAGCCTCGCCTTCGACACGATCTATGCCGAGGGGCAGCGACGCTATGTCGAATCGCTGTCGGCCTACGCGCGGCAGTTCCTCGACATGATGGAAAAGCCCGACGTGGACCATATCGCGGGCCTCAGCCCCGCGATCTCCATCGAGCAGAAGACGACGAGCAAGAACCCGCGCTCCACCGTCGGCACCGTCACCGAGATCTACGACTATCTCCGCCTGCTTTTCGCGCGTGCCGGCACGCCCTACAGCCCCGCCACGGGCCTGCCGATCGAGGCGCAGCAGGTGCAGGACATGGTGGACCGCGTGATGGCGATGGAGGAGGGCACCCGCGCCTACCTGCTCGCCCCCATCGTGCGCGACCGGAAGGGCGAATACCGCAAGGAGATGCTGGAGCTCCGCAAGCAGGGCTTCCAGCGGGTGAAGGTGGACGGGCAGTTCCACGAGCTCGACGACCCGCCCGCGCTCGACAAGAAGTTCCGCCACGACATCGACGTCGTCGTGGACCGCATCGTCGTGCGCGAGGGGATGGAGACGCGGCTCGCCGACAGTTTCCGCACCGCGCTCGACCTGGCCAATGGCATCGCCATCCTCGAGACCGCGCCAAGCGAGGACGAGGGCGAGCCCGAGCGCATCACCTTCTCGGAGAATTTCGCCTGTCCCGTTTCGGGCTTCACCATCCCCGAGATCGAGCCGCGGCTCTTCTCGTTCAACGCGCCCTTCGGGGCCTGCCCGGATTGCGGCGGCCTGGGCGCGGAGCTCTTCTTCGATCCCAACCTCGTGGTGCCGGACACCACATTGCGCATCTCCGACGGGGCGCTCGCGCCGTGGCGCAAGGGCAAGTCGCCCTATTTCCTGCAGACCATCGAGGCGATCGCGCGCCATTACGAGTTCGACCGGAACGCCCGCTGGAAGGATCTGCCGGCGCATGTGCAGCAGGTCTTCCTTTACGGCTCGGGCGACGAGGAGATCCTCTTTCGCTACGACGAGGGCGGGCGCGTCTACCAGGTGAGCCGCAGCTTCGAAGGGGTGATCCCCAACATGGAGCGGCGCTACCGCGAGACGGATTCGGCCTGGGTGCGGGAGGAGTTCGAACGCTACCAGAACAACCGGCCCTGCGGCACCTGCCACGGGCACCGGCTGCGCCCCGAGGCGCTCGCCGTGAAGATCGGCGGGCTGCACATCGGCCACGTGGTCGAGAAGTCGATCCGGGACGCGCTGGCCTGGGTGGACACCGCGCCCGAGCAACTGAGCCGGCAGAAGAACGAAATCGCCCGCGCGATCCTGAAGGAGATCCGCGAGCGGCTCGGGTTTCTCAACAATGTGGGGCTGGAATACCTGACGCTCAGCCGGAACGCCGGAACGCTTTCGGGCGGAGAGAGCCAGCGCATCCGCCTTGCCTCCCAGATCGGGTCGGGTCTGACGGGCGTGCTCTACGTGCTCGACGAGCCCTCGATCGGCTTGCACCAGCGCGACAACGACCGGCTGCTCGGCACGCTCAAGAACCTGCGCGACCAGGGCAACACCGTGATCGTGGTCGAGCACGACGAGGAGGCGATCCGCGAGGCCGACTACGTCTTCGACATCGGCCCCGGTGCGGGCGTCCATGGCGGGCAGGTCGTGGCCCGCGGCACACCCGAGGAGATTGCCGCCGATCCGGCATCGCTCACCGGGCAGTATCTGTCCGGCAAGCGCGAGATCGCGGTGCCCGCGATCCGCCGGGAGGGCAACGGCAAGCAGCTGACCGTGGTGAAGGCATCGGGCAACAACCTCAAGGACGTGACGGTCGATCTTCCGCTGGGCAAGTTCGTCTGCGTCACCGGCGTGTCGGGCGGGGGCAAGTCCACCCTCACCGTCGAGACGTTGTTCAAGACAGCCTCGATGCGCCTGAACGGCGCGCGGCAGACCCCGGCCCCCTGCGAGACGATTCGCGGGCTCGAGCATCTCGACAAGGTGATCGACATCGACCAGCGCCCCATCGGGCGCACGCCGCGCTCGAACCCGGCGACTTATACGGGGGCCTTCACGCCGATCCGCGACTGGTTCGCGGGCCTGCCGGAGGCCAAGGCGCGCGGCTACAAGCCGGGGCGGTTCAGCTTCAACGTCAAGGGCGGGCGGTGCGAGGCCTGCCAGGGCGACGGCGTCATCAAGATCGAGATGCACTTCCTGCCCGATGTCTACGTCACCTGCGAGACCTGCAAGGGCGCGCGCTACAATCGGGAGACGCTGGAAATCCGCTTCAAAGGCAAGAGTATAGCGGACGTTCTTGATATGACGGTGGAAGACGCGCAGGAGTTCTTCAAGGCGGTGCCCGCGATCCGCGAGAAGATGGACGCGCTGGTGCGCGTGGGGCTGGGCTACATCCGGGTCGGCCAGCAGGCGACGACGCTGTCGGGCGGCGAGGCGCAGCGGGTGAAGCTGTCGCGGGAACTGGCCAAGCGCGCCACCGGGCGCACGCTCTACATCCTGGACGAACCGACCACCGGGCTTCATTTCGAGGACGTGAAAAAACTGCTGGAAGTGCTTCACCAGCTCGTGGAAAGTGGCAACACCGTCGTGGTGATCGAGCACAATCTCGACGTCATCAAGACCGCCGACCACATCATCGACATCGGCCCCGAGGGCGGCGACGGCGGTGGCGAGATCGTGGCCGAGGGCACGCCCGAGGACGTCGCGCGTGTCGAGCGCAGCCACACCGGTCAATACCTGCGTCCGATGCTGGACGCGAAGAAGGTCGCGGCGGAGTAGAGCTCAGTCGTGCAGGGCGGCCACCGCGCCGATCACGTCCAGCACCTCGCGCGTGTCCCGGTCCACAAGGAAGATGTGGCCGCCGACGCGAAAGTATGTCCTGGCGGCGTCCAGCCCGTAGGCGAGTTGCCGCCCGATCACGGAATAGTCGCGCAGGATCCGGTCGCCGCCGCCGTAGGGCGCGTTCTTCGCCAGCCCGGGCGGAGGGCGCAGGGCGGACTCTTCCTCGCGAGCCCGGGCGGGTCATTCTTGAGTTGGCCGGCCGCGGGCGCGGCCGGCAGAGCCGCCGCCAGGGCGAGTGACGTCGGGAAGGCAAGACGGTCCCTCATGCCCGACGCCTCGCATGTCGGACAGATGTCCGGAAGGGGCCTCCGCCCCATTGGCGAAAGGCCGCCGCCGCGTTCCCCGGAAACGCCGGGGCCCGAGTCGCGCGGCGGTTTTCACGGCCCCGCGCCTCGACAGCCCGGGGCCGGCGGGGCACAAGGGCGCCTGCTGACGAAAGAGGTTGGGGCGGTTCGCATGAGTGATGGCAAGAAGCGCAAGTTGGGCCTGGCGCTCGGCTCCGGCGGGGCGCGGGGCTGGTGCCATATCGGCGTCATCCGCGCGCTCGAGGAGATCGGCGTGCGCCCCGACGTGGTGGCGGGCTGTTCGATGGGGGCGGTCGTCGGCGCGGCCTGGGCATCGGGAAAGCTCGACGCGCTGGAGGAGTTCGCGCGGCAGATGAGCCGGACGCGTTTCCTGTCCTACTTCGACCTCGGGCTTGCGCGTGGCGGGCTGGTGCAGGGGCGCTCGGTGATGGAGGCGCTGGAACGCATGGGCGTGCCCGACGATTTCGCGGCGCTCGACCGGCGCCTCATCGCGGTGGCCACGGACATGAGCACCGGGCGCGAGATCTGGTTGCAGGAGGGCCCGCTTCTGGAGGCGCTGCGCGCATCCTTCGCGATCCCCGGGCTCTTCGCGCCCTATCACCTGGACGGCCGGTGGCTGATCGACGGGGGGATCGTCAACCCGGTGCCGTCCTCCGCCTGCCGCGCGCTCGGGGCGGACGTGACCATCGCGGTCAACCCGAACGGGCGCGACGACGGGCGCTTCTGGTCGCCCGAGGGGGACGCGGCGGATCTGGTGGAGGGGGCCGGCGGGACGGGTCTGCTCGCGCATCTTCCGCCCGCGATCCGCGACCTCTGGGACCGGAGTGACGGCGAACCGAAGCCGCCCAACTATTTCGAGGTGGTCGCGGCGGCGATCGACATCTTGTCGGAACACGTGCACATGTCGCGCCGGGCCAGCGATCCGCCGCATCTTGCGCTGGCGGTAGATCTGCAGCACCTCACCTTCATCGAACTCTACCGCGCGCAAGAAGCCATCGACGCGGGCCACGAGGCCGTGATGCGCTCGCGGGACGACCTCGAAAAGCTTCTCGAGAAGGTTTGACGCGCGTCGGGCCGGGTCAAGCCCGGCCCGGCCCGGGTCTTGTCAGTCGGTCTTGCAGGTCTTGATGCCGAAGATCGAGTAGGCGGGGCAGCTGCCCATCAGCGCGGTCGCGAGCGGTACGATCCCGATGAGATAGAGCCAGCGATACCCGGCATCCGGGTTCAGGAAGAACGCCGCAATGAGTGCGGCCCCGATGACGAGCCGCAGCACGCGGTCGATGGTGCCCATGTTCTTGGCGAGCATGTTGTCCGGTCCTTTCATCTCTTGCGCCCCGGCCGGGGCGCCTGTGAAAAGCATGCGGGATTCGGCATCCGTCGCGCCTTGATATGGCTCAAATGCGCCTTTCGTCGCGATCAGGTTCGGCCGCGCCGTTCGAAGCGGGGCAGCATCGCCGAGAAGTCGCGCCCCGCGCCATCCTCGTCTTCCACGAAACGGGCATAGAGCGTGCAGGCGGCCTGCCCGATGGGCGTGTCGGCATCCGCGGTCTCTGCCGCCTGCATGGCCAGCCGCAGGTCCTTCAGCATGAGATCGGCGGCGAAGCCGGGCTGGTAGGCGTTGTCCGCCGGGCTCGTCGGGCCCACGCCCGGGGCGGGGCAATAGGTGTTCATGGACCAGCTCTGCCCCGAGGAGGTGGAGACGACGTCGAACATGGCCTGCCGGTCGAGGCCGAGCTTGTCGGCCAGCGCGAAGGCCTCGCAGGTGACGATCATCGTCGCGCCGAGAATCATGTTGTTGCAGATCTTCGCCGCCTGGCCGTTTCCGGCGGGGCCGCAATGCACGGCCTTGCGCCCCATCGTTTCGAAAAGCGGCTTCGCCGTCTCGAAGCCGGCCGCGTCGCCGCCGACCATGAAGGTGAGCGTGCCGGCCTCCGCGCCACCCACGCCGCCCGAGACGGGCGCGTCGAGGGCGGGTAGCCCCGCCGCCTGCGCCTCCGCCGCCACGGCGCGGGCGCTGTCCACGTCGACCGTGGAGCAGTCGAGAAACACGGCGCCCGGCGCCATGGCTGGAATGATCTCCACCGCGACCTTCCGCAGGATCTCGCCGTTGGGCAGCATGGTGATCACGACCTCCGCGCCCGTTGCGGCCTCGGCCGCGCTCGCGGCCATGCTCACGCCGGGGATGTCCACCTGCGCCGTGTCGAAGCCCGTGACCTCGTGGCCCGCCTTCGCGAGATTGGCCGCCATCGGCGCGCCCATGTTGCCGAGACCGATGAATCCGATCTTCATGCCCTGTCCTCCTCCCCGAATGTCAGCCTGTCCTCCCCGAGCGGCATGAGCATCTGCGTCACCGCGAGCTGCGGCAGCGCGTCCCTCTCGTGGCTCCAGCGCGGAGACTTGTCCTTGTCGATGATGGCCGCGCGGATGCCTTCCAGGAAGTCGCCCTTCTCCATGGCGCGGAAGGTGAAGCGATACTCCTGCTCGAGCGCGCGGCGGATCTCCGCGGCCGGCCCGCGCAGGCGGTGGATCATCTCCACCGTGCAGCCCATGGAAAGCGGGCACTGCCGTGCGAGGGTGGAAAGCGTCTCCTCGGCGAAGGCGCCCGGCTCCGCGCGGAGCGAGCGCAGGATGTCCCCCAGCGTCTCGCCCGCGAAATGCCGGTCGATCGCGGGGGCGAGGGCGGCGAGGCGCCCCTCGGGCGGCGCGGTCGCGGCTTCGTCCACCGCAGATGGATCGCCCGTCTCTTCCAGTCGCACAGTGAGCGCGGGCCAGGCGGCCTCGGGCACGAAATGGTCGGCGAAGCCTGCGAGGATCGCGTCGGCGGGCCCCATGCGCGCGCCGGTGGTGCCCAGATACTCGCCGAGCCGGCCGGGCGCACGGGCGAGGATGAGCGAGCCGCCCACGTCCGGCACGAGACCGATGCCGCATTCCGGCATGGCCATCTGCGAGCTTTCGCCGACGACGCGGTGCGAGCCGTGGCAGCCGACGCCCACGCCGCCGCCCATGGTGTAGCCCTGCATCAGGCTCACCACCGGTTTCGGGAACTCGAAGAGCCGCGCGTTCATGCGGTATTCGTCGCGCCAGAAGCGCCGGCCGTAGCCGTAATCGCCGTTCTGTCCGGTCTCGTACATCTCGGCGATGTCGCCGCCCGCGCAGAACGCCTTGTCGCCTTCGGCGTCGATCACGAGGAGCGCGACCTCGGGGTCGTCCGCCCAGTCCTTGAGGGCCGCGTCGATCTCGAGGCACATCGCGTAAGAGAGCGCGTTGAGCGCCTTGGGTCGCGCGAGGGTGATCCGCCCCGCGCGGCCCGTCTTGCGGATCGAGATCCCGCTCACGCCCGCGCCTCCAGCATCTTGCGGGCGACGATCAGGCGCATGATCTCGTTCGTGCCCTCGAGGATCTGGTGGACGCGCAGGTCGCGCACGATCTTCTCGATCCCGTAATCGGCGAGGTATCCGTAGCCGCCATGCAGTTGCAGGCACTGGTTGGCGACGTCGAAGGCCGCATCGGTGACCTGGAGCTTCGCCATGGCGCAGAACTTCGTGGCGTCCGGATCCTTGCGGTCGAGCTTCCACGCCGCCTGCCGCAGGAAGGTGCGCGCCGATTGCAGTTTCACTTCCATCTCGGCAAGACGGAACTGGAGCGCCTGGAAGCGGTCCAGCGTCTGCCCGAACGCCTTGCGCTCGCCCATGTAGGCAAGCGTCGCGTCGAGCGCGGCCTGCGCGCCGCCGAGCGCCGAGGCCGCGATGTTGAGCCGCCCGCCGTCGAGCCCGGCCATGGCGTAGGAAAACCCGCGCCCCTCTTCGCCCAGCAGGTTCTCGTGGGGCACGCGGCAGTCGTCGAACTGGACCTGCGCGGTGGGCTGGGCGCGCCAGCCCATCTTGTCCTCGAGCCCGCCGAAGGAAAGCCCGGGCGTGCCGTCCTCGACGATGACGGCCGAGATGCCCTTCGGGCCCTCCTCTCCGGTGCGGCACATGACGATGTAGGCGTCCGAGTAGGAGCCGCCCGAGATGAAGGCCTTCGTGCCGGTGAGCGCGTAACCCTCGTTCGTGCGCGCGGCCTTCGTCCGCAGCGCCGCCGCGTCCGAGCCAGAGCCGGGTTCCGTGAGGCAATAGGAGAACACCGTTCGCATGGCGCAGGCGTCCGGCAGCCAACGGTCGCGCGCCGCGTCGGACCCGTAGGCGTCGATCATGCCGCCACACATGTTGTGGATCGACAGGAAGGCCGAGACCGAGGGGCAGGCCATGGCGAGCGCCTCGAAGACCAGCGAGGCGTCGAGGCGCGACAGGCCCGAGCCGCCGTGGTCCTCGCCCACGTAGATCCCCGCGAGCCCGAGTTCGGCCACCTGCGGCCAGATCTCGCGCGGGATGGTGCCCGCCTTCTCCCAGTCGAGCGCGTGGGGGGCGATCGCGTCCTGCCCGAAGGCATGCGCCACGTCGAAGATCGCCTGCTGCTCCTCGCTCAGCGCGAAATCCATGCGGTTCCTCCCTCTGCCCGCCGGAATTGAACGGGCGTTTAGTGGCCGATCCTTGCAGGAGTTTTGCAACCCCTCAGAGGTCGGCGTGATATTCCTCGATCAGGTGCGCGACCACCGCGCGCATCTGCGCCTCGCCGTCGCCGCCCGCCGCCTGCGCCGCGGCCGCCGCGGCGCGCTGGCGCGAGGCGGACACGCCGCCCGCCACGATCTCGCGGGCGCGTTCGACCTCCGTCAGGCAGCCCAGCGCCGCCGCGTCCTCCTCCACCAGCTCGATCATCTCGTCGAGAAGGGTCCGGAACGGCTTTATCTCGCCCGCGCCGAAATCGATCAGCCCCTCGGTGATGCCGTAGCGCTGTGCGCGCCAGCGGTTCTCCTCGATGAGGAAGCGATCGTAGACACGCCAGCGCTGGTTGCGGGTGCGCAGCCGCCAGAGCATCCGTGCGAGCGACTGGAAAAGCGCAGCGATCGAGAGCGCGTGCTCCATCCGGGGCTGCACGTCGCAGATGCGGGCCTCGAGCGTGGGGAAGCGCGCCGAGGGGCGCAGGTCCCACCAGATCTTCGAGGCGTCCTCGATGATCCCGAGATCGACCAGCGCATCCACCGAGCGCCGGTAATCCTCCCACGCATCGAGCTGGGGTGGCAGGCCGGTCCGCGGCAGGTTGTCGAAGACGGTGAGCCGGTAGGAGGCAAGCCCGGTGTCCTCGCCCTGCCAGAAGGGCGAGGAGGCCGACAGCGCGAGCAGATGGGGCAGGAAGTAGGACAGCTGCCGCATCAGGTCGGCGCGCAGCGCGTCGCAGCCCAGTCCGACATGAACGTGCATCCCGCTGATCAGGAGGCGGCGAACGACGCCGGCCAGGTCGCGGTGCAGGTCGTTGTAGCGCTGCTTGTCGGTGTGGTTCTGCGCGCGCCAGTGCGCGAGCGGATGGCAGGACACCGCGATCGGCGCGAGCCCGTAACGGTCCGCCACCCGCGCCACCGTTGCGCGCAGCCGCCTGAGATCCTCGCGCGCCTCTCCGACATCGGCGCAGACCCGGGTACCGATCTCGATCTGGCACTGCAGGAATTCCGGGCTCACCTGGTTGGCGAGCTCGGCCGCGCAGTCGTCCATCAGAGCTGCGGGCGTCTCCGACAGGGCGAGCGTGTCCTGCCGGACGAGGAGGTATTCCTCCTCGATGCCGAGCGTGAAGGCGGGATCGGACATGGACGCTCCTCCGGACGGCCGCGAATTTCCATCCGAAAATTCGCGGCCGGGCCACGCGCGGCAAGCAAAAACTTTCCGGACGAAAAGTTTTCGCTCAGTCCATCGCCTTGAAGTGGAACTCGCCGCCCTCCTTCAGGCCGCTCGGCCAGCGCGCCGTCACGGTCTTCGTGCGGGTGTAGAACTTGAACGCATCCGGGCCGTGCTGGTTCAGATCGCCGAAGCCCGATTTCTTCCAGCCGCCGAAGGTGTGGTAGGCCAGCGGCACCGGGATCGGGACGTTCACGCCGACCATGCCGATGTTGATGCGGTTGGCGAAGTCGCGGGCGGTGTCGCCGTCGCGGGTGAAGATCGCCGTGCCGTTGCCGTATTCGTGGTCCATGGCGAGCTTCAGCGCCTCCTCGTAGGAGCCCGCCCGCACCGTGGAGAGCACGGGGCCGAAGATCTCCTGGCGGTAGATGTCCATCTCGGGCGTCACCCTGTCGAAGAGGTGCGGGCCGACGAAGAAGCCGTCCTCGTAGCCCTGGAGCTGGAAATCCCGCCCGTCCACGACGAGCTCGGCGCCCTGTTCGACGCCCGACTCCACGAGGCCGAGGATGCGTTGCTTCGCCTCGGCGGTGACGACGGGGCCGTAATCGACGTCGGCGCCGGCGGTATAGGGACCGACCTTGAGCTTCTCGATCCGGGGCACCAGCTTCTCGACCAGCCGGTCGGCGGTCTCCTCGCCCACGGGCACGGCGACCGAGATCGCCATGCAGCGCTCGCCCGCCGCGCCGTAGCCCGCGCCCACCAGCGCGTCGGCGGCCTGGTCCATGTCGGCGTCGGGCATCACGATCATGTGGTTCTTGGCGCCGCCGAAGCACTGCACGCGCTTGCCGTTCGCGCAGCCGCGCCCGTAGATGTATTCGGCGATCGGGGTCGAGCCGACGAAACCCACCGACTGGATCGACGGGTGGTCGAGGATGGCGTCCACCGCCTCCTTGTCACCGTTCACGACCTGCAGGATGCCCTTGGGCGCGCCGGCCTCTTCCATCAGCTCGGCCAGCATGAGCGGCACCGAGGGGTCGCGTTCGGACGGCTTCAGGATGAAGGCGTTGCCGCAGGCGAGCGCGGGCGCGAACATCCACATCGGGATCATGGCCGGGAAGTTGAACGGCGTGATCCCCGCGGTGACGCCGAGGGGCTGGCGCATCGAATACATGTCGATGCCCGGTCCCGCGCTGTCGGTGAACTCGCCCTTCAGAAGCTCGGGCGCGCCGATGCAGTATTCCACCACCTCGAGGCCGCGCTGCACGTCGCCCTTGGCGTCGGGCAGCGTCTTGCCGTGCTCGCGGGAGAGCGCCTCGGCGAGCTTGTCCATGTCGCGGTTGAGCAGGTGAACGAACTTCATCAGCACCCGCGCGCGGCGCTGCGGGTTGGTGGCGGCCCATCCGGGCTGCGCCTGCTCCGCGATCTCCACGGCCTTCGCCAGCACGTCGGGCGAGGCCAGCGGGCAGCGCGCCTGCACCTCTCCGGTGGCGGGATTGTAGATGTCTGAGAAGCGGCCGGACGCGCCGGGAACATGCGCGCCGCCGATGTAGTGAGTCAAGTCCTGGGTCATTGGGTCCTCCATCCTTCGCCGACATGTTAGCCTTGCAGGAATGCCCGCAAAAGAGGCAAGATGACAAAAGCGTGTTGCGGGAATGCAGGTGCGATGGACCTCAACTGGGACGATATCCGCGTCTTTCTGGCCGTGGCGCGTGCCGAAAGCCTGAGCGGCGCGGCGCAGCGCCTGCGGCTCGACCCCGCGACCGCCGGCCGCCGCATCGCGCGGCTCGAGCAGGCGATGGGTGCGCCGCTCTTCGCCAAGTCGCCGCAAGGCTATGCGATGACCGAGGCCGGGCAGCGTCTTCTCTCGCACGCCGAGCGGGCGGAATCGGCGATGGTCGAGGGGGCGGAGGCGCTTTCGGGGCGGGCCGGGGGGCTCTCGGGCCAGATCCGGGTCGGGGCGCCGGACGGCTGCGCGAACTACCTTCTTCCGCAGGTGTGCCGCGACATCGCCGCGGCGAACCCGGATCTCGACATCCAGATCGTGGCGCTGCCGCGGGTGGTGAACCTGTCCCGCCGCGAGGCCGACATCGCCGTGGCGGTGAGCGCGCCCGTCGCCGGGCGGCTCGTGGTGCAGAAGATCACCGACTACCGTCTCTCGCTCGCGGGCGCGCGGGATTATCTGCGGGGCCATGCGCCGATCCGGGGCGTCGCGGATCTCGGAGGGCACCGGATCGTGGGCTACATCCCCGACATGATCTTCGACCGGGAACTCGACTACCTTTCAGAGATCGGGGTCGAGCGGGTCCAGCTCGCCTCGAATTCCGTGGCGGTGCAGGTGCAGTGCGTGCGCCAGGGCGGGGGGCTCGGCATCCTGCACGACTTCGCGCTGCCCTTCGCGCCGGGGGTGAGGCGGGTGCTGCCGGACGAGGTCCGCCTGACGCGGAGCTTCTACCTGCTGCGCCACGCCGACGACCGCCGGCTGGAGCGTCTGAACCGCTTCGCCTCGGCGCTCGCCGACGGGCTGCGGGCCGAGGTCGCGCGGCTCGAGGCGATCGCGGCCGCTTGACAGGGCGGGGCGTTTGCGCGGACGCTTGACGCTAGGTTATCCATTGCGGAGGGGTCGTCATGCAGGTTCGCAACATTCTGAAACTGAAGGGCGATGCGGGGGTGGTCACCGTGCAGCCCGACGCGACGCTCATGGCGGCGGCGGGCATCCTTGCCGAGCGCGGCATCGGCTCGGTTGTCGTTTCCCACGACGGGGCGCGGGCCGAAGGCATCCTGTCGGAGCGCGACATCGTCCGCCAGATCGCCGTGCGCGGGCCGGACTGCCTGTCGGAGCGGGTCGGGACCTGCATGACCGCGCGCGTCGTCACCTGCGCGCTCGACGACAGCGCCGACGATGTGCTGGGCAAGATGACGGAGGGGCGCTTCCGGCACATGCCCGTGCTGCAGGAGGGCCGGATGGTCGGGATCGTCACCATCGGCGACGTCGTCAAGGCGCGCCTGACCGAGCTTTCGATGGAGAAGGACGCGCTTCAGGGCATGATCATGGGTTACTGAGCGCGACGCGCCGCCCCTTGCATTTCGTCTCCGCGTGGGTTTGCTTCGGGCGCGGGCAGCACGCGGACGGGGACAGGGACATGCGCATCGGGCTTTATCCGGGGACCTTCGACCCGATCACCTTCGGTCACATGGACATCATTCGCCGCGCCTGCGCGCTGGTCGACCGCCTTGTGATCGGGGTGGCCATCAACCGGGACAAGGGGCCTCTTTTCGATCTCGAGACCCGGGTGGACATGATCGAGCGGGAATGCGCGGGGCTTGTCGAGGAAACCGGGACGGAAATCGTCGCCCATCCGTTCGAGAACCTGCTGATCGACTGCGCGAACGATGTCGGCGCCACGCTGATCGTGCGCGGACTGCGCGCGGTCAGCGACTTCGAATACGAGTTCCAGATGGTGGGCATGAACCGTGCCCTCGACGACCGCGTCGAGACCGTGTTCCTGATGGCCGAGGCGCGCCACCAGGCCATCGCGTCCAAGCTCGTCAAGGAGATCGCCCGGCTGGGCGGAGACACCACGCGGTTCGTGTCCCCCGCCGTGAGCGAGGCGCTCCGGGAACGCTTCGCCTGACGCTCAGCGCCAGAAGGCGAGCCAGTCCAGCAGGTCCAGGAACCTCTGCATCAGAAAGACGAGCGCCGCGCCGCCGTTCCAGACCTGGTCCGCTGCAACGGCGCCCAGGACGAGCACGGCGAGAACGAGCGCGGCCCCGTTGCTCATCGCCGCCGTCCCGTCAGACCGAGAGCCGGCCCATCACCGCGGCCACGTCCGCCATGCGCGCGGAAAAGCCCCATTCGTTGTCGTACCAGGCCAGCACGCGCACCAGGCGCCGGCCCACGACCTTCGTCTGGTCGGGCGCGAAGATCGACGACGCGGTGGTGTGGTTGAAGTCGACCGACACCTTGGGTTCGGGATCGTAGGCGAGCACCGCGCCCATGTGGCCCGCGGCGGCCCGGGCGGCGATCTCGTTCACCTCCTCTTCCGTCACGTCGCGCGCCGCCTCGAAGGTGAGATCCACCGCCGAGACATTCGGCGTGGGCACCCGCATCGCGGTCCCGTCGAGCCGCCCGGCGAGATCGGGCAGCACCTCGCCCAGCGCCTTCGCCGCGCCGGTGGAGGTCGGGATCATGGCGAGCGCCGCGGCGCGGGCGCGGTAGAGATCCTTGTGGCGCCGGTCGAGCGTCGGCTGGTCGCCGGTGTAGGAATGGATCGTCGTCATCACGCCCCGCTCGATCCCGATCGCCTCATGCAGCACCTTGGCCAGCGGCGCCAGGCAGTTGGTGGTGCAGGACCCGTTCGAGATCATCCGCTCCTCCGCCCGGAGATCGCGGTGGTTGACGCCGAAGACCACCGTCCGGTCCACGTTCTTCGCCGGCGCGGAGATCAGCACCTTCTTCGCGCCGCGCTCCAGGTGGACGCGCGACGTCTCGCCGTCGTTGAACTGCCCGGTGCACTCCAGCACCACGTCCACGCCCTCCCAGTCGAGATCGGAGGGATCGTAGGTGGAGAACACCTTCATCGGGCCGCGCCCCACATCCATCGTGTCGCCCTCGACCCGGACCTCCTGGCCGAAGCGGCCGTGCACGCTGTCGTAGCGCAGCAGATGGGCGTTCGTCTCGATCGGGCCGGTCGCGTTGATCTTCACCACCTCGACGTCGTTGCGCGCGGCTTCGACGATATGCGCGAGCGTGCAGCGTCCGATGCGGCCGAATCCGTTGATCCCGAGCGTGACGGTCATGGTCCCCTCCTGCGTGGCGATTGCGCGCCTCATAGCCCCGCGGCGGCGGCACGGCAAAGGAAACCGGCCTTTCATGTCGCGGTGTTAGCGATAAAAGTTGCCGCGCCCGGTGTGATTGCGCTAACGGACCGGGTGGCGCGCCGGCGTGCCGTCGGGTATCCCTCGGTCTGTCACGCGCAAGGCGTGGCGACCGGGTGGAAGGAACAGGGGCATGGCTGGCGGTCTTCTCGCATTGCTCGACGATGTCGCGGCGCTCACCAAGGTGGCGGCAGCCTCGCTCGACGATGTCGCGGGGCAGGCGGTCAAGGCCGGCTCCAAGGCGATGGGCGCGGTGATCGACGACGCCGCGGTGACGCCGAAATACATGCGCGGCTTTCACCCCTCGCGCGAGCTTCCGATCGTCTGGCGCATCACCAAGGGCTCTCTGCGCAACAAGCTCCTCATCCTGCTGCCGGCGGGGCTGCTGCTGTCGGCCTTCGCGCCCTGGCTCATAGCGCCACTTCTGATGCTGGGCGGCTTCTACCTGTGCTTCGAAGGCGCGGAGAAGGTTGCGCACGCCGTCGCGCCCCACGCGGTGGAGCATGCCGCGAGGGCCCACGAGACGGTGGATCCCGCCCATCTCGAGGAAAAGAAGGCGAAGGGCGCGATCAAGACGGATTTCATCCTGTCGGCCGAGATCATGACCATCGCGCTCGCCGCGATCCCCGAGAGCGCCTTCTGGATGGAGGCGGCCACCCTCGCGCTCATCGCCGTGGGCATCACCGCGCTCGTCTACGGGGCGGTGGCGCTCATCGTGAAGGCCGACGACATGGGCCTCGCCATGGCCAAGCATGGCCGGCTCGGCCTGACCCGCGCGGCGGGGCGGGGGATCGTGAAGGGGATGCCGGGCTTTCTCAAGGCGCTGATGGTGGTGGGCACGGCCGCGATGCTCTGGGTGGGCGGCTCCATCGTGGTGCACAGCCTGGAGGAGATGGGCGTGGCCGGGCCCGCGCATCTCATCCATGCCGTCGCCGCGGCCGTGGCGCATCCGCTGCCCGACGGGCTGCACGCCGCCGGCGAGTGGGGTGTGACCGCGCTCATCGACGGCGTGCTGGGTCTTGGCATCGGCCTTGCGCTCATCCCCGTCGTGGCGCGCGTCGTCGAGCCGCTCTTCGGGCTCTTCGGCGGCGCCGGGGCCGGGGAGTGACGCTCAGAGCAGCGCCCTGGCCCGTTCCGCCACCGCCTCGGCGGTGATGCCGAACTCCTCGAACAGCACCTTCGCCGGCGCCGAGGCGCCGAAACTGTCCATGCCCACGAAACCGGCCTTCTTCTCGCGCCCGCGCTCGCCCAGCAGCCAGCGGTCCCAGCCCTGCCGGACACCCGCCTCGACCGCGACGCGGACCGGGCCGGCGGGCAGGACGCGCTTGCGGTAGGCTTCGTCCTGCGCGGCGAAAAGCTCCATGCAGGGCATCGACACGACCCGCGTGCCGATCCCCTCGTCCTGAAGCATGTCGCGGGCGGCGAGCGCCACATGCACCTCCGAGCCGGTGGCGATCAGGATCGCCTGGCGCTTGCCCTCGGCCTCGGCGAGGACGTAGGCGCCCTGCGCCGACAGGTTCCGGGTCTTGTGCTCGAGCCGCACGGCGGGAAGCCCCTGCCGCGAGAGCGCGAGCACCGAGGGCGTCGCGGTGGCGGTCAGCGCGAGCTCCCACGCCTCGGCCGTCTCCACCACGTCGGCGGGGCGGAAGAGGCGGGTGTTGGGCGTGGCGCGGTGGATCGCCAGGTGCTCGACGGGCTGGTGCGTCGGCCCGTCCTCGCCGAGCCCGATGGAGTCATGCGTCATCACGTAGACGACCGGCTGGCGCATCAGCGCCGAAAGCCGGATCGCGGGGCGCGCGTAGTCGGTGAACACCATGAAGGTGCCGCCATAGGGGCGGACGCCCCCGTGCAGCGCCATCCCGTTCATCGCCGCCGCCATGGCGTGCTCGCGGATGCCGTAATGGAGGTAGCGGCCCTTGCGGTTGTCGGTGTCGAACACGCCCAGATCGTGGGTCATCGTGTTGTTGGAGCCGGTGAGGTCCGCCGAGCCGCCGATCGTCTCGGGCATGATCGGGTTCACCACCTCGAGCACCATCTCGGACGCCTTGCGGGTGGCGACCTTGTGATGCGCCTCCGCGGCCTGTTTCTTGAGCGCGCGGATCGTGGCGGCGAGCCGCTTCGGCGCGTCTCCCGCCTGCATCCGGTCGAATTCGGCGCGCTTGCCGGCGCCGAGCGCGTCGAGCCGCTCCTGCCACGCGGTGCGATGGGCGGCGCCGCGGCGGCCGACCTCTTCCCACCATCCCTTGATCTCGGCCGGCACCCCGAAGGCGTCCTCCGTCCATCCATAGGCGGCCTTGGTGTCGGCGACGAGCTGCGGGTCGGTGAGCGCGCCGTGCCCCTTGGCGGTGTCCTGCGCGGAGGAGCCGAGCGCGATGTGCGTCTTGCAGGCGATGAGCGAGGGGGGCGGCGCGGCCTTGGCGGTGTCGATCGCGCGGTCGATCGCCTCGGGGTCGTGGCCGTCCACCTCCTGCACGTGCCAGCCCGAGGCCGCGAAGCGGGCGAGCTGGTCGGTGCGGTCGGCAAGGCTCACCTTGCCGTCGATGGTGATCTCGTTGTCGTCGAAGAGGACGATCAGGCGCGAGAGTTCCTGCCGGCCGGCAAGCGTGAGCGCCTCCTGGCTGACGCCTTCCATCAGGCAGCCGTCGCCGGCGATGCAGTAGGTGTGGTGATCGACGATCTTCTTGCCGAAGCGCGCGCGCAGCGCCTCCTCCGCGATGGCGAAGCCCACCGACTTCGCGAGGCCCTGGCCGAGCGGGCCGGTCGTCGTCTCGATGCCCTGCGCGAGGAAGTTCTCGGGGTGCCCCGCGGTCCGCGCGCCCCATTGCCGGAAGTTCCGGATCTCTCCGAGGGTGATCTCGGGCGAGCCGGTGAGGTAGAGCAGCGCGTAAAGCAGCATCGATCCGTGGCCCGCCGACAGGATGAAGCGGTCGCGGTCGGCCCAGTCGGGATGCGCGGCGTCGAATTTGAGGTGCCTGGAAAAGAGCACCGTGGCCACGTCGGCCATGCCCATGGGCATGCCGGAATGGCCCGAGTTCGCGGTGGCCACGGCGTCGAGCGTGAGCGCGCGGATGGCGCAGGCGCGCCTCCAGTGGTCGGGGTGGGCGGTGCGAAGCGCGTCTATGTCCACGGGGGCTCTCGTCCTTTTCGGGCTGGCTTTCGGGCGGGGGCGCGACCCTCTGGGCGCCTCAATAGCAAGGCATGGGGGAAGTTCAAGCGCGGCCTATAAGCCCTTGACAAGGCAGGGGGCGCAATTTCCGCTGCGGGACGTTAGACTTGGGCGGGCGGCCGGATCCGCCGATTCGCGGACAACGCGGACGGGCCGGCGCGGTAACGGAGGACGAGGGGCATGGCCGAGCTCGAAGACCTGGAGCGGCGCATCGCGCGCGCGATGGACCGGATCGCCGGAGGCGTCGAGGCGCTGTCCGCCCGCGCCGCCGCGCCCGTGCCGGAACCGGAGCCCGCCGCCGACACCGAGGCGCCCGAGCGCCTGCGCGCCGCTCTCGAGGAGGAGCGCGCGGTCACGGCCCAGCTCGAGGAGCGGGTGCGCGCCATCAAGGAGCGCCAGGAGACCCGCGTGGCCCGGCTCGAGGCGCAGGTGGCCGAGCAGGCCACGGCCATGGCCGCGCTCGACGAGGAGTTGCAGCGCCTGCGCCGCGCGAACCAGCAGTTGCGCGACAACAACGCCGCGCTGCGGCAGGCGAACGAGGCCGGGCTGGCCGAGCCGCAACTCGTCAACGGCGCGATGGTCGCCGAACTCGAGGCGCTGCGCGCGCTGCGCGCCTCGGAGACGGCGGAGATGCAGGCCGTGCTCGCGCGGCTCGACCCGTTGATCGCCGAGGCCGAGCGCCCCGCGCTCGGGGCCGGCGGGGATGACGGGGCAGGGGCGCCGCGCCCCGACGCGGACAGCGCACGGGAGGGGATGTGATGCCCGAAGTGACGATCCAGATCGGCGGCCGCAGTTTCCAGGTCGCCTGCCAGCAAGGCGAGGAAGCCTATCTTCACGCCGCCGCGAAGCTTCTGGACGACGAGGCGACCGTCCTCGTGAACCAGATCGGGCGCATCCCGGAGTCGCGGCTTCTGCTCATGGCGGGGTTGATGCTGGCCGACAAGACCGCGGGGCTCGAGGACCGGCTGCGCGCGGCCGAGGACCGGCTTGCCGGGCAGGAGGCGCGGTCCGGGGCCGCCGCCGCGCCCCCGGACGATCGCCTGCGCGACGCGGAGGCGCGGATCGCCGCGCAGGAGGCGGAGCTGGAAGAGCTGCGCGCCCGGCCCGAGCCCGCGGACGCGGCGGCCGCCGCCGAGCGTCTGCAGGCGGCCGAAGCCCGCCTCGCGGCGCAGGAGGCCGAACTGGAAGAACTGCGCGCCGCCTCGGCGTCGGCGCCCGCAACGGCCGGGGCCACGCCCGATCAGGTGACGGAGATGCTGGCGGCGCTCGCCACGCGCGCCGAGGCGCTGGCCGACACGGTCGATGCCGAGGCGACGGGTGCGGCGGAAGAGGCGGCGGCGGACGGCGCCGCGCGGACCGGACCGCCGGGGGGCGCCTGACCCGCCGGCGCCCGGTGCCGCGGGATCAGCCGTTGGCTTCGCGGATCTTCTCGGCGGCGTCCTTGTCGTAGGCCACGCCGTTGGCTTCGAGCAGCTGGTCGAGCTCGCCCGAGAGCGTCATCTCGGTGATGATGTCGCAGCCGCCCACGAATTCCCCCTTGACGTAGAGCTGGGGGATGGTGGGCCAGTCCGAGTAATCCTTGATGCCCTGCCGGATATCCTCGTCGGCGAGCACGTTCACGTCCGCGAAATCCACGTTCATGTAGGTCAGCACCCCGGCCACGCGGCTGGAGAAGCCGCATTGCGGCATCTCCCTGGTGCCCTTCATGTAAAGCACCACGTCGTTGGCTTTCACCGTGTCCTCGATGCGGGTCTTGGCGTCGGTCATCGCTTGTCCTCTCGGTCAGGGTCACGCGCCGGGGGGTCCGTCGCGTCGTCCTCGGTCGGGGCGTCGGCCCCCTCCTCGTCCGTCCCGGGGCCGTCGGCGTCCTCCTCGGGCTCGGGCGGTTCCTCGTAGCTCGGCGCCTCCTCGTCGCACTCGAAGGCGTCGCGCGCGTTCTCGGGCGGGCCGTGCTCCTTGCGGTGGCGGATCTCGTGGACCGCCGCGTAGCCGAAGAAGGCGCCGAACACGCTCACGCCCACCCAGGGCAGGTACTCGAGCATCGGCGGCTCAGTCCGGCGCCTTGGTGGTCAGCGCCAGCGCGTGCAACTCGCCGGCCGAGCCGTCCATCTTGCCCTTGAGCGCGGCGTAGACGGCGCGCTGCTGCTGAACGCGGTTCATCCCGCGAAAGCTCTCGTCGATCACCTCGGCGGCGTAGTGGTTTCCGTCTCCGGCGAGATCGCGGATCGTGATCCGCGCCTCGGGGAAGGTGGCACGGATCAGTTCCTCGATCTCCTGGGCCTGCATCGCCATTCGGTCGGGCTCCCGTTCCTGTTTCGGGTCAGACTTAGTCTGCCCGTCCATGGCGTGCAAGAGACCGCGCGGCCTGCCCGGCGTGCCCCGCGCACACGGTCGGGCAAGGGGGGATGCGGGCGCGGCGCGCCGGTCGCGAACGGGGTGGGGCATGCGGGGGGCGGAGCCGCCCCCGCCACCCCGGCCGGGCGGCTCACGCGCCGCGCGCGCGGCGCGCGGCGGCCAGCCACAAAGCCGCGAGGGCGAGGGCGGCGAGCGCGTTCCAGCTCGCCATGCTGAGGCCCAGGACCTGCCAGGCCACCTCGTCGCAGCGCACCAGCGGCGCGGCCATGATCTGCGCGGTCAGCTCATCCACCGAGACGCGCGCGAGATCGCCGCCGCCCGCGCAGGCGGCGGGGCCCTCCCACCAGCCGCGCTCCACCCCGGTGTGGTAAAGCCCGATCCCGCCGGTGGCGAGCGCCGCGCCCCCACCCAGCAGCGGCAGGAGCGCGCCGGGACGGGCGAGCGCGGCGGCGCCGATCGCCACCGCCGCCGCGTGCGGCCAGCGCTGCCAGAGGCAGAGTTCGCAGGGCGCGAGCCCGCCCAGGTACTGGAAGGCGAAGGCCGCGGCCAGGAGCGCGGCGGAGCCGCCGGCGGCGGCCAGGACCAGAGAAGTGCGGCTCACATCACCCTCACCACCAGGAAGCCCCCGATCAGGAGCACGACGAAGAGGGTGAAGACAAGCCCGAGCCGGCGCTCGATGAAGTCGCGGATCGGCGCGCCGTAGACGCGCAGGAGGGCGGCCAGCACGAAGAACCGCAGCCCCCGGGCCAGCACCGAGGTCGCGATGAAGGTCGCGAGCGGCAGCGCCGTCCACCCCGACATGATGGTGATGACCTTGTAGGGGAAGGGCGTGACGCCCGCCACGAGCACCGCCCAGACCCCCACGCCGTTGAAGGTGTCGTTGAAGGCGGCCATCGCCGCCTCCTTGCCGAGCGCCTCGAGGATCGGCCGGCCGAGCGTGTCGTAGGCGAAGGCGCCGATGGCGTAGCCCGCGAGCCCGCCCGCCACCGAGGCCAGCAGCGCCACCGCCGCGATCAGCCAGGCCCGCGACGGGCGGGCGAGGATCATCGGGATCATCAGGATGTCGGGCGGGATCGGAAAGACCGAGCTTTCCGCGAAGGCGACCAGCGCCAGCGCCCAGAGCGCGCGCGGATGCTCGGCGAGCCGCAGCGTCCAGTCGTAAAGCCCGCGGAGCATGGCGGCCGGCGTCCCCCGTTTCGGTCACGGGGCGCCAGAGACCACGCGCCGCGCGCCCGGTCAAGCGCAAGCGCGGGCTCTGCACTGGACGCGCGCGCCCGGCGCGGCTAGACCGGAGACCGGGCCCAAGTGGCGGAATGGTAGACGCAGGGGATTCAAAATCCCCCGGCTTCGGCCGTGCGAGTTCGAGTCTCGCCTTGGGCACCAGTCTCCTTCCCGGCAGGACGACCGGCGCGGCGCGGCAGGGGCGCCGGGCCGTCGCGGGGATCCGTGTCCGCAGGGGTCCGGGGCGCGCCGTGATTCGACGCCGCGCGCCGCCGGGAGCGTTGCGCTTGACGATCCAATCCGCGCGCGAAGCGCCCTTTGTCGCCCCGATGCGCCCGTGCGCCGCCCGAAATCCGGCAAGAAGCACAGCTCAGGGCTGTATTGTCCCTCATTCGTAAACGCGGCAGTCGCACGACTTGCGCCACGCGGCCATTCGGCGGTAACGTGTCGGAAATGCGGCACGAGTGTGGCGCGTATGGCCAAGTGGAGAAACTGGTATGGGTATGAGAACGTCCCTGATGGCGCTGGCAGCCGGCGCGACGCTCGTCGCGGGTGCGGCGCAGGCGGACACGATCACGCAGCAAGAGATCAACGTGTTCGGGCCGAACGGATCGGCCAATGTGACGGTGAACGACGGCGGGATTGACGGCGCCGGATCCTCCAACGTGATCGCCGGGGCCTTCGCTCTGAACAGCACCAACACGAGCTACACCGATGCGGCGGGGGATTTCGTGGCGTTCTGCCTCGACATCTTCAACAACCTCAATCTCGGCACGAAGGGAGATTACGAGGTCACGACGACGCCTTACACCGGTGCAACGCCGCCCGGAGACATCAGCGACCGGATCGGCGACGTTCAGAGGCTCTTCAATACCGCCTACGCGGGCGTGGACCTTTCGGACGACAACCAGTCCGCCGGCTTCCAACTCGCGCTCTGGGAGGTCGTGTTCGAGGACAGCACGTCCACCGGGTTCGATCTGACTTCCGGCGATTTCACCGTGACGAATGCGAGCTCAAGCCTGCGTGACACGGCGCAAGACTATCTCGACGGGATAGTCGGCGCGAACACGGGCAACTACCAGCTGACCTACCTGGAGTCGACGCAAGGCGGCCAGAACCTCGTGACCATGGCGCCGATCCCGCTGCCGGCGGGCGGCGTGCTGCTCTTGGGCGCGCTCGGCGGCCTCGCCGTCGCACGGCGCCGCCGCAAGGCCTGAGCCGCACGTCAGACCTTCATGATTTTACGGAAAGGCGGCCGCTTCGGGGCCGCCTTTCTCGTTTGCGCCAGGCGCACGGGCAGGGGGCGTTCCGCTTGCCGGGCGGCGTCCTGACGGACCGGCGGCGCCCGTCGGCACGACTCCCGTCGGCGTGGCCCCGGCAAGCCCACCTCGCGTCGCGAATCGCCTCCGCCCGCGAAGGCCCATGAGACCCCGGAACGCGCCGTCCGCCCGGCCTCGCCCCCGACGCGGCGTGGACAATCGCAACCTTGCGCGAGGGACCGTTCCGAATTTCGCGCCAGTTCCGCAATCCGTGGTTGCTTTTCGGGGCGGAACGTTCGGCGCGCTTCCGGATCGGGCGCAATTGTGGCATGATCATGGCGTTACGATGATGGTATCTTGGTGACCGGTGCGCCCGGACCGAGATGGTACAGCCCGAGGAGGGCAAGACATGAAACTCTACGATTGGAAATCCCTGGCCGCCGCGGCGGTCGCCGCGCTGTCTTTCGCCGGCCCTGCCGCGGCGCTGACATGTCCCGAGCCTGTCGCGGGGGACGACGTCACTCGGTACCTTGAGGCGACGACGAACCCGATGAGTGTGGGCCTCTCGTGCCTTGCCTCTGGAACCGAAGCGACCGCGAACAACGCGTTCGAGGCTGCCGTGCCGAGCTTCACCTTCCTTGCGAAGGAAGAGCAAGGATCCGACGATGCACTCAACGGCGTTCTCGATCCAGTAGGTGTTTCTACACTGTGGGGTGGCACCACAGGAACATTCGAATTCACCGATCCGGGCACCTACCAAACTTACGCCGTTCTCTTCAAATTCGGCAACCCGAACGTCGAAGACTCCTGGTTTGCAATTGAAATCCCCGGAGGTGAGAGTGTTTTCAACATTGACTGGGCGACGGTCGACAGCGACGGCGACAGAATAACGCAGTGGGAACTCTCGAACGTCTCGGTCTACGGCGGCGTTCCGATCCCGGTTCCGGCGGGCGGGCTGCTCCTGATCTCCGGCCTTGTCGGCATCGGCCTGCTGCGCCGCCGCAAACCCGCCTGACGGAACGCGGTGCGACCGCACCCGATCGAAAATCGCATCGAGGGGCGGCTGGAAAGCCGCCCTTTCGCGTTGCGCGCGCTGCCATGGGCACGATCACGCATGACGACGGCGTGTATCTGACAGGCGTGAACTCCACCGGTGGCATCAGCTCGCCCCCGATGGAGGAAGAGAATACCGATTTCACCGCCGATGCGGACGACTTCACGCTGATCTACGCCGCGGCCAACGGCAACCCGTCGATCCTCGAGATCGACGCCACGGTCGTGCCGGTTCCGGCGAGTGCGCTTCTGCTCCTCGCCGGGCTCGGCGGCCTCGCCGCGGTGGGCCGTCGCCGCACCGCCTGAGCACCAGAAACCCATCGGAAACACGGAAAGGCGCCCCCCGGGGCGCCTTTTTCTTGTGAGCGGCTCCGCGCTCGCCGAGGCCGGCACCCGCGCCACATGACGCACGACCCCCGGCCGCCCCGGGACACGCCATGGGCAGGGGCGCAACCCGCGTCAGCATCCGCGATCCGCAGGTCCCGGGGGACTGTCGCCGCGGCCTCGATGGTGCAGCGCGCGAGGCGCAACCGCCTTTTCCGCCAAACGACACCGGATCGGCAGCGGGCTGCCGACGCGGCTCGAGCGCCTTGCGGATTGCCGCTCGTGATCGCACGGGCCCCTCGCGCCCGCGGGTGCGTCTGTTACCAGTGCGCCACGACGACCGGTGAAGATCCCCGAAGACGCCAACGCCAGACCCGCAGGCGCATCCGCCCCGCCACGCGAGCGCCGGATGCCGGCTCGGTTTGCGTCGGAGACGCGTCCGGGTTTTGCCGCAAACGAGCCCAACTGTTGCCGCCCTTGTCCTGTGTTTGTCTCTCAAGGGTGCATTGTGCACGGAATGACCGCCAGTGGGCGGCTGAGGGGTAAGCCATGTCTGCGACGACTTTCACGGTGTCTTCGACCGAGGACCTTTACGACGCCCTGTCCCGCGCCACCGGCGGCGACCGGATCGAACTCGCGGCGGGGGAGTATTCGCTCGACCTGAGCGCAAAGTCCGGCTTCGACATCACGTACGATGCGCCGGTGACGATTACCTCGGTCGATCCCGGGAATGTTGCCACGGTTTCGGAGATGAAGCTGAACGGTGTGTCGAACCTCATCCTCGACAACCTCCTATTCGACTATACGGCCCCGGAGGGTGTTGCAGACTGGGCACGCCCTTTTAGGATCGAAAGCTCTGAAAGCGTCACCATCAAGAATTCGGTCTTCGACGGAGACCTCGCTTCCGGTGTCAGCGAAGCCGTCGATGGATACGGCACTGGCTATGCTTTGGGTATTGGTGCAAGCAGTGAGGTTTTAATATCTGACAATGAGTTTACGACTTGGACGCGTGGAATCATTGTTGATAATAGCCAAAAAGTAGCGGTTTTGAATAATGATATCCACTCCATACGCTCGGACGGAATAAATCTAATTGAAGTTTCTGAAATTCAGATCGAGAATAACTATATTCACGACTTTATTACTGCCCCCGACAGTGGGGACCACGCAGATATGATCCAAATGTGGAACTATGCAACAACTGTCGTCAGCCGTGATGTCGTCATCCGCGGTAACACCCTCGATATTGGAGATGGCTCGACGACCCAATCGATCTTCCTGGGAAATGAATTGGTTGCGCAAGGCGTATCAGGCAGCGAGGCGTTTTATCAAGATATACTTATTGAGGATAACATTATTTTTAATGGCCATTCCCATGGAATCTCGGTGGGTGCTACAAATGGGCTGATCATTCGGAACAACTCCGTATTATCTGTCGAGGATCCCGACCTCATTCCGCAGATCAATGTTGCCAGCGATGCCACAAACGTTACGATCGTGCAGAATGCGACCGCCGCAATTAGCGGCTTAACGGATCAGTCAGACTGGACGGTCGCCAACAACGCGATCGTCCAGAACCGCGACCCGAATGCTGCAGGTTACTACGAGGCCGAGTTCCTGACGTCGTCTCTGGATGGCAGGGCCGAAGACTTCATCGTCGATCCCGGGGGGGCGATCTCCCAGCTGGGGGCCGGCGCCTCGCGTCTGCAACTGGACACGACCCCCGAGGCGCTCGCGCCGGCCTTCGACGTGACGACCGATCCCGACGATCCGGCAAGCCTCGTCTTCGACGCGACGCACACCTACGGGCCTGCGGGCCAGATCAACGACGAGGAAGCGACCTTCACGTGGGACTTCGGCGACGGCACGGGAGCCACGGGGCAGCGTGTAAAGCACGAGTTCGATACCCCCGGCACGCATTCGGTAGCGCTGACAGTCCAATTGTCTGACGGGACCTCGGTGTCGACGCAGGGAATGATCCCCGTGCCCGGTCAGGATGTGCTGTCCTTCAACCCTGAGACGGGCGACTTCGAAGCCCAGGGATATGGCGAGACGCTCGCGCTCGATGGAACCGATGCGGCCTCGGTGACCTTCAACGGACAGCAGGCCATTGATCTCGGTGCATCTGACACGAGCCTATCCATTCCGAAAGAACATCTTGACCGCTTCTTCGGCACGGAGGATTTCACGCTCTCCATGACAATCGCGGCGAACACGCCTGGAAGCGCTGGAGAAATTATCGGGCTGCACAGCATCTTCATTCTCTCGGTCACGGAGGATGGCGCAATAAGTCTTCAGCTTAACAGCGACGTTGAGTCGATCAATCTGACCAATCTGACGACGAACTCCGGCCCTCAGGTGAACGACGGAAAAGCTCACGACATCATCATCGGGTTTGATGATGCCACGGACACGGTGCAGATCATCATCGATGGGCAATTCGCGGCAGCGGCCCAGATCGAAGGGGCGATGCCGTCCATGGGACACTGGGGTCTTGTTTTCGGCGGGTCATGGGGCGCACCGTCTTTCGACGGAAAACTGCTCGCCTTCGATCTCGATGCCACAGCGCCGCTCTACCCGGAATTCGACGGCGACACCTCGGTGATTGCCGACACCACCTACGAGATCGTAGCGGAGAAACCCGCGTCCGAGCCGGTATTGTCGAGCGACGAAGAAACGCTGGAGACAGAGACGCAAACAAACGACACCACGACGACGGACGACACCACCACGACGGACGACACGACACCGGCGGACGACACCTCTACGCCGGACGAAACCACGACGACCGAGGAGGAGGAGGAGGAGGACGCGGGCCTAATTCTGCCTGAACTCGACGGCTGGGAGCTGGATTTCGCGGCGCTGGGAACGTCCAAATCGTCGCTCCGCGGGGACGCCTTCGTTACGACCGATGGGACCGGCACCAGTGCGGTCGTGTTCGACGGGCAGGGCGACTACGCGAGGCTTGGACGTCTCGTGGAGTTCGAAACCGCCCAGTCCCTGACGGCATCGGTCAGCTTCCAGCGCACCAATCCGGACGAAGATTATGAACGGATCGTCTGGAACCACGAGAAGTTCGGCATCGGTGTCTTCGGCGACTCCCTCTTCGTGCATGTCGCTTCGCCCGACCGCGAATTCTCCGATCCCTTCCGGATCCATGACCTCGGCCTCGCTGACACGCAGGAGCACAATGTGCGGGTCGCCATTGACGAGATGACAGACCGCGTGCAGGTCATTCTCGACGGCGAGCTCGTTTTCGACGATCAGGCGGCCGATATCGAGATTTCGGGTGCTGGCGCGCCCCAGTGGTTTGTCGGCACGAAGATCGATCCGGGGTTCGAAGGCAGCGTGAGTGAGCTCCAGTTGCAGGCAGAGGCGTTGTTTGTCGATGACGGGTTCTTGATCGCTTGAGGAACCTTGCGCGCGTCATCGATGAAGTGCCGCGAAGCAGCATCATGTAGCGCATCTGATCAGGGGAGAGTGGCGGGCCGCCCCCGTGCCGCGGTGCGCTCCGCCAGCCCGGCCACCCGAACGGGTTGCAGAGGCCTGTACCAGGCTGTTTCGAAGAGGGGCATTTATCCTGCCGTCTGACCGGGCTACTCTCCCGAAGGTTCCGGCTCCAAGGGAATACGTCCGGGAAGATGGAAGGATGACAACGTGGCGGCGGAATTGACCGAAGGCAAGGCGGTATCTCTGCCTAGGAGCATGCCGAATGCCGGGGCTGCAAGCCGGCACAGCCTCTCGATCTGGGTCTGGCTCTTCATCATCGGGCTGATCATTCCGCTTTTCATCTATGTCGGCCCTCTGCGCCTTACCGTCTACCGCATCGCGCTGCTCGTCGCGTTCTTCCCGGCCCTCTTCTTCTGGCTGAGCGGGCGTGCAGGACGCATCCGCCTGCCTGACATCTGCGTCATCGTCATTTGCCTATGGTCGTCGCTTTCGATGGTGATCATCGAGGGAGGGCTCGGCGGGACCCTGGAAACCATCGGCATATTGTGGGTGGAGACCCTTGGTGCCTACCTTTTGGGACGGTGCTATATCCGAACACCAGAGGCTTTTTTCGCCATCACGCGGTTGTTGTTCCGGATCGGTCTGCTGCTGCTGCCCTTTGCACTTTACGAGCTTGTTTCCGGAACAAACCTGTATCTCAGGTTGTTTGGCTTTTTGGGACCGGTTTACTGGGAGAATTTTCAGGAAAGCAGGCTTGGTCTCGAACGCGTCCAGGGGCCCTTCGCGCATCCCATTCACTTCGGGGTGTTCTTCGGGGGGCTGACCGGTCTGTTCTATTATGTGCTGGGACATGAAACACCCTGGATCGGCCGGGTAAGGAATGCCGTGTTTGCTGTTTTTTTGTGTTTCTCTTCGCTTTCGTCAGGCCCGCTTCTGGCTGCAATGTCCCAGATAATTTTTCTGACCTGGGACGGAATACTGAAATCCGTTCGCTCGCGCTGGTACATCTTCGTTGGCCTCGCGCTCCTCGCCTTCATCGTCGTCGATCTGATTTCGAACCGCACTCCGTTTCACGTCGCGATATCTTACCTCGCATTGAACGAGGGCACGGCCTATAATCGCATCCTTATCTGGCACTTCGGGACCCGAAGCATCTTTGCCAACCCGCTTTTCGGGATCGGCCTCACCGACAACTGGGCACGCCCCTCCTGGATGGTGGACAGCGTCGACATGTTCTGGATCGTACCCGCGATGCGCCATGGTATTCTGTTATGGATCGCTTACCTTACACTGTTCTTTTCCGTCTTCTTGAGTGTTACTTTTCGACGGGCCCCAAATGAACGCGTTCTCTGGTACAAAACGGGGTATCTCTGTACCATGACCGGCGTGTTCATGGTGGGCTGGACCGTGCATTTCTGGGATGCAATTTTCGCGTTTTTAATGTTCCTGATTGCAAGCGGTATGTGGATGCTGGACTGGGAAGGTAGCGAGGACGAAGACGAAAAGACTGGCGACGAAGGCAGGACAACTGACATCACGTATACAAGGTTTCCTGCCCAATCGTAACCGCAAGCTTGAACGCATTGCGCTTACCGCCAATGCTGAAAAAGGATCCAAAATGGACTGGTGCTGTATTGCTGCCGTAAATGACACGACAGTGCTGGAGTCGAACCTTGCGGCATCTCCAACTTTTAGGTCTGAGCCGGATCGCTTGTGCATATTGCGCAACCGGCACTCGGCCTCAATCGCCTACAATGAGGGGCTCGATCAGACCAAAGAACGGATCTGTGTCTTTGCGCATCAGGATGTTTATTTGCCCCTCGGCTGGGAGGAAACATTGATGCAGAAAGTGTCTGATCTTGAAACGCTAGATCCAAACTGGGCGGTAATTGGCCTTTTCGGGGTTGATTTGAATGGCGGGAACGTGGGGCGAGTCTGGGACTCTGGTATTGGTCGTGAAATCGGGTTCGGCTGTAGCGCTCCAATACCCGTTCAGTCATTCGATGAACTTTTATTGGTTTTGAACAGAGATTGCGGATTAAGATTTGATCCGGATCTCCCCAGCTTCCACCTTTACGGTACAGATATCGTGCAAACCGCGATATCTTCAGGTAAGCGGGCCTATGTCATTGATGCGCCGGTTGTTCATAATAGTCTGCCGGTTCCAACCCTTAGAGGAGGTTTCACACTGGCCTACAATTATATGCGTAAGAAGTGGTGGGAACGGTTACCAATCGTGACGCCGGTGACCCGCCTTACACGGCGTGGTTGGTATCTGGAGTGGCAGGATATTCGGAGGTTTCGATTCAATTCCTGGCGAAAGAACCAAGTACGACTTGCATCGAGACAGCCGCGTCCGAACCCGGAAACTATTTCGAAAAGACTGGGATATGAATAATACGTTCATGATCGCGAAAAGCCGTTGCGCTGGCGCGTGATTAAACCATAGCCGGCTCGACCAAATAAGAGCGGTGGGAGCGCCTTAAGCCACCCCTTGAGCGCGGAGGGATGTTGCCGTGCTGACGCGATCGCCGTGCGGCGATGGGAACCGCTTTTTTCTGCCGCTTCGGCAGCTGCTAAAATCAATAGTGCGCCACTGGTCTGCTTCATCATAATCTTTCGTTGCTTTAATGAAAGATCTTTTGTAAGCAATGCGGAGGTCAATTGCACCCGTCCGCTAGCGGCTTCGATCGGGTATTTCTTTTCGATCGCTGTAAGTGGATCAGTGTCGTTTTCCAGGCGCCGTGCTTCGGCCAAAACATCTCCTGTGAACAGCCATGAACCGCGTAGTGCGAGGGCATAAAAAAGGGCTACATCTTCATATATTCGCAAGTTCTCCCGATATCCTCCCTCCTCGAGAACGATGCTCCGGCGCAATGCAGTTGCAATTGAAAAAAGGCCAGTCATCTCTTCTAAGAGTATGTCCGTGATGCGCACCGCTTTGCCGCGCGGAAACTCCCAGCCGCGAAGATCAAAAAGTCCCATCTCCTGGTGCGGTCCAGTGAAGCGAATGTCGCCGGAATGTCCAACTATGCTTTCGTCCGCATTGGCTAGATCCCGGTGCAGCACTGCCATGCGCCCAGGCCACCACAAATCATCAGAATCTAAAAACGCCACCCAAGTAGAGTTCGCGTGTCGGATTCCAGTATTGCGTGCCGCCGCCGCTCCCGCATTATTCTGGTAGATTATGGTGACCTGCTTGCTATAACAGGTCAAAACCTCGGGCGTAGTATCCGTCGAGCCATCATCGACGACTATTACCTCGTCGGCAGGTGGATCTTGAGACAGTACGCTTTCTATCGCGTCGCCTACGCAATGCCCGCGGTTGTATGTAGGGATTATGACACTGATGGTTGGTTTCATCTCCGGTCCTTATTTTATTTGCCAACCGATTAGTTTGTAGAACCCAGCTACACGTGAAATAATCCTGCCATGTGTTCCGGTATTCTGTAGTATGTCCCTCCCACCTATTAAGGCTGTGACGAAGAATAAGGTTATTGCTAAGACGACGCCCCATGAAGGCATATATAATGAAACTGCAAGGATGGTTGATATCAAGATTACGTGTACGGAGAAATAACCCAAAGGTCGAGCGCGAACTTGAAACCCGCCAAGTTTGCAAGCCAGG
>NZ_JBGFSH010000007.1:0-1634 GCF_041365715.1 Rhodosalinus sp. FB01 | reverse complement strand
AGCGTACGCAATTCCGAATGCGTACCCAGTAGCGTCCAAACCCATAGAAGGCAATCCGAGCCATACGCACACCAGAAATATGATGCTGAACTGTACTTGCAGATAAAGGAAGGCACCTGATCGTCCGGCTGCGACGAGAGAGAATCCGATAGTCCATTCCGCCAGCTTGAAAACATTCCCGAGCATTTGCCACTGCAGTACTGGTACGGCAGATGTGAACTCGGCCGAGTAGAGTATGGGTATCAATACGGGGGCCAAACCGATCATCAAAATGAGGATTGGCCCGCCTAGCGCCAGCACTAGTTGCAGTTGATCGTTCATGAGGTGGTTCGTGGCCTCAAGATCTTTGTTGACCTCGCTTAAGCGCGGAAAATAGTCGGCACCCATCGACTGCAGCAGGAAGCCGATATAGGTCATCGTGATCGTCCATGCAGCAGCGAACTGACCTGCGGCATCGAGACCAATTTCCCGCGTGATCATGGTTCGAACAAGAAGAAGCGTGGCTGTGATCAGTAATCCACCAAGCATGAACGCCACGCCAAGCCGAACCATCGGCTGCCAATGCTGGCAGATCTCAGTAATTGAGGGCCATTTCAAGCGTGTGATTTGTAAGCGACGAACATAGATCGCTCCGACCAAAAGCGCACCTATTGGTTCGGCCAACAGGAACCAGATTAGGCCATCGCTGCCCAAGATCCACACGGCTGTGATGCCGCAGACCGAACCCAGAAGCGTACCCAGTACCATGACGCGACCGAGATCGCTAATCCGACGCAACCCCTGGAGAAGTGTTTGCTGGGAAGAGGACAACAGTATCAACAGAACTGCAACACCGACCAGTCCAATTTCGGTCGCCTGCCGTGTGTCGCCCAATAGCCAAAGTGATAACTCCTCCCGGAGGATCCAGATCAATACCATCGCAATCCCGCCTTGGACGGCAAGCGCAACCACGAGGACTTGTCGCAGGCGTCCAAGGATTTCGGTATCTCCGCGCGAGGAAGCCAATTCCCGCACCCCGCTCTGTGGCAGCCCCAATCCCGCGGCTTGGCTGCCCAGCATCTGAAGATTGGAAAATACGGATAGCAACCCGGTGCCCGATGGGCCAAGCGTCACTGCGACAAACTTGGCTTTTATGACGCGAATGAAGATGGAGAGAAACTGAGCCGATGCGATAACAACCATCGACTTCAGCAAGCCTCGAGTATTCTCGCCAAAAGGCATAGGTTTGGTCATGAGGTGACCGAAATACTTTGATAGACGTCGCTTGGTTTGCTGGCCAAGATACAGGTATGATGGCCCCCGTTTTTGCGATAGATAGGAGGCGCGCGCAACGCTCGAGTGCCACACTTGGCGCGCGCCGTCACTTGGCGATGACGAAATCGCATCCCCATCAGTTCGTTGTTGGAAGCCATCTTCGTCATCGCGTTTACATGATTTTTTGAGATGGTAAGGCCGAAGGTCGAGCAAGGCAATATTCGGTCTTGGTATTTTGTCCCATTTCATGGACTTGTTGCACAAAACTTGTGGGGGATTCATCTTGTGACTCCAGTGTGATGCCTGGGGTACAAGAACAGACCTACACCCTCGACTTATAGGACCGGCTCTGTTGCACAAATCGGCTTTTGACCGAGGTT
>NZ_JBGFSH010000006.1:155919-191347 GCF_041365715.1 Rhodosalinus sp. FB01 | reverse complement strand
AGTCTCGGCTTCAACCTCTTTGCGCAACAAAGCCCCTCTGCGGCCATGTCGCGGCGGCTTCCTGTTCGGTGCCGTCGTCTGCGCATGACGGGCATTCGCGACGTCGGTCTCAGAGGTGTGATGCGGTAACACGGCATCCAAGCCGCCAACTCGGGCAAGTTGCCGTAGACGGCGGCCCACTGGGGCCTTCCACCTTGGACACTATCGCTGCAGTGCAGCTTCCCCAGAACGGACGTTCGACGTAGGCGCAAGATCGGCTCTCTGTCGAGCCTCCATGGCGCCGGAGTTCTTGCCTTTATAGGTCACTCCTGTTCGTCGGCAGGCAGCCCGAAGCAGACGTGCTCGCCGCGACGTTCGCGCTTGGAGAATTTAACACAAAGGGCGGAAAGCCGACTTTCGCTGCAAAATGCTCCGATGACCGCATAGGAGAACCATCCCGTCTCAATGGTCATTCCTAGCCCGATCATGATTTCGCCAACTGCACCCACTGAGGGCGAGGCGGGTGTGCAGCTGCAAACTTGCAGCTTCCGGTAGAGATCGCATTTCTGCTATGTTAAGCTCTCAGCAAATATTTCTTTGCCAAGGTGTGTAGATGGCATTTGAAGAGCTTGTTACCTGGTCCAATCAAGATGCACGGCCCGTTTGGCAAAAGGATGCGCTTCGGCGTATAGCGACAACCGGAGAACTAACTGACGATGATCTTTTGACGTTACGAAAGGTCATTGAGCAGGCGGTTGGCCTGATTGATGATAAGCTCCCGCCTATCAGTCCTCTGGCCGAAGAGCATCTATCGGATCCAGCAACAGATGCCCCGCGAACGGTTCTTGGCTCGATCGGGCCGGTCCGCCGCGTAGATCGGCTGGCCAGTGACCAACCGCCGATCAGGTTTGCCAAGAAAGGAGTTACGCTCGTTTACGGCGCAAATGCCTCGGGGAAGAGCGGATATTGCCGGATAGCGAAGCAGCTTTGCCGCTCTTTGAGCCCTCAGGAACTCAAAGGGAATGTCTATGAGGAAAAACCCGCTGATCCCCCAGAGGTTGATCTTGTAATTGGCATCGAAGGGGGAGAGCCTGAGCGCCAAAAGGCGACATGGCGGCGAGGTGATCCGCCACCTCCGGAATTGGCTCGGATATCGGTATTCGACACTGATACGGCGCGCGTTTACGTCGACAAAGACCGCAAAGTGGATTTCCTTCCCTACGAACTCGACCTTCTCAACAAGCTGGCACTGGCTGCAAAGTCTCTCGATCGCGAATTTGAGGCCCGTGAGAATGCACTCGATGGCGCAATCCGCACGGCTCTCCCCGGCGGCTATACCGAAGGCACTGTCGTTTCCGATGCGTTGGCTAAGCTTTCCCCAGATACAGCCCGAGCCGATCTACCTAACGAAGCCGGACTGCGCGCACTGGCCGCATGGAACGATGAGAAGGAAGTTGAGCTTCAACAGGTTAGCAACGAGATACGCGATGACCCCAAGGTGCAGCTTCGTGCGCATAAGGCGGCAAAGCAGGAACTCGAAAACGTAAAGACCGAACTTACCGGTCACGTTGCCTCACTGGGTGAAGAAGGCGTCAAAAAGCTTTCAGAGACTCATGGGGAAATGATAACTAAGGCCGCAGCAGCCGAAGCCGCCGCGCGCGGTCTTGGTGATGGGATGCCGATTCCGGACATCGGGTCGGTAGCTTGGCAGCAGATGCTTATCTACGCCCGGGAATTCGCGGTTGAGGCGTTTCCCGATCACGATGAGCCTAAGCTCGTTACCGGCGAAACATGTGTGCTTTGCCAGCAGCCGCTGGATGGCGCTGCTTCAGCGCGCATGGCAGAATTCGACCAATACATCTTAGGGCGAGCCGCGAGCGATAGCCAGAAAGCAGTAGCGGCTTATGATGCACTCGTCGACTCAATCAATGCACTGCGCATCAAAACACCTGAGCAAGCAGAAGCGCTGCTTGGCGTTTACGGTGGAATGAGTGATGAACGCCAAGCCATCACCGCAGAAATAGTCACGGGATATGGGGTGCTTACAGAGCGCCTTGATGCCATCAAGGCGATGATCAAAAAGAATACCTTCGGTGGGGCCGATGAGCTGGTTTCTGTTCAGGCCGATCTGATCGAAAAAATTGATGCTGACATCGAAGCGCTCAAGTGCCAGATCAATGGGCTTGAAGATGCCAAGGCAGAAGCCGCGCGTTTCGAAGAGCTTAACGCGACCAAAGCGGAGCTTGAGGACAATAAGCGCCTCAGCCAGGAAATTGAGACTGTCGTCGCGCGGCTCAAACAGCTCGCGGAGAGACTGAAGATCAAGGATGCGCGCAAGCAATGTGCCTCCGGTCCGATTGCCCGCCAGCTTACGGCATGCCGTCGCGCTGTGCTGACTGAGAGTCTAAAAAAGCAGCTCACAGAAGAGCTTGAGACGCTCAGGCTTTCCCATATTCCGATTGACCTCTCTGATAGGAGTGCGGGCGGAGACAGTGTTATCGAGGTGGGTCTGACTGCCCAACAACGTGTTGCCAACAACAGCGATGTTCTTAGTGAAGGCGAGCAACGAGCACTGGCTCTCTCCTGCTTCCTTGCCGAGTTGATTGAAGTCGGAGCGGAGCACGGGATCATTGTTGATGATCCCGTATCCTCACTCGATCACTCTCGCATGGAGGCTGTCGCTAAACGGCTTGTGGCAGAGGCTGTGGCCGGTCGACAGGTCATTATTTTTACCCACAATATTGTCTTTCACTACATGGTGGAGAATGAAGCCCGCCGCGCTGGACAACCGTGCCATGCGGAGTGGATGTCGAGCGAAGGCGGGACAAAGTTCGGCATTATTGATAACTCGGGTAGGCCGTCCCATACTAAAAGGACAAAGCAGCGCATCGGCGAACTCAATGAGGCCAAAGCCCGGCTCTTTAAGGATGGCTATGACCCAGCCGTTGCAGAATTCCGTGATAACTTGACAGCTATCTACACTCTCATGCGCGAGACTTGGGAAAGAATCGTCGAAGAAATTCTGTTCAACGGAACGATCCAGCGCTTTCGTCCGGAAATAATGACACAGAGTCTTAAACATGCGTGCTATGATCCGGCTGACGACTATCCGGCTATATTTGAGGGTATGAAAAGATGTTCGCACTATTCCGGACATGACAGGGTGCCAGATTTGCCGCCGGAACTGCCGCCTCATGAAGATATTGAAGCGGATCTTCAGGCCCTAATCGATTTTCACAAGAAGGCCTCTGAAAGAAAAGCGACTTTGGAGAAGGGGCATAGTTACGAGAAGGGGCCGGAGCCAGAGTTTCTCTGAGCGGCCCTCAGAAAGCTGCCATCCGTAACTCATTGTTCAAATGACAGCTCAGGGCCATCAGCAACCGAATCGCTTCGAGTTTACTGGCGGAGTTCATACCCTAAACCTTTCCCCCTTTCATCATGCGGATAACCGGATATCTCAGGTAGAGCAGTGCGTATGCGGAGAAGCCCATAAGGGCAAAAGGAAGAAAGCGGATGAAGAGGACAACGAAGCCGCCTCGACGCCCGCCAGAGCCAGAAGTAGCCTCAGACATTCCGGCAACGCGCTCTTCCCAACCACCCAAGAGGTGAACTCCTGCGGCAAATACATAGATGCCGCAAAGAACCGCGATAAGCACGATCGCGCGTTTGAGGCTTTCCGGAAACCAGTTCTTATCGACCTCAAAAATAAGGCCGCTCGCCATCATGAATATGAAGCCGACGGTGACGTAAGTGGCTGAAAACATATCAAGTGCCCCTACTCTTTTTCGCGGACTGGCTAACCAAGAAGAAATGGGAATTCAACCAGAGTTTGTTCTTACTTGGGCTGTGTTCGCACTGATCTACAAAGTTGCGAGTGTCCGACGTCAGCACCTGCGGGGCATCTGAATGGATTTTGCCATGGAGGGTTTGCCTTCAAGGACCGGTTCAGGGAAGCTGCGCCGCAGCGATGGACAACTTGGCGAACGTCCGGATAGGGCCGGTCAAGTCTCGATGGGCGACCAAGGTTCGCTACTTTGCAGTGTCAGGTCCCTGCTCACCGCCCATTTGGAGGCGGCTGTCAGGCGAGGCGCCTCGAGCCGGGTTCGAGTGACACGGAGTTCGGGCGCTCCGCCGGTCTACTCCGAACTGTCCGGTGCCTATGGTCAGAGGAACTCAATCTCTATGAATGCGACTTCGAAGTCATTTGCGTTCACGACGTCGTGTTCGACACCGCTCTGACGGAAGTAGGGAACGCCGTTGCGCATCCGGGCCTCGCGCTCGACGCCGCCAGGTTCGCGCAGCGTGAGGCGACCGTCGAAGAGCGGCACCACCACGTAATCGTGCTCGTGGCGGTGCCAGCCGGTGTTGTCACCACGCCTGGGGAAGCGCCATTCGGTAACGCGCGTCGATGCGTTCTCGATCAGGACGGTTCCTGTCGCTGTCCCGGACGTGGCACCGCCGCACATGGTTCAGCTGTCGCCGCGGCCGAGCGCGCGCCAAGCGAGAGGCAGCGCACAGGCCAAAAGGCAGAGCTTCACCAACTCGCCGGGAAGGAAGGGTATCAAGCCCAATTCCAGTACAGGCTTGTCCCAGCCGACCACGGTCCCGAGCCAGCCAAGACCCGATGCGTAGATTACCGCAAGCCCAAGGAGAGCGGCCGCGGCGCTGCCGACGAGCGAGCGGTCCCAGCCGCGTTCGGCCAGCGCGCCGGTGGCCCATGTGGCAAAGACGAAGCCTGCAAGATAGCCGCCGGTCGGTCCCGCGAAATACGCGATCCCCGCTGCGGGCCCTGCGAAGACGGGTAGTCCCACGGCGCCTTGCGCCAGCCACGCGAGTACGGTCACGAGGCCGAGCCTGGCGCCCAGGGCAAAGCCGAGCAGGAGGACCGTGAAGGTCTGCATCGTCATCGGCACGGGAAAGAACGGCACCGAGATCTTCGAGGACAGCGTCAGCAGAACGGATCCTGCGACCACCAAAAGCGCGGACTTGGCCAGCGACTGCTCGCCAAGCGCAGCGGTAGAGAGCGTGGTATTGCGCATCATGTTCAATCCTCCTTTGGTCAGGCTACCGCGTCGCGCAAGGCGGCGAGCGCGGCGTTGCGGTCTGCGCGTGCCTCGAGCGCCGCCTCCATGTCGACCGCGACGAAGCGGGTGGGCGTGTTCGGCTGAAGCTGGCCGATGAGATCCATGTCGGCGGAGATGATCGTGCCGATCATGAAATACCCGCCGCCCGAGACCGCGTCGCGGTGCAGGATGATGGGCTCGGTTCCCGAGGGCACCTGCACCGAGCCGTAAGGATAGCAGGCGTCAGTGATGTTCGAGGGATCCGATCCCGCGCCGAAGGGCTGCTCGCGCGGGACGAACTCCATCGGGCGGCCGCCCTGGAAGCGGTATCCCATGCGGTCCGCCTCGTTCGCGACCTTCCAGGTGTCCTCGAAGAAGGCCTTTTGCGCCGCCTCGGTGATCCTGTGCCAGTAGAGGCCGGGCATCATCCGCAGCTGGGCCTCTGCACCCGGACCGCGGCGAAGGTTTTCGGGCACGGATTTGCCCGCTCTCCCCGCTGCCTTGTCCGGGCCGATGGGGATGGTGTCGCCTGGCTGCACCGCGCGGCCCTCGATGCCGCCCAACGCGCCGATGGGATAGGTGGAGCGGCTGCCCAGCATCGGCGGCGTCGTGATGCCCCCCGAAATGGCGATGTAGGCTCGCGCGCCGGACCTGAGGAAGTCGAACGACAGGACGTCGCCCGCCTTAACGTCGAAGGCGCTCCAGCTCTCGCTCAGCTCGCCGTTTACCTTGGGCGGCAGGTCGGCGCCGCACACGGCCACGGTCGCGGCCTCGGTGAACTCCAGTTCAGGCCCCATGAAAACGGTTTCCAGACCTGCTGCATCCTCCGGGTTGCCGACGAGCAGGTTGGCTGCACGCATCGCGAGCCGATCCATCGCCCCGCCGATGGGGATGCCGAGATGAAAGTAGCCGGGGCGGCCCAGGTCCTGGATGGTGGTGAGTATCCCTGATGAAATGACATTAACCGGCATGGAGCGCCTCCAGCAGCTTGGCGTTGGTGCCGTCGATATCGGCGTTGTAGTCGTCAAGAGAGAAGACCACGTCGGCCGTCCGGGGTGTCCACGTGTTGGCATGTACCTGTTCGACGGCCGCGTCGTATTCCTCGCGCGTGATCGGTGTAAACTTCACGATGTCGCCCGGCTTGAAGAACACCATGAAGTCGCGCAGGTAACTCACCTCCTGCTGGGGATCGAAGATGGGCATCGGCGTGATGCCGAACATCTGGTACCCGCCAGCGCCGCGCACCGAGTAGATGCAGGAAAAGCAGCCTCCGTAGCCAACCGTGAGCTTGGGCGTGTCCGTCCTCGGGCGCAGGTATTTCGGAACCTCGATCTGCCGCGGCCGGTCAACCATCTGATAGAGGAAGGGCAGGCCGGATACGAAACCCACCATGGAGACGAACCACGGAGACCCGGAGTGCGCCTTGATGAAGGCGGGCACGTCCTCGAAGCCGTTGATGCTGGCTGCGTATTCGATATCCGTGGCGTTGGGGTCCTGATGGCGTTCGCGGAAGCGCATCAGGGTCTCGTGCGTCCAGGGATCCTGATAGTAGACGGGGATTTCCACGATCCGCGTGTTCAGGCGCTTTTCGGCCTTGTCCGCGTCCGCCTCGAACGCCTTGATCTTTTCCATGAGGGCGTCGGGTGCGATCACGTCGGGGTCGAATTTGATCTGGAAGGAGGCATTCGCTGGGCAGATCTCGGTGACCCCCTCGATCTCGGCCTCCCTGACGGCGTTTGTGATCGCGAGCGAGACGAAGAACGCCTCGAGCGACATGGCCTCGTCGACCTCGACGAAGATATGCTCGTCCCCGCCAAAGCTGTATCGGCATTTCATGCGGCTTGTCCCCCCTTGTTTTCAGTGGCGATGGTGTGTGCGTTGGCCTCGAGCCACGGTTCGAGCCAACGGGTATGGACATCGTTTCGTCGCAGCTCGTCCGTCGCCAGCAGCGCCTTGAAAAGTGGCACCGTCGTGGGCAGACCCTCGATACGCAGTTCGTCGAGCGCGCGACCGAGCCGGGTGAGCGCCGCGTGGCGCGTCTCGCCCCAGACGATCAGCTTGCCAAGCAGCGAGTCGTAGAAGGGCGGCACTGTGTAGGTGCGATAGAGCATCGAATCGAAGCGGACGCCCGGTCCATCCGGTGTCGCAAGCTCCTCGACCGTCCCCGGAAACGGCATGAAATCCTTCGCCGGATCCTCTGCATTTATGCGCACTTCGATGGCGTGGCCGCGGATCTTTACCTGATCCTGCGTGTGCGGAAGCCGTCCGCCGCCCGCGATCCGGAGCATTTCGCCGACGAGGTCGATCCCGGTAATCATCTCGGTCACCGGGTGCTCGACCTGGATGCGGGTGTTCATCTCGATGAAGTAGAACTCCCCCGAGGCGTCGTCGTAGAGGAACTCCACCGTCCCTGCGCCACGATACTGCACCGCGCGGGCAAGATCGGCGGCCGCGTGGCAAAGCTGCTCTCGCGTCTCCTGGTCCAAGGCGACGCAGGGCGCTTCCTCCCAAACCTTCTGGCGACGCCGCTGCAACGAGCATTCGCGCTCCCAGCAGTGGATGACGTCGTGCCCGTCGCCCAGGACCTGCACCTCAACGTGGCGGGCGCGCTCGATCACCTTCTCGATATAGATCCCGCCGTTGCCGAAGGCGGCCTTCGCCTCCTGCGCGGCCTGCGGGGCGAGGCGGGCGAACTCCTCTGGCGTCCCGGCGACGCGGATGCCGCGACCACCACCGCCGGCTGCGGCCTTGATCATGACAGGGAAGCCGATCTCGGCGGCCAGCCGGCCGGCATCGTCCATGTCGCTCACGACCCCGTCCGAACCGGGCACCGTGGGCACTCCGGCCTTCTGCGCCTGCGCGCGGGCCGCAGCCTTGTCACCCATCAAGCGGATGGTATCGCCCGTCGGCCCCACGAAAGTGAGGCCCGCGGCCTCGACCGCATCGGCGAAATCGGCGTTCTCCGCCAGAAAGCCATAGCCGGGATGGATCGCGTCAGCGCCGGTGTCCCGCGCTGCCTTGAGGATCGCCTCGACGTCGAGGTAGGATTTCGAGGCCTGTGGCGGCCCGATTTCCACCGCCTCGTCCGCGAGCCGCACCGCGGCCATGTTCGCGTCGGCCTCGGAATGCACCTGCACGGTAGGAATGCCAAGGTCTCGGGCCGCCCGCACGATACGGACGGCGATCTCGCCCCGGTTGGCGACCAGAAGCTTCCTCACGGCCATCAGTCGAGCTTGCAGAGCGTCTGGCCGGCCATCACGGCCTCTTCGTCATCAACCTCGAAGGAGGCGACCGTGCCGTCGCCGTCGGCCTTCACTTCGTGGAAGGTCTTCATCACCTCTACGAGCCCGATGGTGTCCCCGCGGGCCACCGCGTCGCCCTCCTTCTTGAAGGGCGGCTCCTCGGGGGAAGGGCGGCGGTAGAACGTCCCCGGAATGGGCGATTTGATCTCGTGTGCCATGGCGTGTCCCTCTTGCGTATCGTCTTTGCTTCAGGCGGCCTCTAGGCCGGTTAGCGCTTCGCGGACGGCGGCGGCGATGGACGCCGCGCCGGGCGTGTCGGAATGGACGCAGATCGTCTCGGCTTGCACAGGCAGCGTCTTGCCGCCCGTCGTGGTGAGCGTGCCCTCGCGCACGGCCTGCACGGCACGGGCCGCCGCGACCTCGGGCGGGACGCCTTTGTGTTCGCGCGTGATGATCAGCCTGCCTTCGTCGTCGTAATCCAGATCGGCGAAAAATTCCGGAAGGAAGCCCACCCCCCGACGCGTGTAGACCGCCTCGTGCAGCGTTCCAGAAAGACCCATGAGCGGCACCCCGTAGACCTCGGCGGCGTCGGCGCAGGCCTCGGCAATGGGCTCCTGGCGTGCGGCCATTCCGTAGAGCGCGCCGTGCGGCTTGATGTGCGCGAGTTCGGTGCCCTGCTGGCGCAGGAAGGCGCTCAGCGCCCCGATCTGATAGAGGACGATGTTCAGCATCTCGGCGCGGTCGATCTTCATTTCACGCCGGCCGAAGCCCGCAAGATCCGGCAGCGAGACATGCGCTCCGACCTTGACGCCATGCTGTTTCGCCAGTCGCACGGTCTCGGCCATGTGGTTCGGATCGGAGGCATGGAAGCCGCAGGCGACGTTGGCCTGGGTGATATGGGGCATGATCGCCGCGTCGTCGCCCATCCGGTAGAGGCTGAAACTCTCGCCCATGTCACAGTTCAGATCGGCCATTCTCGGTTCTCCCTCAGTCCTTGAGCGACGCGACGTAGCGCAGGCGGATCTGGTCCGCGATCACGGCGAGGATCAGCAGCCCGCCAAGCACCACTGTCTGCAGGTAGCTTTCGATGCGGGCTAGGTTCATGCCGTTCTGCACGAGCCCGATGAAGAGCGCCCCCAGCACCACGTTCTCCAGCCGCCCGATCCCGCCTCTGAGCGAGACCCCGGCGATCACGCAGGCAGCGATGGATTCGAGCGGCATGGAGGCGCCAATATTGGCCTCGCCGGTGTCCAGCCTTGCGGTGAGCAGCATGCCGGCGATGGCGGCCAGCGCGGCCACGATCACGTAGGTCGAGAAGAGCACGCCCTGCACGTTGATCCCCGACAGGCGCGCGGCCTTCAGGTTGCCTCCCACGGCATAGAAGTAGCGGCCCCAGCGCGTCCAGTAGAGCAGCACCCAGAGCGCGAGGATCAGAACTGCGGCGACCCAGATCGGGGTGGGGACACCCAGGAGCGTGCCGAAGCCGAAGGTATCACCGAACTGAATGGGCATCCCATACACCGGCACGCCACCCGTGAGGTAGAGCGCGATGCCGAAGCCCACCGATGCCATGCCCAGAGACATCATGAAGGGCGAGACGCGGAAGAAGGCGACGCCGATGCCGTTCGCGACGCCGATCAGCGTGCCCGCCGCGATACCGGCGAGGCAGCCCATCGAGATCGCGAGCCAGACCGCATCGGGCATCGCGCCGTAGATCGAGGCCATCGTCATAGCGCCGACGACGGAGGACAGCGCCAGGATCGTGCCGACCGAAAGGTCGAAGCCCCCGGTGAGCAGGGCGAACATCTGCCCCAGGGACACGATAGTGAGATAGACGGACTGGCGCAGCACGTTCATCATGTTGCGCCCGGTCAGGAAGTTTTCCGACATCAGCGAGAACACCACTACGGAGATCACCAAGAGGAACGGCAGTATGCCGAGCCGTACGAACAGCCGCTTCAGCCAGTCCGTGGGACCACCCTTGGGCTTTGCTGCGGCGGTGTCGCTCATCAAGCGCTCTCCCTTTCGAAGAAGTGGGCGAGGACGGCTTCCTCGGTCAGTTCCTGCTGCGGCAGTTCCGCCTGGACCTGCCCCCGGTAGAAGACGTAGGCCCGTGTCGCGAGGTGAAGTATCTCAGGCAGATCGGACGAGATCAGAACGATTGCCACGCCCTTCCGCGCGAGATCCACGATGAAGGCGTAGATCGCGGCTCGCGTGCCGACATCGACGCCCACGGTGGGCTCGTCGAACACGATCAGGTCGAAGTCGCGCGTAAGCGAGCGGGCCAGCATCGCCTTCTGCTGGTTGCCGCCGGAAAAATGGTCGATGGCCCGCTCCGGCTGCCGGGGCGACAGGTTGAGCCGCTCGGAGAGCTCCGCGACCATTCGCTTTTCGCCGCTCCAGTCGAGAAAGGGGCCGCGTGCGACGGGCGCCACGTCGAGGGCCGCGAGCGTCATGTTCTCGCGCGCAGGCCGCATCATGAGCAACCCCTCTTCGCGCCGGTCCGCCGGCAGATAGAGAAAGCCCGCCCGTATCGACCGCCCCGGCGACCGGCCGGTGACGGCCTCGCCCTTGTAGCTCACCCGCCCCTGCGCGATCGGAAGCGCCCCGAATGCGGCCTGCATGGCCTCGGACTTGCCGGATCCCACGAGGCCGGCAAGTCCGACGATCTCGCCGGCGTGGACGTCGAGCGAGACGTTGACGACCGAGCCGGTCGCCGTGGTCACATCCTCAAGCCGCAGAATTTCTGCGCCAGGCGGTCCGAGATCGAGCTCGGGGAAGATCGCGCCCACCTCGCGGCCGGTCATCAGCTGCACCAGCCGGTCCTCGTCGGCCTCGGCGACATCGAGGGTGGCGACATAGCGGCCGTCGCGCAGCACCGTGACCCGGTCGCCGATGCGCTGGATCTCGGCCATGCGGTGGGTGATGTAGACGATGCCCACACCCCGCTCGGTCAGTTGCTCCACCAGCCGGAAAAGCTGCGCTGTCTCGTGATCGGTGAGCGATGCGGTCGGTTCGTCGAGAATGAGCACCGAAAGCTCGCCGCGGAAGGCCTTGGCGATTTCGACCATCTGCTGCTCGGCCCGCGTCAGGTGATCCACCGTGCGCTTCGGGTCGAGGTCGAAATCGAGCTCGGCGAGCAGGCTTTTCGCCTCGCGCCGCATGTCCCGCTTGTCCAGAAAGCCTCGCCGCGTGTGTTCGGCGCCGAGGAAAAGGTTCTCTTCGACCGTCATTTGCGGGATTAGCGAGAACTCCTGGAACACGGCCGAGATGCCGCGTTCCCGCGCATCGTGGACGCTGTCCAGATCGACGCGTTCGCCCATTATCTCGATGTGGCCCGCGGTCGGCCTGTTCGCGCCCGAGAGCATCGAGATGAGCGTCGATTTGCCCGCCCCGTTCTCGCCGAAAAGGACATGCACCTCGCCGGGACGCAGATCGAAATCCACGTCGTCGAGCGCGCGCACGCCAGGGTAATCCTTGATGATTCCCTTTGTCGCGAGAAGCGGGACGGGCTGGTTCATTTGCGGTTCATTCCACCCGGAAGACGGGGCGGAAGCCTTCCGGTGCGAGGGTGGACGAGGGATCGAACTCATCGTGGGTCTCTTCAGAGACCACGTAGAGCGCAGGCCCGACATGCGGGTAGTAGTCCTCGCCCTCGAGAATGCGGACTGCCTGATCCACCGCGATGCGACCCTGGACCACTGTGGAATCCGTCGGCGCCGCCATGATCTGTCCGCGGGCGATGCCCCGGTCCACGCCTGGCGTGTAGTAGTAGGAAATGACCTTGACCTGATCCGTCAGGCCGCGCGACCGCAGGATCGGGACAGCGGCTTCGGCCGTGACCGCAGTGCCCACGATGTAATCGAGATCGGGATAGGTCTCGAGCGCGTCCTCGACGAGCGCAGACTGCGCCTCCTTGCCGGTGTCGCCGTATTTTGTATCGACCACCTCGACGGCCGAGCCTTCCACCGCGCTGAGGAAGCCGGAATTGCCTGCCTCGACCCAGCCCGCTCCTGCGGGCCCGGGAAACCACGCGGCCTGGACCGCCTCCGACCCCTCGGGGTGCATCTCGGCGAGGAAGGCCCCCGCCTTGGCGCCCATCTCACCGAAAGAGACCAGCGACTTTGCCGAAAGCTCCGGCGAGGACATCCCGTTGATGACGTCGATCACCGGAATGCCCTGAGCGCGAACCTGCGAGACCAGGTTGTTGAGCCCGTCGAAGGAAATCGCGCCGATGATCACGGCGTCGGCGCCGGCCGACACGCAGTCCTCGATCTGATTGATCTGGGTGTTGAGCTCGGTGTATCCGCCGGCTTCGACCAGCTGCATCTTCACTCCGAGCCGTTTGGCCTCTTCGGCTACGCCGTAGCCGACGCCAAGCCAGTAGGCATCCTTCATGTGTGGGAAGGAAACGCATATGTCCCACGGCTGGGTGGCCTGCTCGAGCGGCACGTAATCGACAGAAGTGCGAGGCGATGACATGTCAAAGGGCGGGTCCCAGCTCTCGACCGGGTAGGGATACCAGGCATCTTCCTGCGCGTGGGCGGCGGTGGCGAGCGCGAGCGCGGATGCGCCAGCTAGGCCTCTCAGAATTTGTGCGGTGGTCATTGTTCAGCCTCCGTGTTGGGGCGCCGGCCCGCGCGAACCCGCGTGAGCCGCGTCAGTTACCGGCGCGACATTTTGATCGTCGTCTTTGGCGAAGCGATTGCAAATTCATTGATCGGACCCCAAAGTTCTGATTTTCTGATACCTAGTCGCTAGGCAGTGAGCGTCCTAAAGTACCTGCCGCATCTTCTGCTGAGGCGTAAAAGAGGGGAAAACTTTGATTGTAATATACTATTTGTTGTTGGTTGGCAGCGAAGCCTTGCGAGGTCGACCGCCCAGCGCGCGAGGGCAAAGCAACAACCTCGAAAAATCGGATCGCAGGTATCGGATTTTCTGATGGACCCGTCGTTGCGCCAGATTCGCTACTTCATCGCGGTCGCCAACTCTGGGCAAGTATCGCGCGCGGCTCGCGATCTCAATGTGTCGCAGAGCGCGGTCACCACCGCGATCAAGCAACTTGAGGAGATCATCGGTACGCCATTGTTTCGCCGGCATGTGAGGGGCGTGACACTGACATATGACGGTACGATCTTCCTGCAGCATGCCCAGCGGGTTTTCGTGGCCGTTGACGAGGCAATTCACGCACCACGACAAAGTCGCAGTTTGGTCTCAGGGACGCTGCGCCTGGCTATGACCTACACCGTCGCTGGCTACTATTTGCCTCCTCACTTGGAGCGCTTCGCGCGCACGCATCCTCAGGTCCAGCTACAACTAACTGAGGCTTCACGCCGTGATATCGAAAGTGGGCTTGTATCTGGTGCCTTTGATATTGGGGTTATGCTTACCTCCAATATCGTGGATCAGGAGAGCATCGCATACAAAACGCTGATGCGTTCTCAGCGCCGCCTCTGGTTACCTACGCGCCATTCTCTGCTCCAGCGGGTCACGATCACGCTGCAGGATGTGGCAGAAGAAGCATATATCATGCTTACGGTCGACGACGCCTCAAATACCGCGCAACGTTACTGGAATCTAACCAGCTACCGTCCGAAGGTGCTGTTTCGAACCTCTTCGGTGGAATCCGTTCGGTCGATGGTGGCTTCGGGAATGGGTATTACTATCCTGTCCGACATGGTGTATCGGCCATGGTCACTAGAAGGCCGACGTGTTGAGGTTGTGCCTATCGCCGACCCCGTGCCTACAATGGACGTTGGTCTTGCCTGGGCCAATAATGTGGAACTGCCGACGGCCGCAAAGGCATTTGCGGACTTCATGACAGCGAGCGCAGTGGCCCCAGGCGACGAAGCTCACACTCCCTGAAAGCGGTTACCGCGCTTTCTGGGAGGTGTGAGGGGAGCGTTGTCAGACAAACCAACCTTGATTTGGGGCAGGGGGGATGGCGTCCGAGCATGACCCAGCTCTGCCCCTTCAAGTGGGTCAAGCCGAGCCCAGAGATCATCCGCCTGGCGGCGATGCTCGGAGTCCGATCCCAGCTATCACTGCGGAACGTTGAGGGCCTGCTGCAGGAGCGAGGTGTCGACATCAGTCACGCGACGGTCAGGCTTTGCTGGCACCTGCTAATCCTCTGGCAGCCGGTCGATCACGGGAGAGGTTCTTGAACGCTTCGTGACCAAGACCTGCGATCGAAAGGCGACGCTGAAACTCCTCAGGGCAGCAATGTGAACGCACGGGAACTCTGAGGCGATCGTGACCGATATGGCAAAGTCCTACAGAGCCGCGCTGACAGAGTTAGGTTGGCGCCGGCTTTCGCCAGGAGACGGGTCGCTGGGTGAACAACCGGGCGGAGAACTCGCACCTGCCGCTTTGACGGGTGCGGAGTCTGCAGACGTTTGCATCCGTCCACGCCTCCCTCATCAACCTCTTCACCAGCGAGCACGGCCTCCCCAGCAGACTTCTTTTCAATGCCAACCGCGCTGCCGCCCTCGCCGATTGGCGTGGTCTCTGCACGGCATAAGGTACAGCGTCACTGTCGTTGCCGAGACTGACTCGAAGCGGTCAGCCAGCACCCGTAGCAAGGCTGCCGGAAGATTTTGAGTTCGATTTTTCCGAATTATTGTTTTCGTTATTTCGGCTTTATGGAAGCAATATTTTCTAATAAGTCTTATTGGTGAAGCGAAGCGGGAGGTTCCCATGGTCAAGCCGGAAATTTTTGAACTGGGCGATTTTGCCACCCAACGAGGAACCGTCCTGCCGGATGCGAAGCTGGCATATGCCACGCTGGGGGAATTGAACGCGAAGAAGGACAACGTGGTCATTTGCCCGACATGGTTCACCGGCTATATCGGCGATGTGCCACCGATCTTCGTAGGCGAAGGCCGGGCGATCGACCCGGCGAGGCATTTCGTGATCATCCCGGCGCTGTTTTCCATGGGCGAGTCCTCGTCACCGAGCAACACGCCGCCGCCGCATGAATTCGCGCGCTTTCCCCACGTGACCTATTACGACAATGTGCGTGCACAGCACCGGTTGGTGACCGAAAAATTCGGAATCGACGAGATCGCGCTGGTCGCAAGCTGGTCGATGGGCGGCACGCAGGCTTACCAATGGGCCGCGCAGTACCCAGAGATGATCAAGGCTATCGCCCCGGTCGCGTGCGCGGCCCGCACTGGTAACTACAACAAGCTGTTCTTAAATTCGAATATCAAGGCGATTAAGGCGGATCCGGCTTTCAAGGGGGGCTATTACGGTGACATGCCCCCGTTGGAGGGGATGCACGTGATGGCCCATATCTATGCCGGCTGGGGTATGTCCGAGGAGTTCTACCGGCAGGAAGTCTTCAAGGCGTTCGGGCACCCGACGCTGGACGATTTCCTCGCCGATTTCTGGCAGGCCTATTTCGGCGCCCGCGATGCCAACAATCTCATCAACCAGATGTGGACCTGGAGCAACGGCGACATCAGCGACCAGCCCGCCTATGGAGGTGATTTCGACAAGGCCCTAGGCGCGATCAAGGCAAGAGCGGTGGTCATGCCGTCCTCGACCGATCAGTATTTCCCGCCCGTGGATAATGAGGCCGAGGTCGCCCAGATGCCCAATGCGACGCTCAAGGTGCTGCCCTCGGTCCTAGGCCATTTCGCCCCGTTCTCGCCAGAAAGCCAGAAGGACTTCGACGACGGCATACGCGAGGCGATGGACACCGCCTGACAGCGGCAGCGCCACACAGGCTGAGTTCGCTGGGGAGAAGAACTCTTCTCTGGGCAAACTCTAAGAGAATTCGGATCACAAAAAAATCGTGGCGCTACTGAAAAAGCTTATTGGTCTGGAACTCAAGCGAATCCGCGTTTAATCTAAAAGAGCTTAAAATTAAAGGGGGGAAGCCATGAAAGCGGCATTTCTATATGCCGAGCATCCGGCCTCTGCAGACGTCAACGAAATCTACTGGATTCCAGTTTTTGATGAAACGAAGGCTTTTCCGGCCTTGACATCAAAAACCTTCCTCAGCGGGATCAATGCGCGGACAAACGATGGATTTTATCACTTCAGCAGCCGAAAGGACGCACAAAATTATGTGGACAACTTCCTTGTCCCATAGACGAAGAAATTTAATGCCAATCTGACCGTAAAGATGTTTGATGCTGATGTAATGGAAGGAGCGCCGAAAAAGATGGGCTCTCCATTCTTCCGAAATGAATCGCGGGTGAATGTTCGATTAGGTGGTCGAGTCAAAAACTGCGCCCAAGCGTCGTTCGCGCGTCGGCCTACGCGGGCGATCGGGGCTGCGGTTGACTCGCGCGGGCACGATGCGGACGGGCCGGCGTTTTCCGCCCTCCGCACCGCTCTTGTGGAAGAGCAGGTTCGGACCCGCCGCAACGCAGTGTTGACGACGCCAGGAGACCAGCGATGACGACAGCCATGGAACGCGAGCTTGTCCTTTACGGCGGCCCGAACTCGCCCTATGCGCGGATGACACGGGTCGTGGGTACGGAGCTGAGCCTTGCCTTTGACTACCGGATTATCGACGTGTACAGGGCCGAGTTCCTGGACATTTTCAACCCATTGCGCCAGATCCCGACGCTGGTCGTGGACGGGCGGCAGGCGATCTATGACAGTCGCACGATCTTTGCCTTCTTCGCCATGCGTGCCGACAGGCCGGATTTCCTGCACGCCGGGGACATGGAAGCAACCACGCGGGCGGCGCTTGCCATGGGGCTGACCGATACGTGCTTCGGCCACCGGATGGAAAGCATCCGACCCGACCGCGAACGCAGCCCCGATGCCCTGGCGCGGCTTGCCGGCAAGCTTGAGCGCGGCCTGGCACACATGGAAGGCATGGCCGGCGACATCGCCGCCGGCCCGGTGCGGCTGGAACAGGTGGTCGCGGCCTCGATGCTCGGCTATGTCGATTACCGCTATGGCCGAGACTGGCGAACCTATTGTCCCGGGCTTGCGCGCTGGCAGGCCGGTTTCGCTGCGCGCGACAGCATGAAACAGAGCCAACCCTACGGCTGAGGCGCCTCAGAACAGCCGTTTCAGGGACGTGTTATCGAGGTCCGTGTTCAGGTGGCGCAGGCTGACCTCGGAGCGGCAGTAATCGCGAAATGCCAGCGCCGGACCGGGCAGGTCGCGCCGGCGCCCCCAAGCCAGGCCGATCTCCATCGGAGGCACAGGGTCGTCGAGGTCCAAGCATTCGATCCTCTCCGCCTCCAGCGACCAGGGGCGATAGACCATGTCCGACAGGATGGTGACCCCGTGCCCGCTAGCCACGAGCGAGCGCACCGCCTCAACCGAAGCCGTGGCAAACCGGATTTTCGGCTTGAGGTCATAGCGCGCCCAGTACCGTTCGGTAGAATCCTGCGCGTCGTCGATCAGAAGCTGTATATAGGGCTCGTCGGCCAGCGCGCTCAGCGGGACCGTTGGCGAGGCACTCAACCGCGAACCGGTCTGGGTCCAGAGCCGGCGGGGCGAGCGGATCAGGGTTTCGCGCGAAAGGTCCTCGACGCGCCTGATGTTGCCCACCAGCATCAGCCCAATGTCGATTTCTCCGTCTATCAACCGCTGTTCAAGATCCTCACGCGGAAGTTCCGTCATCTGCAAATCGACGTTCCGGAACGCTCGGGAAAACCGCGAAATGGGTGAACTCAGGAAATACCCCGCGATTGTCACGGTCACGCCCAGCCGCAGGGTGCCGGTGATCTCAGTCCGGTTTCCCGGGATTTCATCGAGCGCATGCGACACGTTCGCCAGTATGGTGATGCAATGCCCCAGAAAGCGCTGCCCCTCGGGCGTCGGGTTAACCCCGCGGCGATGCCGTTCCAGCAGCGGCACCCCCACGATTTCCTGCAGCTCCTTGATGGCCGAACTGATTGCCGAGGCCGAGACATTCAGCTGCGCCGCCGCATTGTTGATCTTCTGGGTCTGGCAGACCGCAGCGAAATACTTGATTTGCCGCAGTGTGATCATCCGCACGGCTCCTTCCGTTGCAGCAGGCAGGATAGCTGCGATTTGATCCCCTGAACATCCTTGGGCCACCACAGCCGAAGGGAGCAAGGAATTCCATTTTTTGCAGTATTTTACGATCTTCTGAACTACCGGTTCGACTTCCCCGATTTTCGGGCACAGGCGCTCTTGCACGGACCACTCGGCCGTTGACGCAGACAATTCCGGGGGATTTCCTGGCCCGAATAGTCTTGCCCGGCGTCCGAGAGCAGACACCGCCTCATGCCAGCAGCCTCCGTCGGACGAGGAACAGGTTGCCGAGGGCGAGCGGCGTGAAGAGCTGCGCCCGGTTCTTGGCGAGGGCGCGGCAGCCAGTCTTGAGATACTCGCACTGGCGCTTGAGCGCTCGGAACGGATGCCCGACCCGGGTCCGCACCTTGGCGATGATCCGGTTGATGTCTTGGTGGAGGGGATGCAGCGCGCCGCCCTTCGGCGTTTTGCGAAGTTCGAGTATTAAGAAATCGATCCAGAGGATTGATTCTAGGGCAAAACCGCCCCCGGCCTTGCCGGTGCTGGAGAACACGGCCTCCAGCCCCGCGCTGACATACCCCTTGTCGGCCGCGACCGACGTCTCCTGCCCATGCAGAAGGTCGTCCTGGACCTTGGCTGTCGTGCATCTTGGCCGCTGTGGTCTCCAGGGCTGTGCACGATGCCGCTGTCGGCATCCACGCCCCGCATGAGTGTCAAACGGCATCCAAAGTTGACCCCTCTACCTGCTCTGCGGGCTGATGATCGACCGGCGCGGCCAGGTCTGGTGCGCCGACATCACTTATAGTCCAATGCGACGGGGCCTTCTTTACCTCGTGGCGATCATGAACTGGCGCAGCCACCGTGTGCTGGCATGGCGGCTGTCGGACACGCTGGAAGTCGAGTTCTGCGTCGAGACGCTCAACGAGGGCATTGGGCCCGCCGAAGATCATGAACACGGACCAGGGATCGAAGTTTACCGCCTTCGCCTGGGCGGACCGGCTGCGGCTTGCAGGGGTCCGCATCTCGATGGACGGCAAGGGGGTGCTTCCTCTCCAAAATCTTCGTTGATTTGCCTCGGGCGCAGTCTGAACTACGAGTGCGTCTACCTAAACGCTTGGGAGACCGGGCCCGAGGCCCGCGCCCAGCTGCGAACTTGGCTCGACTTCTACACTTTGCCGCGGCCCGTTGCTGCCTTCGACGGAGAACCGCAGTCAAACCGTGACGACAGCGACAGCGTCCTTCCAGCGCGCGTTCTTCAGCCCCCTGCCTAGAGAGCGAGGTTTTAGGACTTTCATTCGAACGAATTCGAAAAAATCGAAAACACGTCCCAATAATATGAGTTTGTAGTGCGTGTCAGTAGTTGGGAACATGAGCAAGCTCTAGTATTCGCGCCATGCCCTTGACCGAAGGGCCCGGTTTGCCGCGATGTCGGAGGTGCTTTCCGGGTCCCTTCCACCGGCCCATTCGTGACGTTAAAGACAGGAGACCGATATGGAACTGAATTGCGACATGGGCGAAGGATTTGCCATCTACAGCGTCTGCGACGATGCCGAAATGATGAAACATATCGACATCGCCAATGTCGCCTGCGGGTTTCACGCCTCAGACCCCGTTGTCATGCATCGTACGGTGGAGCTGGCGGCGAAGAACGGCGTGCGCGTCGGCGCGCATCCGTCCCTGCCGGACCGGCAAGGGTTCGGACGCCGCGAAATGAAGATCGAGCGCGACGAGCTGCGCGATATCTTGATCTACCAGGTTTCCGCGCTGAAGGGGTTCATGGACATGCATGGCCTTGCCATGAACCATATCAAGCCGCATGGCGCGCTTTACGGTATGGCCGCGCGTGACGCGGAGGTGGCGCATGCCGTGGCGGACGTCGCGGAGACATTCGAGACGGCCCTGTTCGGCATGGCCGGCACCGAGCACGACAGAGTCTACAAGGCGCGCGGCATACCGTTCATGGCCGAGCTTTATGCCGACCTGAACTATCGGGCTGACGGGTCACTCGTCATTTCGCGCAGCCCGCCGAAGGTATCGGTTGATCAGGTCGTGGCGCGGTGCCGAAAGGCCGTCGAGGCGGGTGTCGTGGACACGCTGGACGGCAAGGACGTGCCGATCACCTTTGACGTGATCTGTGTTCACTCCGACACCGAGGGCGCCATCGACGCCGCCCGGGCGCTGCGCGCCGCGCTGGCCTGAACGATTTCGCCCCGCAGTCCAAGCGGCCGGTGGTTTTCTGTCCCTGCCGCCTGCCCGCATAGGCGAAAGGAGGCCAGATGTCCGAACGTCCACAGGCCCGCCCAACGGCGACGCGCACCGCATCACCGAGTTCGATTTCGCCCCAGGGTCGAAACCGGCGGCACGAACACGAGTTCGACGACGTTATCATCAGGTTCAGCGAGTGGCGGATTACGCTGGAACACCCGGGCGTCGGGACCGACACCGTCACCCTGCCCGCCGGGCGATGCTATCACCGCCCTGCGGAGTTTCGCACAACGTGATCTATGGAGGCCTGGCTTGATGGCCTTTGTCGAGGTCGAGTTGCAACACGGACTCGACCTCGACAGCCTCGATCAGGGGTAAAAAGCGCGGCTCAAAAGTCCTGAGCGGCTTTTCTTGCCACGAACCGCGCTGATCTTCGGATACAGCAGCGTAGCTGACCGGGTAAGCCTGCGCAGCGGAACCAGGATCGTCCCGTCGTGGAGCGGCTTCATCGTGCTCTTCTACTGACGCAAGGTCAGCTCCTCGATCAGCAAAAGAGCGCGCAGGCGCTTGATCCTCAGAGGAGACACGCAGCGTTCCGCCGCCCGTCGCACGAAGACCGTCTTCGTCGCCGGAACCTCCGCGACGACCGTCTCGGGGACAAAGAAGGTCACCGCCCGTCCTCGCGGTCGGGCTCGGCCATCTCCCGCGCCTCCCTTTCCTCGCGCAGCTGCTCATCGAGCAGGTTAGTCATGGCCCGGGGTTGCGTCTCTGTGATGCGTGACAGCCAGTCTTCCTCGTCCTCCAGGTAGATCATCACGACGCTGGTCATGCCTCCACCTTCGTCTGCAGCGGCTGGTCGGCAGCCCGCGCTGCGGCGAGTTCCCCGAGGGCGTCTTCTTTCTTCTGAACGATCGCCCAGAATACCGGTGCGTCCTCCTCGGAGACGCGGGCGAGGTTGAAGCCAATCATCTGCCGCTCGACCGCCGTCTTGGCCTCACGACAGCGCAAGCCGGGCTCGCTTCAGTTGCAGGGTCTTGGCGGTCATGATGCGCCTCCTTCAGTTGATCTCGCAGGACCGCAGCGATGATGACAGATGCATAGCGCGGCTCGACGATCACCTGTCGGAGCGTTTGCCAGTCGCTCAGCACGAGGAAATCATGGATTCACGTGCGCACTGCTTCGCTGTGCGGGGCGAGGGGACGAGGATACCGTTGTACTCGCATATGAAGTCGGTCATGGGTCCTCCTTGGTTGCCGGCCAGACTGCCGACCGCGTCGTTGGACCACCTTGCCGAGGAAATCGGGGGCAGGTTGGCGCGGGCGCTAGCCCGTTTCTTGACGCATTCGAAGAACAAGGCCGAATGACACCTGATGCAACGGGCGCGATATCAAGCTAACGCGCCAGTGCCACAACGTTATCCCGCGGCTCGAGCGTCGCTCCCCAAGCCTCCGCGACCACGTCCAGAGCCTCTCGGAGACGAGGCTCGTCCTGCACCCGCAAGTAGGTGCGCTGGAGGATGTCGCCCGCGGGCGCGGCGTGGGCGGTCAGCTTGGCCGCCAGCGCCGGCGGAAGTTCCGCTTCGGTGATCAGCCGCGTGGCGAAGGTCGCCCTGATGTCATGCAGCCGGAAGTCGCGCTCGCCCAGGAGCGCCACGTCCTTCGTTGCGAGGAAGACGCCGCGCAGATGCGTGATGTGCTTCGGCTCGCCGCGGCCGATGGCCGGGAACACGTACGGGTTGCGTGACGCCCACGCCTCGCTCTTCTGCCGGGCCTTCGCACGCCGCACGATCTCGGCTACCGGCTCAGATAGCGGGACGTCCGACGCCTTGCGCGCCTTCATGCGCAGGGCAGGGCGCTTCCATCGCGCCGCCCGAGGCGTGAGGTCGAACTCCTCGAAGCGCGCACCAAGCGCCTCATTCCGACGGGCGCCCGTCAGGCACAGCAGCCTGATGGCATCCACAAAGACCTCGACCGGCGTGCCGCTGGCTGCCTGCCGGTTCCGTTCGACGACGTCCAGCGCCCTCCAGAAGGCCTTCATCTCGTCGATGCTCAGCACCTCCTCCCTCGGCGCCTCCTCGAAGTACTCGAGGCCGACGGTCGGACGGTCCTTGATGAGCTTCAGCTTCTTGGCGAGAGTAAAGAATTTCGACACGTCCGAGAAGATGCGGTTGACCGTCGCTCCCGACAGGCGTCTCGCCAGATCGGCCTGCAGCCTTTCGAGGTCCTCGAGCTCGATCTCGCGCACGGGCGTTGCACCCAGGGCTGTCACCAGCTTGCCGATGGCGTAGCGGGCGTACGCACCGCCGTCTGCGTGTCGCCCCGCGCCCTTGGGGTGAGTGAGGAAGGTCTCCGCAAACTCCTCGACCCTCTGATCCTCCGCAGCGCGGATTTCAGCTGCCGCGCGCTCGATCTTGCGCTCCTCGACCGGGTCGACGCCCCGCTTGGCCTGCCGGCGATATTCGGCGACATCCTCTCGGACATTGGCGAGAGCCTTCGCGGAGTGGACCTCTACGACGTCGCAAAGCGTGATCTTGCGCTGCGCGCCTGCGACGACGCGGACCTGGGCGAACAGGCGGCGCATCACCTTGCCGTCCTTGGCGCGGGCAACGCGGCAGCCGAGCCCCGGCTGCTCGGTATCCCACCAGACGGCGACGCCGCCCTCGGGCTCGAGAGCGCGCAGCCTCGCGAGTGTGAAGGCGAATTTCTTCGACTTGGGCATGGGGGCCTCCTTTGCCGTGCAGCACTGATGCAGCACCCGTGCAGCACTTCAATGCTATATTAGGGCATGGCGCCGTGTTGCGGCAAGAAGGCAAGGTTAATAAAAACAGATGCTTGGCATTCTGAGGCATGGCTCAGACCCACCTGATGACGCCGATATAGGGCAGGTTGCGGTTTCGCTGAGCGTAATCGATGCCGTAGCCCACCACGAAGGCATCTGGGATCTCGAATCCAGTCCAGTCGGCCACCACCTCCACCTCGCGTCGCGCGGGCTTGTCCAGAAGCGCGATGCTCTTGAGCCGTGCAGGCCGGCGGGAGGTCAGAAGGTTGAGAACGTGGGCCAGCGTGTGGCCCGTGTCCACGATATCCTCGACGACCAGCACGTCGCGCCCCGCGATCTTGCCGCGAAGGTCCTTCAGGATACGCACCTCGCGGCTCGATTCGGTGGAGTTGCCGTAAGAGGACGTCTCCATGAAATCGACCTCCACCGGCAGATCGAGTTCGCGCACGAGATCGGCGATGAACACGAAGGAGCCGCGCAAAAGCCCCACGACCACCAGCTTGTCGGTGCCCGCGAAGGCGCGCTCGATCTCGTGGGCGAGCGCCTCGATGCGCGCCGCGATGGCCTTCGCCGAGATCAGCTCGTCGATGACATAAGGCCGCTCCGCCATGCCTGCCCCTTGATTTTCCGGCCGCACCATACGACATGGGCGGCCACTGTCACGGAGGAAATCGGCCCCAAGGCATGCCAACCCATTCCGAAACCCGCACGCTGCCCTACAGCGCAGCGCAGATGTACGACCTGGTGGCCGACGTCGCGCGCTATCCCGAGTTCCTGCCATGGACGGCCGCGGCCCGGGTGCGCTCGCGCCGCCCCGTGACGTCGCCCGACGGCGAGACGGGCGAGATCATGGAGGCCGATCTCGTCATCTCGTTCAAGGTGTTCCGGGAGCGGTTCGGCAGCCGCGTGACGCTCTGGCCCGACACGCGGCGGATCGACACGGAATATCTCGACGGCCCGTTCCGCCACATGCACTCCAACTGGAAATTCCGCGACAGGCCCGAGGGGTGCGAGGTGAGCTTCCACGTGGATTTCGAGTTCAAGAACCGGATCATGCAGCGTGCCGCGGGGCTCTTCTTCTACGAGGCGATGCAGCGGATCGTGCGCGCGTTCGAGGCGCGGGCGTATGACCTTTACGGCAGCCCCGGCACGGCCACGGTGGGCTAGGGTCAGGGCGCGCCGTCGACCACCGCGTCGAGCATCGACATGGCGTGATCCACCGACGCGCGGCGCACGTTCTCGCGACCGAGGGGGCCGAACTCCACCGTCTGGATCAGCGTTTTGCGCCCCTCCACGGCGAGCGCGAAACAGACGCGGCCCTCGGGCTTCGTCTCGGATCCGCCCGGCCCGGCGATGCCGGTGATGGCGATCGCGACATCGGCGTGCGCCCGTGCGAGCGCGCCTTCGGCCATCTCGCGCGCCACCGCCTCGCTCACCGCGCCCTGGGCCGCGAGCGTCTCGGCCTCCACGCCCAGCATCTCCTGCTTGGCGCGGTTGGAATAGGTGACGAAGCCCCGTTCGAAGACGTGGGAACTGCCCGGCTGCTCGGGGATGCGCGCCGAAAGCATGCCCCCCGTGCCGCTTTCCGCCGTCGTGATGCGACGGCCCGCATCGCGGTAGCGCATGACGAGGGTCTGCTGCGTGATCATCGCATCATCACTCCATGGGCGAAGGCGGCAAGAAGGACCACGCCGAGCCCGGCAAGGACGCCTGCGAGGATGTCGTCGAGCATGACGCCCGTCGCGCCGTGGCACCGGTCCGCCCAGCCGACCGGCCCAAGCTTCAGTATATCGAAGAAACGGAAAAGGAGGAAGGCGGCGAGCCAGCCCGGCCAGAGCGCCGTCACCGGCAGGCCGAGAAGCGTGGCGCCCGCCGAGACCGGCCAGATGGCGATCCATTGGCCCACGACTTCGTCCACGACGAATTCCGATGGGTCCTCCTCCGGCCGGCCCGAGAGCTCCGCCGCCACCGCGCGCCATCCCAGCGCGGCCACGGCGACCGTGGCCAGCGCGAGCACGGCGAAGCCGCCCAGCGCGTGAAGCGCCCAGGCCATGGGCAGGGCCGCCGCGGAGGCCCAGGTGCCCGGGCCCGGGCGCAGGTGGCCCAGCCCGAAGACGGTGGCGACGAGCCGGTTCATGGCCGCACCAGGGCGGCCGTCGCGATCGCGGCGATGCCCTCCTCCCGGCCGGTGAAGCCCAGCCCCTCGCTGGTGGTGGCCTTCACGCTCACGCAGACGGGATCAATCCCCGCGATGCGCGCGAGTTCGGTCTGCATTTCAGTGGCATGCGGCCCGATCTTCGGGCGCTCGCACACCAGCGTGCAATCGATGTTGGCGATCCGCCAGCCGCGCTCCGCCACGAGATCCGCGGCATGGGCGAGGAAGATGTGGCTCGCCGCGCCTTTCCATTGCGGGTCCGATGGCGGGAAATGCCGGCCGATGTCGCCCTCGGCCAGCGCGCCGTAAAGCGCGTCGGTGACCGCGTGCATCCCCACATCCGCATCCGAATGGCCCGCCAACCCCTTGCCATGCGGCACTTTCACGCCGCACAGCATCACGTGGTCGCCGGGGCCGAAACGGTGCACGTCGTAGCCATTCCCGAGCCGAAGCTGCATTCCCGTCATCTCCCGTTCGGCCCGCGCGAAATCCTCGGGCGCGGTGATCTTCAGGTTGGCCTCCTCGCCCGGAACGATCGCGACCTCGAGGCCCGCGGCGCGCGCAACCTCCACATCGTCGGCGGCCGTGCCGTCATGGTGCCGGTGGGCGGCCAGGATCGGTGCGAGGCGGAAGCCCTGTGGCGTCTGCGCCCGCCAGAGGCCCTCGCGAGATGCGGTTCCCGCGACCCGGCCGGCCGCCCCGCGCCACAGCGCATCGGTCACGGGCAGGGCGGGTGCCGCGGCGTCCGCGGTCGCAAGGGCCGCGATCACCCGGTCGATCACCGCGGCCGACACGCCGGGGCGCGCGACGTCATGGATCAGCACATGGGTGACATCGCTGCCCCCGAGCGCCTCGAGCCCCGCCCGGACGGAGGCCGCGCGCGTCGCGCCGCCCTCGACGAGCCGGACGTCCCCGGGGGCGAGCGCCCGGTCCCCGGGATGGATGACGAGCATGGTTTCGGCGACGCGGGGATGGCGTGCGAACGCGGCGACGGCCCAGTCGACCACGCGCCGCCCGGCGAGCGGGCGCCATTGCTTCGGCGTCCCCCCGCCCGCGCGCGAACCGCGTCCCGCGGCGACGATGATGGCGGCGATGCGCATGGCGTCTCCCGGCTTTGCCTGCCGGTTGTCTAGGCGCTGCTTCGACGCAAGGCAATGTCCCGGCGTCGAGCGCCCAAGAAATGGGCAGACGGCGGGTGGCGCGGGTCAAAAGCGTCGCGGGCAACTTGTCCATCGCCTTGGCACGGGTTAGCTGGAGGGCGTGCACAAGGATTAGGCAGTTGAGCATTACTCTGGCAGGGCGCACCCTCGACCCACCCGTGTTCCTCGCCCCCATGGCGGGCATCACCGATCGGCCCTATCGCGATCTGGTGGCCTCTTTCGGCGCGGGCCTCGTGGTGAGCGAGATGGTGGGCAGCCAGGAAATGGTGCAGGCGAAACCGGGGGTGCGCGAGCGTGCGGAACTGGGCTTCGACCGGGCGGGCACCGCCGTGCAGCTTGCCGGGCGCGATCCCCGCTGGATGGCGGACGCCGCGCGGATGGTGGAAGCCAACGGCGCGCGCCTGATCGACATCAACATGGGGTGTCCCGCCAAGAAGGTGGTGGGCGGGCTGTCGGGCTCTGCGCTTCTGCGAGAGCCCGAGCGCGCGCTCCGCCTGATCGAGGCGGTTGTCGGCGCGGTGTCGGTGCCGGTCACGCTCAAGACCCGTCTGGGCTGGGACGAGCAGTGCCTCAACGCGCCGGAGATCGCGCGGCGGGCCGAGGCGGCGGGCGTGCAGATGATCACGATCCACGGGCGCACGCGGTGCCAGTTCTACAAGGGACGTGCCGACTGGCGCGCCATCGCGCGCGTCCGGGCCGCGGTTCGCATCCCGGTGATCGCCAACGGAGACATCACCGGGGCGGAGAGCGCGCGCGCCGCGCTCCGCGCATCGGGCGCGGACGGCGTGATGGTGGGGCGCGGCGCGCAGGGGCGGCCCTGGCTTCTGGCGCAGATCGCCGCGCGCCTGGCCGCGCGGCCGCTGCCGGCGGCCCCCGAAGGGCGGGAGCTTTCCGATCTGGTGGCAAGGCATTACGAGGCGATGCTGAGCTTTTACGGCAACGAGATCGGCGAGCGTGTCGCGCGCAAGCATCTCGGGTGGTACATGGACGGCGCGGGAACCGCGCCCGCGCTGCGCCGCGCCGTCCTGACCGGCGCGCCGCGAGAGGTGCTGGCGCATCTGCCCGAGGCGCTCGCCCCGCGCGAAAGGCGCGCGGCATGAGCCTCGACGGGCCGATCTGGAACTCGCTGCCGGTGCCCGCCGTCCTGATCGACGCGGCGGATCGGATCAGCGCGGCAAATCCCGCCGCCGAAGGGTTCTTCAACACCTCCGCGAAGTCCCTGTCCGGCCAGCCGGTCTGGGACAGGCTGGCCGTGGACGCCCCGATCGAGGAAAGCTTCCAGCGGGCGCGCCGCGACAACGCCACGCTTTTCGTCAACGACGTCGACGTCGGCACGGGCGAGCGGCCGCCGCTTCAGTGCAACCTCCAGATTGCGCCGCTGTCGGGCGCGCCGGGGGCGATGGTCCTGCTGATCGCGCCGCGCGAGCTGGCCGGGCGCATGACCGTCAGCCATTCGGTGAAGTCGGCCGCGAAATCGGCCATCGGCATGGCCGAGATGCTCGCCCACGAGATCAAGAACCCGCTGGCCGGGATCGCTGGGGCCGCCCAGCTTCTGTCGATGAACCTCGGCGCGGACGACCTTGAACTTACGGATCTTATCGTCGCCGAGACACGCCGCGTCGTGAAGCTGCTCGAACAGGTCGAACAGTTCGGAAACGCCACGCCGCCCGATCTCAGGCCGCTCAACATCCACGACGTGCTCGATCGCGCGCGGCGCTCGGCGCTTCTGGGTTTCGGCGCCCACATGACGATCGTCGAGGATTACGACCCCTCGCTGCCGCAGGCGCTCGGCGATCCCGACAAGTTGCTTCAGGTGTTTCTCAATCTCCTTAAGAACGCCTCCGAGGCCGCCGGGCGCGAGGGCGGCACGATCCGTCTGCACACCTATTTCGAGCACAGTTTCAAGTTGCGCCGGGCCGATGGCGGCGGCCAGGCGCTGCCCCTGCAGATCGAGGTGATCGACGACGGCCCCGGCCTGCCCGGAGAGCTGGCCGGCGACATCTTCGAGCCCTTCGTCTCGGGCCGCGACAACGGCACGGGGCTGGGCCTCGCCCTCGTCAGCAAGATCGTCTCGGATCACGGCGGCTGGATCTCGGTCAGCTCCGTGCCCGGACGCACCGTCTTTCGCATATCGCTCGCCCGTGCGCCCCAACCCAGGAAGGAGACCCCCTGATGGACGGCACCGTTCTCGTCGCCGACGACGACCGCACGATCCGCACCGTGCTGACGCAGGCGCTGACGCGCGCGGGATGCAAGGTGCACGCCACCTCCTCGCTGACGACGCTCTTGCGCTGGGTGAGCGAGGGGAAGGGCGACGTGGTCATCTCGGACGTGATGATGCCCGACGGGAACGGGCTCGAGATGCTGCCGAAGATCGCCCAGGATCGCCCGGATCTGCCGGTCATCGTGATCTCGGCGCAGAACACGATCATGACGGCGATCCAGGCCGCGGAGGCGGAAGCCTACGACTACCTGCCGAAGCCCTTCGACCTGCCGGACCTGATGAAGCGCACCGCCCGCGCGCTCGAGACGCGCCGCCGCGCGCCGTCGGTGCCGGTGGACGACGTGCCCGCCGAGGACGGCGAGCTGCCGCTGGTCGGGCGCACGCCCGCCATGCAGGCGCTCTACCGCCTGGTGGCGCGGGTCATGAACGCCGACATACCGGTCCTCATCACCGGCGAATCGGGCACCGGGAAATCGCTGATCGCCCGGGCCATCCACGATTTCTCGGACCGCCGCACGCTGCCCTTCGTCACCGTCGCCGCGGCGGACCTGCGCGACCTCGAGGGTCCGGCGCGGGTGCTTGCGCGGGCCAAGGGCGGCACGCTTCTGCTCGACGAGATCGCGGATTTCGAGGACGACGTGCAGGCCCGCATCGTGCGCATGATGGATGCGCCGGGCGAGCATGTGCCGCGGTTCATGGCCACCTCGCAGGCGGACCTGGCCGCCGCGATGGAGGAGGGCGGGCTGCGCCGGGATCTCTATTATCGCCTCACCGGGGCCACCCTGCACGTCCCGGCGCTGCGCGAGCGGGTGGAGGACATCGCGCTGCTGGCCGAGCATTTCCTCGCCCGCGCCGAGCGCGAAGGCGCTCCGCGGCGGCGATTTTCCGAGGATGCGGAAGAGCTTGTCCGCCTCTACAGCTGGCCGGGGAACGTGCGCCAGCTCGAGAACGCGGTCCGCAGGCTGAGCCTGACCTCGCGCGCCGAGGATATCTCGCGCGCCGAGGTCGAACAGGTCCTCGGCGATCAGCCGGGCACCGAGCCGGTCCTGCAAGGCCGGGGGGCCGACGGCGAGAAGCTCTCGGCCTCGGTGGCGCGCCACCTGCGGCGCTATTTCGACCTGCATGGCGCGATGCTGCCGCCGCCCGGCCTTTACCAGCGCGTCCTGCGCGAGGTGGAGGCGCCGCTCATCGAGATCGCGCTCGACGCCACGGGCGGAAACCAGGCCAAATGCGCCGACCTTCTCGGCATCAACCGCAATACGCTTCGCAAGAAGGTCAACGACCTCGAGATTCGCGTGACACGGCGCCGCAAATTGATGTAAAAGGGCAACAGACCCGTGGCCCCGGCGCGGCAGCCCCGCTGTCCGCACCGGCAGGACCACAAAATGTGGCGGTGCGGTGCCCTGTGGCGCCGAGAGCAGGCGAGGACAGTCGTGGCCTTTGGGGCACAGCGCTTGAGTTGGAGCCGGGTGAACCGGCTGCGCCGTCAGCGGCGGGTGCAGAATGCCGCGACGCTCGGCCTGGTGATCCTGGGCCCCGTGCTCGCGCTGGTCACCTTCCTCGTTCTGGGGCCGTTCGACCAGGGCGCGGCGTCGCTCGGCCTGCGTCTCGTGCTGCTGGCCGATCTCGTCTACGTCCTCGTCGTGGCCGCGCTGGTGCTGCAGCGTGTGGTGCAGATGATCGCGGCACGGAGGGCGCAGTCGGCCGGATCTCGGCTGCACCTGCGGCTGACCGGCGTCTTCGCGCTGATGGCGCTCATCCCGACGGTCAGCGTGGCCGTCTTCGCCGGTCTCACCGTCAATATCGGCCTTGAGGGATGGTTTTCCGACCGGGTGCGCAGCGTGCTGGGCTCGAGCCTCGCCGCCGCGCAGGCCTACGAGGAAGAGCACCGCCGCGACCTTGCCGAGGATGCGGGCGCGCTCGCCCGCTATCTCGAATCCGACAATCGCGCCACCTTCCTCATGAGCGACGGCGACCTGCGCGTTCTGCTCGCCCAGGGGCAGGCGCAGATCCAGCGCGGGCTGCGTGAGGCCTACGTGATCGACGGCGCGGGAGAGATCCGCGCCCGGGGCGAACGCTCCTACCTCTTCGATTACGAAGAACCGGCGCGCGCGGCCTTCGACACGGCGGCCGGGGAAGGCGTGGCGATCGTGGAGGACTGGGACAACAACGAGTTCCGCGCCCTCGTGCCGCTGACCCGGTTCGCCGACCGCTATCTTTACGTCAGCCGCGAGGTGGACGGGGAGCTTCTGAGCCTGCTCGACGAGACGCAGGAGACCGTGCGGCTCTACCAGCAGCTCGAAAGCGAACGCGGCCGGGTGCTCTTCGAGTTCGGGCTTCTCTACCTCGGCTTCGCGGTAATCCTCATCCTGGCGTCGGTCTGGCTGGGGCTCTGGTTCGCCGAGCGGCTGTCGCGGCCGGTGGGCCGGCTTGCGGGGGCGGCGCAGCGTGTGGGCTCCGGCGATCTGGACGTTCAGGTCCGGGAGGAAGAGGGCGACGATGAGATCGCCATGCTGGGGCGGTATTTCAACCAGATGACCCGGCAGCTCAAGATCCAGCGCGAGAAGCTGCTCGACAACACGCGCCAGATCGAGCGTCGCCGCCGGTTGTTCGACTCGGTTCTGAGCTCGGTCACCTCGGGCGTCGTCGGCGTGGACGCGACGGGCCGCGTGGCCTTCGTCAACCGCTCCGCCGAGCGGCTTCTGGGCTGGGAGGAGAACCGCCGCCTCGTGCCCATTTCCGTCGCGGTGCCGGAATTCGGCGAGCTGTTCGAGCGGGTGCGCTCGGGCCGCGCCGAGGTGGCCCAGGAAGAGATCAAGGTCTCGCGCGGGGGCCGGCTGGAGAACCTGCTGGTCCGCATCGCCCCCCGGCGCCGGGAGGATGGAAGCCTGGAAGGGTTCGTGGTGGCCTTCGACGACGTCACCGATCTCGTGGCGGCGCAGCGTCTCGCCGCCTGGGGCGACGTGGCGCGCCGCATCGCCCACGAGATCAAGAACCCGCTCACCCCGATCCAGCTCTCGGCAGAGCGCATTCGCCGCAAGTTCCGCAAGGGGTTGTCGGAGGACGAGGCCGCGCAGCTCGACGCGATGACCGAGGTGATCGTGCGCCAGACCGACGATCTGAGGCGCATCGTCGACGAGTTCTCGAAATTCGCCCGGATGCCGGAGCCAGAGCGGCGCAGCGAGGACCTTGTCGCGCTGGTGCGCGACGCCGCGCTGTTGCAGGAGGCCGGTCAGCCGGGCGTGCGCTTCGACATCGCGCTGCCCGAGACGCCTTTGATCGCCGAGCTGGACGCCACCATGATCGGGCAGGCGCTGACGAACCTGATCAAGAACGCCGGTGAAGCGATTGAAACACTGCAGGAAAAAGGCGCGCCCGACGGGCACGTTCCGGAAATCCGCGTGTCGCTGGAGGCCAAGGGCGGCTGGGCGACGGTGCGCCTTGCCGACAACGGGGTGGGGCTGCCGGAGGACCGTGCGCGGCTTTTCGAGCCTTACGTGACCACCCGCGAGAAGGGCACCGGCCTCGGCCTGCCCATCGTGAAGAAGATCATCGAGGAGCATGGCGGCACCCTCACGCTGGAGGACGCGCCGGCCTTCGACTGGTCGGAGCACCGCGGCGCGATGGCCGTGATCCGCCTGCCGCTGGCCGGGGGCGCGCGGGCGGCGGCCGCAGAATAAGAGGAGAGGCAAGGGCATGAGTGACATCCTGATTGTGGACGACGAGCGCGACATTCGCGAACTGATCGCGGACATTCTGGAGGACGAGGGCTACGCGACCCGGCGGGCGGGCAACTCCGAGGAGGCGATGGCGGCGATCAACGCCGAGCCGCCCGGGCTTCTGATCCTCGACATCTGGCTGAAGGACAGCCGGATGGACGGGATCGACATCCTGAAAAGCGTGCGGCGCGACAACCCGGACGTGCCGGTGGTCATCATCTCGGGTCACGGCAACATCGAGATCGCGGTGGCGGCGATCAAGCAGGGCGCCTACGACTTCATCGAGAAGCCGTTCAACATCGACCAGCTCATGGTGGTGATCCGCCGCGCGATGGAAACCTCGCGGCTGCGCCGCGAGAACCAGAGCCTGAAGCGCCGCGACGCCCGCGAGACGCAGATGATCGGTGAAAGCCCGGCCTTCCGCGCGCTGCTGGGCCAACTCGACAAGGTCACGAAATCCAACGGGCGGGTGATGCTGACCGGCCCCGCGGGTGCAGGCAAGGAGGTGGCCGCACGCTATGTCCACGCCCGGTCGGGCCGCGCGCAGGCGCCGTTCGTCACGGTGAATTGCGCCTCGATCGCTCCCGAGCGCATGGAAGAGGTGCTTTTCGGCCGCGAGACAACCGACCGCGGGGTGGAGCCCGGCCTGCTGGAGCAGGCGCATGGCGGCGTTCTATACTTCGACGAGGTGGCGGACATGCCGCTCGGCACCCAGTCGAAGATCCTGCGCGTCATGGTGGACCAGACATTCCAGCGCGTGGGGGGCGCCGACAAGGTGCGCGTCGATCTGCGCGTGATCTCCTCCACCAACCGCGACCTCGAGGCCGAGATCGGCGCGGGCCGGTTCCGGCAGGAACTCTATCACCGCCTCAACGTGGTGCCGATCTCGGTGCCCGCGCTCGAGGACCGGCGCGAGGATATCCCGCTGCTCGCGCGGCATTTCGTGGACGAGATCCACCAGGCGCAGGGCCTTCCGCGCCGCGAGCTCACCGACGAGGCGGTGGCGCTCATGCAGACGATGATCTGGCCCGGAAACGTGCGCCAGCTCAAGAACCTGGTCGAGCGGGTTCTCATCCTCGGCGACGGGTCCGGGCCCATCGCCGCGCACGAACTGCCCCAGGAAGTTGCGCCGGGCACCGCCGAGGACGGGCGCGTGGTGCTTTCGGGCGCGGTGGCCACGATGCCGCTGCGCGAGGCGCGCGAGGCGTTCGAGCGCGAGTATCTTCTGACCCAGATCAATCGCTTCGGTGGCAACATCTCGCGCACGGCGAGCTTCGTCGGGATGGAACGCAGCGCGCTGCACCGCAAGCTGAAATCCCTTGGCGTGGTCACCGGATCCAAGTCCGGCGCCCGGGTGGCGCATGTGAACGACGAGGACGAGTTGGAGGAGGACGCGCCGAGCGCTGCCGCGAGCAGGGCAGGCTGACGCGCGCGGTCCCGCCCATGGCCGCCGCCCGGAGCGGGCTCAGAGCGGGCGGATCTTGAGTTTCGTGATGCGATTGTCCTTGCGGCCGGTCACCTCGAAGCGGAAGCCGTGGAAGGAAAAGACCTGCCCCACGGTGGGGATCATCTGCGCCTCGTGGATGACCAGCCCCGCCACGGTATTGGCCTCTTCGTCGGGCAGCGACCACTCCGTGGCGCGGTTCAGGTCGCGGATCGTCATCGAGCCGTCCACGATGTAGTTGCCGTCCTCGGCCTTGCGGATCGTGTGGTCGCCGTCGGGATCGAACTCGTCTGTGATCTCGCCCACGATTTCCTCGAGGATATCCTCGAGCGTGATCAGCCCCTCGATGGAGCCGTATTCGTCCACCACCAGCGCGAAATGCGACCGCCGCCGCAGGAATTCCCGGATCTGGTCGTCGAGCGCCGTGGTGTCGGGAATGAAGTAGGGCTCCATCATCACCTCGGCGATGTCGAAGGACTGGAGCGTCGTGGTCAGCGTGGCCTCTTCGGGGGCGGACATGCGCTTGTAGAGCGTGCGCAGCAGATCCTTGGCATGGACGACGCCCACGATGTTTTCGGGCTCGCCGCGATAGACGGGCAGGCGGGTGTGGCTGCTTTCGAGGCACTGGCGCAGAACCTCGGAAGGCTCCGCCTCGGCGTCCAGCATTTCGATGCGCGACCGGTGGAGCATGATCTCCTCCACCGTGCGTTCTCCCAGATCGAGCGCGCCCAGGATGCGGTCGCGGTCCTCCTTCTCGACCACGCCCTCGGAGTGGCCGAGATGGAGCGCGCCGGCGATCTCCTCGCGCACGGCGAGGATATGGCTGTCGGGGTCGGTCTTCACACCGAACAGGCGCAGCACCCCGCGCACCAGCAAGCGCACCGCGGACACGATCGGCGAGAACACCCGTACGATCACGCGGATGATCGGCGCCACGAGCGACGCCGCCGCCTCGGAGTTGGTGATCGCGTAGGTCTTGGGCAGCACTTCCGCGAAGATCAGCACCAGCAGCGTCATCACCAGCGTGGCCAGCGCCACGCCGGATTCGCCGAAAAGCTTGGTGAAGAGCGCGGTGGCGAGCGAGGCGGCCAGGATGTTGACGAGGTTGTTGCCCAGCAGCACCGACCCGATCAGCCGCTCGTTGTCCTCGGTGATCTCGAGCGCGAGTTCGGCCCCGCGAGAGCCCTTGTCGGCGCGTGCGCGGAGCTTCCCCCGCGAGGCCGCCGTCAGCGCCGTCTCGGAGCCCGAGAAGAAGGCCGAGAGCATCAGCAGCAGGATGATGCCCCCGGAGGTCAGCCAGAAGGCGGTGTCGATCATGGATTGTGCGGGATCCATCCTCGGGTCCGTTGATGCGTGGTGAAGCGATGTCTCTTATGAGGCCCGCGGCGTGACCGTGCAAGCCGCTCAGCTGTCGCGGGCGAGCGGGTGATGCTCCAGCACAAGGCTCCGCAGGCGCTCCTCCAGGACATGGGTGTAGATCTCGGTGG
>NZ_JBGFSH010000006.1:66121-155905 GCF_041365715.1 Rhodosalinus sp. FB01 | reverse complement strand
GGAGATCTCGGTGGTCGACAGGTCCGCGTGGCCCAAAAGCGTCTGGATCACGCGCAGATCCGCCCCGCCTTCGAGCAGGTGCGTGGCGAAGGCATGACGCAGCGTGTGTGGCGACACGCGCTCGGCCGGCACGCCGGCGGCGCGGGCAAGTTCCTTCACGATCAGGAAGAACCGCTCTCGCGTGAGGTGCCCTGACCTGGCGCGCGAGGGAAAGAGACAGGGCGAATCCGGCTGCCCGGCCTCGGCGCCCCGCGCCGCCGCCGCGTCGCGCAGCGCGAGCCAGCGGGCGAGCGCGTCGCGCGCGGGCGGCGAGAGCGGAACCATGCGTTCCCGCCCGCCCTTGCCGCGCACGAGCAGCATCCGCGGGTCCCCGCGCGCCGCGGCGACAGGCAGCGCCACCAGTTCGCTCACCCGCATGCCCGTGGCGTAGAGAAGCTGCATCAGGCAGGCGTTGCGCGCGCGTTCCGCCGCGTCGCGGCCGGTGGTATCGGCGGCCGCGAGCATCCGGTCGACCTCGTCATGCGACAGCGTCTTGGGCAGGCGGCGCGCCCGGGCAGGTCCATCGAGGCGCAGCGCGGGATTGTCGCCGCGCCAGCCTTCCTCGTGGATGAAGCGAAAAAGCTGCCGGATGGACGAAAGCCTGCGGGCGCGGGTCGCGGCGGAAAGCCCCTCGGCCTCACAGGCAACGAGGTAGGCCTCGATGTCGGCCTTCTCCGCACCGGCCGTGTCGGTGCCCCGCCCCGCCAGCCACCCGGCGAAATCCCGCAGGTCGCGGTCGTAGGCGCGAAGCGTGTTCGGGGCGGCGCCCCGCTCCGCCGCCTGCGCGTCGAGAAACGCCGAGATCCAGCGCCGGTCGCCTTGGGCGGGGGCGGAGCCCGTCATCGCGCGGGCGCCAGCAGCATGGCCTGCAACGCGGCCTGCCGCGCCGTGTCCTCGAGGCCGACCGCGCGCAACGTCGCCAGCGCGTCGGCGAGATCGGGCAGGTCGCCCGCGATCCCGGCGGAATAGAGCGCCATGGCGCGCAGGATTGCCTCTCCGAGGCGCCCCTCGGAAAGCTGCCGCGCGAGCGCGTCCGGCGGCGCCCGGTCGAAGCCACGCGTCACCGCTTGGGCGCGCGACGAGGGGGCCGCGACGCGCGCGGGTCTGCCCTCGGCCAGGGCGGCGAGGAACCGCGCCTCGTCCGTGTCCGGCGCGCGGCCCCGCGCCACCGCCTCGTAATCGGGCGAGAGCAGTCCCGCGGAAAACGCGATCCGGCCGGCCGCGCCATCGAGCGACAGGGCGGCAAGGCGCGCCCCGAAGAGCCGCGCGAATGGCACCGCGAGATCCGCGTCGCGCATCGCGCGCCACGCGGGCGGTAGCGCCGCGCCGACGGCCGCCACCTCGCCCGTCTCGAGCGCCGCGTCGAGCCGTTGCACCGCCGCGACGCGATCCCAGACCCCGCCCGAGGCGGCCGGCTGGTGCCGCATGTAGATGCCGATGAGCCGGTTCTCGGAAATCGCCCCCATCCGTGCGAGGCGTTCGGCGGCGTCGAGTTGCGCCTTCCAGCCCAGATCCCCCGAAAGCGCCGCCACCGAGAACGGGCGGGGCAGGGCCGAGGGCGGCAGCGGCGCGCCGATCGCCTCGCGCAGGCGGTAGTCCAGCGCGTCCGGCTGCGGCCCCGGCGGCAGCTCCGGCGCCGCCAACGCCTCGGGATCGAGGAAACGGCGCAGGAGATCCGCCTCGACCGGCGTGAGGGCATCGAGCACCGCCGCCGCCTCCAGCGTGGCCGACGCGCTGTCCCAGCGCCCCTGCCGGGCGAGGCAGAACACGCGCGCCCCGTAGTCGGGCGCGGCGGCGGCGTGACGCTCAAGGCCGCCGCAGGCCGCCACCGGATCGCCGGCCAGAAGCGCGAGGTCGAACCACCGCGCGGCCAGCGCCGGCGAGGACGGGCCCGCACGCTCGACGAGTGCGAGCGCGGGCTCCACCGCGCCGAGCGCGTGGAGCTTGTCGATCCGCGCGAGAAGCAGGCGCGCCTCGGGCCCCGCGTCGGCGGGCGGCGCGGCCTCGGCCAGGAGCAGCGAATAAAGCAGCGCCTGCATGGCGGGCTGACCCTCGACGCGCTGCGCGGCGATGAGGTCGATCAGGGTTCGGGTGGCGCTGGCCTGCCACAGCGTCGCGGGAACCCCCGTGACGTTGGTCGGCAGAAGGCCCACGGCGTCGGGTGACAGCGCGCCGAGCGGGCTGACCGCGATGTCGGGCACGCCGGCGCTGCGTGCGATCGGCGGTTCGCCGCCCATGGGGCCGGGCGCGCGTTCCATCGGGGCGCGGGTCATCTCCTCCAGCCATTCGATCGCCGCCATGGGCTCCTGCGCCGCGCCCGGCATCGGCACGAGCAGCGCAAGCGCGGCAAGGGCGCCGGCGACCCTATTGCACATCGATGATCACCGGTTCGCGCCGTTCCTCGGCGGGCGCGGAGAAGTCCGCGCCGAAGAACGGCCCGATATAGGCGTATGCCACCACGCCGATCGCCGCGAGCACCGCGAGATAGACCAGCCATTTGAGAAGACGCCACATGCCCTTGACCTGCCTGCCTGTTCGGGTGTTGTGGAACATATATGGCAAATTCGGCAGGCACACGACAGTGCCCCTGAGCGATTGCGTTTCGGCGAGGGATGGCTGAAAGGGGCGCAGATGGGCAGGACACTCGGCAAGACGGTGGTCATGGTCGGCATGATGGGCGCGGGCAAGACCGCGGTCGGCAAGGCGCTCGCGCATCGGTTGGGCGTGCCCTTCCGCGATTGCGACGCCGAGATAGAGGCCGCCGCGAACCGCACCGTGGCGGAGATCTTCGCCCGCGACGGCGAGCCGTTCTTCCGCGAGAAGGAAAGCCGGGTGCTCGAGCGGCTGCTTCAGGACGCCCCGGGCGTCCTGTCCACCGGCGGCGGCGTGTTCCTGTCCGCGCGCAACCGCGCCCTCATTGCGGCGCATGGCGTGTCCGTCTGGCTGCGCGCCGACCGGGCGCTGCTCTGGCAGAGGGTGCGCAACAAGGACACCCGCCCGCTTCTGCGCACCGCGGATCCGCGCGCGACGCTCGATGATCTTTGCGCGCTCCGCGAGCCGGAATACGCCAAGGCCGACGTGGTCGTCGACAGCGCCGCCGACCGCTCCATCGAGGAGATGGCCGCGCGGGTGGAGGCGGCGCTGCTGGACCGGCCCGATCTCTGGGAGGACCCCGAATGAGCAGGATCGAGACCGTTGCCGTCGCGCTCGGCGCGCGAAGCTACGAGATCCGCATCGGTCGGGGCCTCATCGCCCGCGCGGGAGCGGAGATCGGCCCGCTGCTCGCGCGCCCGCACGTCGCCGTCATCACCGACGAGACGGTGGCCGCGCATCATCTCGACGCGCTTCGCGCGGGGCTCGCGGCGTCCGGCATCGGCTGCACCGCGCTAGCGCTGCCCCCCGGCGAGGCGACGAAAGGCTGGGAGCAGCTTCGCCGCGCGGTGGAGTGGCTGCTCGACGAGCGGGTGGAGCGGCGCGACGTCGTGGTGGCGCTCGGCGGCGGCGTCATCGGCGATCTGGCGGGCTTCGCCGCCGCGATCCTGCGCCGGGGCGTGCGCTTCGTGCAGGTGCCCACGACGCTCCTGGCGCAGGTGGACAGCTCCGTGGGGGGCAAGACCGGCATCAACACCGGCCACGGCAAGAACCTCGTGGGCGCGTTCCACCAGCCGAGCCTCGTGCTGGCCGACACCGGGGCGCTGGCGACCTTGCCCGCGCGCGATTTCCTCGCGGGCTACGGCGAGGTCGTGAAATACGGCCTTCTGGGCGACGCCGCCTTCTTCGAGTGGCTCGAGGGCGCGGGCCCCGCCCTCGCCGCGGGCGACGAGGCCGCGCGCATCCGCGCCGTGCGCCGTTCCTGCGAGATGAAGGCCGGGATCGTCGCGCGCGACGAGACCGAGCAGGGCGACCGCGCGCTTCTCAACCTCGGCCACACCTTCTGCCATGCGCTCGAGGCGGCGACCGGCTATTCCGACCGGCTGCTCCATGGCGAAGGCGTGGCGGTGGGCTGCGCGCTCGCCTTCGAGCTCTCCGCCCGGCTCGGCCTTTGCAGCCAGGAGGAGCCGGGGCGCGTGCGCGCCCATCTTCGGGCCATGGGCATGAAGACCGATCTTTCAGACATTCCCGGGCCGCTGCCCGACGCCGATGACCTGCTCGCGCTCATGGCGCAGGACAAGAAGGTGGTGGACGGGCGGCTGCGCTTCGTGCTGGCCCGCGGCATCGGGCGCGCCTTCGTCACCTCCGAGGTGCCGCCCGAGGCGGTCCGCGGGGTTCTGGAGGATGCCCTGGCGGCGCGCGGCCCGTCGGCCTATCCCTCTTCCACCTCGCCGTCCCAGTAGCCCACGGCCGAGTCGCGACGGAACCAGTGCGAGAAGCGCGCGAGATCGCCCGAGGCGAGGTCGCGGAAGGGGATGCCGGTACCGGCGCGGATGAACACCACGTCGAGGGGCTTCAGCGCGTGATCCTCCTTCCCGTGGTGGAGCACGCCGATGCCGTCGAAAATCACGAAGAGCTCATGGTTCACGTAGTGGTAGTGCCGCGGGAAAGCCTTGGAGCGTGGCGGCACCGCGGCGAGGTTGATGCCGAGGCCCTCGGTGGCGAGCGCGTCCGATGAAGGCGAAGCGCGCCTCAAACTCGCGGCGCCGCGGGTTTGCGTCGGTGAGCCCCGGATCGGCGAGCACGTCCTCGATCGAGACGACGGGAGGCGGGAAGCCGGTCATGGCGGGGTCTCCTCAGCGCGTTCCGCCACCAACTGTCCCCTGCCCGTGCGACATGCGCGTGACGCCTCAGGAACCGCGCCGCCCGTTCAACATCATCAGCTCGCCCACGTTCTCGCGCGTGATGTAGCCCACGAACTCGCCCGTGCGGCGCGTGACCGCCACGGCGGGCGCGTTCTGGCGGTACATCGCGTCGAAGACGCCCTCCAGCCCCTCGCCAAGGCCCACCGTCGGGATCTCGGTCTCCATCACCTCGTGCACGGGGCGCGTGGTCCGGCCCTCGGTTGTCTCGGCGAAGATGGAGTTCCGGGTGAGCAGCCCGACGAACTGCCCGTCCGCGTCCAGAACCGGGAATTCGTGCTGGGTGGTACGGATCAGCGCCGCGCCCGCCGCCGACACCGTGTCGTCGGGCGAGAGCGCGTCGAAGGTGGTGATCATCGCCTCCCGCGCCATCATCCGGCGCGAAAGGTCGCGCATCGCCACGTCGTTGCTTTCCGCGCCCGCGGCGATGAAGACGAAGAAGGCGATCAGCAGCAGGATCGGGTTGCCGGAGGTCAGGCCCAGAAGCCCGAGCGCGAAGGCCAGGACCTGTCCGCCGGTCGCGGCGACCCGCGTGGCGCGCACGCGGTCCATGAAGATGCTGAGCGTCGCGCGGAAGACCCGGCCCCCGTCCATCGGGAAGGCGGGCAGCAAGTTGAAGACCGCGATGAACAGGTTCACGAGGGCGAGCCGGCCCAGGAACCCCTCGGTCGTGTGCTCGATCTGGGCGAGCTTCTCCAGATCGGTTTCGGCGCCCAGCACGACCACGAGGATCGCCCAGATCGCCACGTTGACCGCGGGACCGGCCAGGGCCACGAGGATCTCCTGACCGGGTTTTTCGGGCATGGACTCCAGCCGGGCGAGCCCGCCGATGGGCAGCAGCGTGATGTCGGGCGTGCGGATGCCGTAGCGCCGCGCGGTGAGCGCGTGGCCGAACTCATGCGCCACGACACAGGCGAAGAGCGCCGCCACGAAGAGGATGTTTTCCAGCGCGGCGGGCCAGCCGCCGTCGGAGAAGGCCACCCAGCCCACCCAGAGAAGGAGCAGGAAGAAGGTGGCGTGCACGCGAAGCTCGGAGCCGAAAAGCCGGCCGATGGGGAAAGACCAGGTCATGCGATGTATCTAGGGGGTCGGGTGTGTCGTCCCAAGGCCCGGTGTCCGGCGCGGCGGCTCAGAACGGGATCTCGTCGTCGAAATCGCGGCTCGATCCCCCCGCGGGCGCGGGTTCCGGCGCGCCCCGGTCGCCGCCATACCCCCCGCCGTAGCCGCCGCCGTAATCGCCGCCACCACCACCGCCGCCGCTGCCCTCGCGACCGTCGAGAAAGGTCATCTCGCCCTGGTAGGGACGCAGCACGACCTCCGTGGTGTAGCGATCCTGCCCCGACTGGTCCTGCCACTTGCGGGTTTCGAGCTTGCCCTCGAGATAGACCTTGGAGCCCTTGCGGAGATATTGCTCGGCCAGACGCACCAGCGCCTCGTTGAAGATGGCGACGTTGTGCCACTCCGTGCGTTCGCGGCGCTCGCCGGTGTTGCGGTCCTTCCACGTCTCGGAAGTGGCGACGCGGAGATTGCAGACCTTGCCGCCGTTCTGGAACGACCGCACCTCCGGGTCGCGGCCGAGATTGCCGATCAGGATCACCTTGTTCACCGAGCCTGCCATGTCCGCCTCCGTCGCTTGCGTGCCTCGCGCAGGTTACATCACCCGGCGGGGCTGAAGAAAAGGTAAAACTTGAAACGACCCGCGCCAGTCCCCTGCCCGGGGCCGGGAAGACCGCGCTGTTGCCGGCAGGGCGCATCCGTCGTAGCCTTTCGACGGCAACGGGGCGCCGAGATCCTTCGGATATGATATCGTCTTTCTGTCCGGGAAAAGGGAGGACACGCGATGAGACGGGCAGGGAACCTTTGCGTCGCCGCGATCGTTGCATCGCTGCCGACCCTCGCGGTGGCAGATGTGCTGTCGTCCAAGAGCCGGGCGCACATCTTCTCGTCGCAGACGAAGCTGCTCGATACGCGGCTTGCAAGGCAATACAACGACTCCGTGCGGCTCCAGCCGCCGCGCGCAAAGGTGCCCACGAAGTGGGACGAGGCGGCGCCGCGTTTCGAAGGGCGCTATGACGGTCCCTATCTTGCCGTCGCACGGCAGGCCGCGCGCCGGCACGGGGTGCCCGAGGATCTGTTCCTGCGCCTGGTGCAGCAGGAATCGGGCTGGAACCCGCGGGCCGTCTCGCACAAGGGCGCGATCGGCCTCGCGCAGCTCATGCCCGATACCGCGCGACTTCTGGGCGTCGACCCGGAGGACCCGCACGAGAACCTCGACGGGGGCGCGCGCTATCTCGTCGAACAGTACCGCGCGTTCGGCGACTGGCGTCTTGCGCTCGCGGCCTACAATGCCGGCCCCGGCGCAGTGAAACGCCACGGAGACGTTCCCCCTTTCGACGAAACGCAGACCTACGTCCGGGCGATCCTGGGACGCTGAGCGCCCCTGAGGCAGCGCCGGGCCGAGGGGCCCGGTCGCCGTCTCGCGCTCACTCCGCCGCGATGGTGATGACCGGCTCCATCTGGCGGAATTCCTCTTCCGGCAGATGGCACTTCACCTGGTGGCCCGAGGCCAGCTGGATCATCGGCGGCACCTCGGTCTCGCACTTGTTCCCCGGCACCTTGGATTTCCAGCGGCACCGGGTCTGGAACGGGCATCCGGGCGGCGGGTTCATCGCCGAGGGGATCTCGCCCTCGAGCACGATGCTCTTCTTCTCGACATGGGTGTCGGCGATGGGCACGGCCGACAGAAGCGCCTCGGTGTAGGGGTGGTAGGGCGGGGCGAACACCTGCTCGGTGTCGCCGATCTCGACGACATGGCCGAGATACATCACCATCACCCGGTCCGCGAGATAGCGCACCAGCGACAGGTCATGCGCGATCACGATGAGCGTCGTCTTGTGCTCGTTCTGGATCTCCATCAGCAGATCGGTGACCGCGGCCTGCACGCTCACGTCGAGCGCCGACACCGGCTCGTCCGCGACCACGATGCGCGCGTCGCCGGCGAAAGCGCGCGCGATGCCGACGCGCTGCTTCTGCCCGCCGGAGAGCTGGCGCGGCATCCGGTCGGCGAATTCCCGCGGCAGTTTAACGAGGTCGAGCAGCCTGAGCATCCGCTCGCGCCGGTCTTGCTCGGAGTTGCCGATCTTGAAGATCTCCAGCGCGCGGATGAGTTGGCGCCCGACGGTCATCGAGGGGTTCAGCGTGTCGAACGGGTTCTGGAACACCATCTGCACGTCGGCGATGGTCTTGGTGTCGCGCTGCTCGATGGGCGTCTGTTCGATGTTGCGGTTGTCGAGCAGGATCTGCCCGTCGGTCGCGGTCTCGAGCCCCATGAGCACCTTGGCGAAGGTCGACTTGCCGCAGCCCGGCTCGCCCACGATCGCGAGGGTTTCGGATTCCCGCGCCTCGAAGGACAGCGTCTCGTTGGCCTTTACGACGCGTTTCTCGCCGCCCCCGAAAAGCGCGCTGGCCGCGACCTCGTAGTATTTCTTCAGGTTCTCCATCTTGAGCACGACGGGCCCGATCTCGGCGCGGCCCTTGTGCGCCTCGGCCTGCATCGGGGCGTCCCAGTCGATGTCCTTCCAGCGCAGGCAGCGCGTCTCGTGGGTGCCTTCCTTGTCCACGTCCTCCATGTAGATGTGGCCCTGGTCGCAGACGCCCTCCTCGAAGTAGTCGCAGCGCGGACCGAAGTTGCAGCCCCTGGGGCGTTCGTGGGGCAGGGGGAAGTTGCCCGGAATGGCCTTGAGCGGACGTTCGGTCTTGTTCGCGCCGGGCAGCGGGATCGTGCGGAAGAGCGCCTGGGTGTAGGGGTGGCGCATCTTGTTGAAGACGGTGTCGATGTCGCCACGCTCCACCGCCTCGCCGGAATACATCACACAGATCCGGTCGCAGGTCTCGAGCACGAGGCCCAGATTGTGGGAGATGAAGAGCATCGAGGTGCCGTACTTGCGCCCGAGATCCTTCACCAGCTCGACGACCGCGGCCTCCACCGTCACGTCGAGCGCGGTGGTGGGCTCGTCCAGGATCAGCAGCGAGGGGTTCGCCATGAGCGCCATGGCGATGACGATGCGCTGCTGCTGCCCGCCCGAAAGCTGGTGCGGATAGCTTTTCAGGATGCGCTCGGGGTCGGGAAGCTTGACGTCGCTGACCACCTCGAGGGCCCGCTGGTAGGCCTCCTTCTCGGAGACGCCCTCGTGGATCATCGGCACTTCCATGAGCTGCTTGCCCACCCGCATCGCCGGGTTGAGCGAGGCCATTGGCTCCTGGTAGATCATCGCGATCTCGGAGCCGCGGATCTTGCGCAGATCGTCGGCGGACATCTCGCCCATGTCCCGGCCCTTGAACTTGATGGTGCCGCCCACGATCTTGCCGTTGACGCCGAGGTCCTGCATCACCCCCAGCGCCACGGTGGACTTGCCGCAGCCCGACTCGCCCACCAGGCCGACCGCTTCGCCCGGCTGGACCATCACGGAGAAATCCATGACCGCCGGGATCTCGCGCAGCCGCGTGAAGAACGAGATCGAAAGCTTGTCGATCTCGAGGATCGGACCGTCATAGTCCCGTTTCGCCATGTCTTCCTCCCCGTTCGGAGCTGGTCTTGTTTTTCAAGGGACGCCCGGGGGCGCCGCCCCCGGACCCCCGGAGTATTTTCAACCCAGAAGAAGCAGGGGCTTCTTCTGGGCCTAGTCGCGCAGCGACTCCTCCCGCAAACCGTCGGCGAGCAGGTTGAGGCCCAGCACGAGGCTCAGGAGCGACAGCGCCGGCGGCAGGGCCGGGTGGAGGTAGATCGACAGGAGCTTGCGCCCCTCGTTGATCGTCGAGCCCCAGTCGGGAGATTCCGGCGGCAGGCCGAGGCCGAAGAACCCGAGCGTGCCCAGCAGGATGGTGGTGTAGCCGATGCGCAGGCAGAAATCGACGATCAGCGGCCCGCGCGCGTTGGGCAGGATCTCCCACAGCATGATGTACCACTTGCCCTCGCCGCGGGTCTGCGCCGCCGCCACGTAGTCGCGCGTCTTGATGTCCAGCACGAGCCCGCGGACGATGCGGAAGACGGTGGGCGAGTTCACGAACATCACCGCGACGAAGACCACGAGGATGCCGCCGGGGATGTCGAAAAGGTCGAACCAGGAGAGCGAGGCGGGCAGGAAGTCGATCTTCGTGTCCTGCTGATGGACGAGGGACAGGTAGAGCCAGCCCAGCAGGACCAGCACGACCGCCAGCACCGGCGTGCGCACGCCCGGTCGCGTGTAGAAGCGGGAATTGATCATCACCGCCACGAAGAGGATCGGGAAGAGGAAGAGGACCGCGGCCATGAAGACGGGAATGCCCGTTTCCACGATCTCGGGCGTCACCAGGAGGTAGAAGAGCAGGATCACCGGGAAGGCGAGGATCAGGTTGGCGAGGAAGGACAGGAAGGTGTCCAGCCGGCCGCTGTAGTAGCCCGCGGGCAGCCCCAGCGTGATCCCCACCATGAAGGCGAAGAGCGTGGCGAAGGGCGCGATCTTCATCACCTCCCACGCGCCCTTGATCATGCGCGAGAACACGTCCCGCGCGAGGTTGTCGCCGCCCAGCAGGTAGTAGGGGTAGAGCCCGCTCTCGGCCGCGCCCGGCACCGGCGAGCCGGGCGGCTCGTTCTTCATGCCCGAGACCTGCTGAAGCTCGCCATGGGTCACGATCATGTCGAACGGGCCGCCGAAGATGGCCGCGAAGACCCAGAACATCACGATGCCGAAGCCGATCATCCCGATCATGCTGTCGAAGAGCTTGCCGTAAAGCCCCAGCCGGCGCTTGTAGGTGATCGACAGCGCGAAGGTCAGGACGAGCGCGATCCAGACCGGGGTCAGGCGGCCCGCCATTGCGCCGATGATCCCCACCGTCTCCAGGTTCCCGATGACCATGCCCGCCACCACATAGGCGGCGCAGCAGGCCAGGAAGAGCAGGATCGCGAATTTCATCGCCATGAGCGTGTAGTCGAGCGGCGCGCGGCTGAGCATCACCGCCTCGCCGTTCTCGTAGGCGATCTCGCCCGATTTCGCGCCCACGAGCGACAGGGCCCAGTTGGCCAGGAGGGCCAGCGCGAAGACCGCGACGGCGGCCATCATGGTCGGGGTGAGGACGGAGCCGAGATCGCCGGTCCAGGTAAGCGGTTCCATGTTCCTGCCCTCCCTCTCAGGCGACGCTGATGCGCGGGTTGAGATAGACGTAGCCGATGTCGGAAATGAGCTGGGTGACCAGCACCACAACCACCGACACAACCGAGACCGCGAGCAGCAGCTCGATGTCGTTGTTGCCCGCCGCCTGCACCAGCGTCCAGCCGAAGCCCTTGTAGTTGAAGAGCGTCTCGACGATCACGACGCCGTTCAGCAGCCACGGGAACTGAAGCATGATGACGGTGAAGGGCGCGATGAGCGCGTTCCGGAGCGCGTGGCGCAACACTATGTTGGGAAAGGACACGCCCTTCAGCCGCGCGGTGCGGATGTACTGCGCCGTCATCACCTCGGCCATGGAAGCGCGCGTCATCCGCGCGATGTACCCCATCCCGTAAAGCGCGATGGTCAGCACCGGCAGGAAGAAGTTCTCGAAATTCGGGTTCTCCATCGCGGAGGTGGCGGTGCCCTTGAACCATCTGAGCCCGACGGCGGAGGAGGCGAAGACCGCGATCAGGATCACGCCCGAGACGTATTCCGGCGTGGCCGTCGTGGTGATCGCGACCGTCGAGAGCGTGCGGTCGGTGCGCGAGCCCTCGCGCATCCCGGCCAGAACGCCCAGAACGAGCGCCGAGGGCACCATCAGGATCATCGTCCACAGCATCAGCCGGCCGGTCAGCCCCAGCCGCTCGCCGATGATGCCCGCGACGGGCTGGCGGAACACGGTGGAATAGCCCCAGTCGCCCTGCAGCACGCCGCAGAAGCGCGGCGCCTCGGCCGCTTCCTCGGGCGTGACCGCGCCGTCGATGCACCGCCCGCGCACCACCGCCTCGCCGTTGCGGGTGTCGTCGCGCGTCCAGCCCGGCGCCACGCCGAGCCACTGGGCGTATTTCACCGGCACCGGCGCGAGATAGCCGCGGTTGTCGAGCCACTGCGTGACCTCGGCGTCGGTCATGCGCATGTTGCCCTGGGTTTTCGCGAGCTTCTCGAGGTTGGGGTAGAGGTTCGTCAGGAAGAAGACGATGAAGGTCAGGCACAGCGCTGTGAGGATCATCACCCACAGCCGCCTCAGGAAGAAAAGTCCCATCCAATCCCCTGTCGGTCGGACCTTCGCGAACCTTGTGCCGGTCCGTCTCGGTCAGTCTTGTTGAGCGCGGACGCGCCGTGAAAGAGCGTGGCCGCGCCCCGTCGCCGGGGGCGCGGCCCGATGCGCCAGCCTCAGGCGGCGAGGCCCAGCTGGTAGGTGTGGATCTCGAAGGTCGGGTGCATCTCGGCCCCCACCACCCGGTCGGTGTAGTGCCGGTAGATCGAGCGCCAGTAAGGCTGGATGATCACGCCGTCGTCGCGCAGCATCTGCTCGACCTCCGCCATCACCTGCCGCCGCTGGTCGGCGTCGGCGATCGACATCGCCTCGGCCAGCTTGGCGTCGAAGTCGGGGTTCGCGTAGGCCGTTTCATTCCACGCCTCGCCCGAGCGGTAGGCGAGCGCCAGAACCTGCACGCCGAGCGGGCGCATGTTCCAGTTCGTGGAGCTGAACGGGTATTGCGCCCAGTCGTTCCAGAAGGTCGAGCCCGGAAGCACCACGCGCGTGACGTTGATGCCGGCGTCGCGCAGCTGCGCGGCGACCGCGTCGGTGGTGTTCTTGCGCCAGTCGTCGTCGATGGAGATCAGTTCGTGTTCGAAATCGGCCATGCCGGCCTCTTCCATCAGGGCGCGCGCCTGCTCGGGATCGTGGGGCGCGGGACCGATATCGGCGTATTCGGGATGGATCGGGCAGACGTGGTGGTTCTCCGCCACGGTGCCGAGACCCGCATAGCCGAGCTCGAGGCAGACCGCATTATCCACGGCGAGCGCGAGGGCGCGCCGCACGCGCGCGTCGGCGTAGGGCTTGATGTCCCCGACCATCGCCTCCTGGTTGGGGCGGATCGTGATGGTGTTGGCCGTCACCGCCTCGGACTTGGTCCAGCCGATGGCGTCGAGGATGTCGATGAACTCGCCCACGGATTCGTAGAGCATGTCCACTTCCTCGGACTCGGCCGCGGCCAGCCAGGAGGCCGGGTCGGTGCCGAAATCGATGAATTCGACGCGGTCCAGATAAGGGCCGCCGTAGACGTCGGCCCCCCACCAGCGGTGATCCTCGTTGCGCACCAGGACGGAGCGGATCCCCACCTCGTGGCTTTCGGGCAGGAAGGGGCCGGTGCCGATCGGCACATCGGTCGGGTTCTCGCCGTTGTAACTCGGGTGAACGACCGCCGCGGGATAGTCGGCGAAACCGGCGATGAGGGTGATGTCGGGCACGCTGGGGCGAAGGGTCAGCGTATGGGTGCCCGTCACCTCGATCGCACCCTCTCGGATCTGGCCGGTCTCGTCGTCGATGAGCGAGGCCACGCGCGCGGCCATCGAGTTCGCCTCGACCTCCTTGTCGCCCCAGCGGCGGATGTTGTGGGCCACGTCCTCGGCGGTGAAGGCGTCGCCGTTGTTCCACGTCACGCCCTCGCGCACCTTGATCTGGTACTCGGTGGCGTCCTCGTTGATCTCCCAGCTTTCGAGGAGCATAGGGCGGAACGTGCCGTCGGCCTGGTATTCGACGAGGTAGTCGAGCCAGCCGCGGTAGACGTTGGCGATCTGCGACCAGTCCGCCGTGCGCGGATCCTTGAGCGCGCGCACCGCCATCTGGACGCGCAGCGTACCGCCGTCCTGTGGCGTGGCCTGCGCGGCGGCCGGGCGGCCGAGCCCGCCGAGCGCATAGGCGCCCGCCGCCGTGACGCCGAGCGACGAGGCCCGCGCGAGGAATTCCCGCCGGCTGAGCTTGCCGGCCTTGAACTCCTCGGCGTACATGATCGCCGCGGGATGCACCGGTTTGCCGTTGATCGTCGGATGGGGCATGGAACTCTCCTGTCTGCGGTCTGGATAGACACTTTTGTTCATTCTTGGCGGCGTACGATCCGGGCACCTCCCGGCCGCGTTCGATCACGGCCTTCGATCCGCCGGATCGACCCCTTGACGAAGCATTGGGCACGAGCCGAGCGCCCGCGTCAACGCCTGCTTTCGGCAATTCGCTGTCGGAAAGCGACATCCATCTGGTCCAAACGCGACATAACGGGCCGCCGGCCTCGGGTCAACGCGCCCGGGCGGGATTTGCCTGCTGGGACGCGCGGCGCAGTGCGGTGGGCGTCTGCCCGGTGTGATGCTGGACGAAGCGCGTGAAGTAGGCCGCGCTGGAGAACCCGAGCGCCTGCGCGATCTCCTGCACGCTGGGCACGGGCTCGGCAAGCGCGCTTCTGGCGGCGTGGAGCGTGCGCTGGGTCAGCAGGTCCGCCGCGCTCAGCCCCGCGCACTCCTTGCATACGCGGGACAGGTGGGTGGGCGTGACGTCGAGCTGCGCGGCATAGTCGGCCATCACACGCTCGGAGCGGAAGCCCTGAACGAGGAGCCGGCAATAGCGCCGGACCAGCCGCTGCGCGGCCGTTTCGGGCGCGGGCGTCTCCTGCGCCGCGAGCTGGCGACGCAGCCAGACGGAGACGAGCGCGGCATGCGCGGAGAGCGCCTCGGCCGCGAAGGCGCGTCCGCCGGACTGTTCGCGCTGCATCGCCTCCAGCAGCGCGGTCAGCTCGCTCTGGGCGAAGGCGTCGCGGATGCGCAGATGCGACGGCGCGTCGGGCAGCGCCGCATCCGCGCGCGGCGTCATCGCGACCGCCTGTCCGAAGCCCTGGGCGCCGATCTCGAAGGAAAAAAGCGTGCCTGCCGGCAGGAAGATCGCGTTGTGCACCGAAACGCCCCGGCGCAGGCCGTCCACCGTCACGCGGCCCTGGCCCTTCGTCGTCCAGAGCAACAGGTGCTCGGGCCGGTCATGCATCAGTCCGAGCTGCCAGCCCCCGCGGGGCGCGAGCTGCGCGATCGTCATGCAGCGGGGCGACGCGGGCGGCGCGGCGGGCGTCATCGGCTGGGCGAAACTCGTCGGGCGCGGAGCGTTCGAAGGGGTCAAGCGGGGCGGTCCTTCTCGAGGGCGATTTCGGGCAGCCGGCGAGCCCGGTGGTATCCGCATCCGGCGCGGGGATGCAAACCCCGCGCGCCGGCCGCCTCAGGCGTCAGCGGATTCGGGCCGGTGTCGCGTCCAGCCCCGCATGCGCGCGCGGAACCAGGTCCGCTGGCGCTTCGCGAAGCGCCGCGTGGCCACGGTGGCCGCCGCGCGCGCCGCGTCGAGCGACATCTCGCCCCTGAGGTGGGCGACGAGTTCGGCCGCGCCGATGGCTTTCGCCGCCGGCAGGTCCGGCGACCACACCGGCAGAAGCGCGCGCGCCTCCTCGAGCGCGCCTCCTTCGAGCATCGCGTCGAAGCGCGCCTCGATCCGGGGCGAGAGCCAGGCCTTGGGCGCATCGACGAGGATCGGCACCGTGCGCGACAGCGCAAGCCGCGGCGGCGGGGTGTCGTCCTGCCAGTCGGCAAGGCCGCGCCCCGTCGCCCGCAGCACCTCCCACGCCCGCGTGACGCGGCGCGGGTTCGCGGTGTCGATCCGGGCCGCCGTCGCGGCGTCGAGTTCGGCCAGAAGCGCGCCGAGCCCCCCCTCGGCAAGGCGGGCTGCCGCCTCCTGACGCAGCTCGGGCGGCACCTCGGGGATCTCCGCCAGCCCCTCGGTCAGCGCCGAGAAATAGAGCCCGGTGCCGCCCACCACGATCGGCCGGTCGGGGCCGGCGAGGATCGGTTCGAGGTCGCGCAGCCACTGGCCCACCGAGTAATCGGACCCCGGCGGCAGGAAGCCGTAGAGCGCGTGCGGCACCTCCGCCTCCTCGGCCTTCGAGGGCCGCGCGGTCAGCACGCGCCAGCTGCGATGGACCTGGATCGCGTCGGCGTTCACGATCACGCCGCCCTGCCGGCGCGCGATCTCGAGCGCCAGCGCCGACTTGCCCGACGCGGTGGGCCCGACGATGAGCACAGGCAGATCGGCGGGAATATCCTTCAGTTCCAATGTCCTGCCGCCTCTTTTTCAGGTTCGCCTCCGGCCGCGCGCAGGGCGCATTGAACCCGGCCGCGATTTCCGACATTTTGCGCCCGACCCTATGCCACCAGCCGGAGCGCGCGCAACATGGCCCCATCCCCCGTCCGACCCAGTTTCCAGCGCGTCATGCTCAAGATCTCCGGCGAGGCGCTGATGGGCCCGCAAGCCTACGGTCTGCACCCGCCCACGGTCGAGCGCGTCGCGCGCGAGGTGCAGTCGGTCCACGAGATGGGCGTGGAAATATGCATGGTGATCGGGGGCGGCAACATCTTCCGCGGGCTGCAGGGATCGGCCCAGGGGATGGAGCGCACGACGGCCGACTACATGGGGATGCTCGCCACCGTGATGAACGCGCTCGCCATGCAGTCGGCGCTCGAGACGCTGGGCGTCTTCACGCGGGTGATCAGCGCGATCCGGATGGACGAGATCTGCGAGCCCTACATCCGCCGGCGTGCGGTGCGCCACCTCGAGAAGAAGCGCGTGTGCATCTTCGCCGCAGGCACCGGCAACCCCTATTTCACCACCGACACCGCGGCCACGCTTCGCGCCAACGAGATGGCCTGCGAGGCGATCTTCAAGGGCACCAAGGTCGATGGCGTCTATGACAGTGACCCGCTCACCAACCCCGGGGCCCGGCGCTTCGACCGCATCACCTACGACCAGGTGCTGTCCGACCATCTCAAGGTGATGGACGCCTCGGCCATCGCGCTGGCCCGCGACAACAACCTTCCGATCATCGTCTTTTCGCTCGACGAGCCGGGCGGCTTCCGCGGGGTGCTCGCGGGCGAGGGAACCCACACCCTCGTCACCGACTGACGCGGGCGCGCGCAAGCGGCGGCGGCGCAACTTTTCGCGCCGACGCCTATACAAAACGGCGCGTGGCGGAGTATACGCGTCGAGCATCAGCTTCCAGCGAAGAAGAAGAGCACATGTCCGAAGAAGACCTAGAGATCGACATCGCAGACCTCGAACGCCGCATGGAGGGCGCGATGTCCTCGCTCCGCACCGAATTCGCGAGCCTGCGCACCGGGCGCGCCTCGGCCTCGATGCTGGAGCCCGTGATGGTCGAGGCCTACGGCCAGAAGACGCCGATCAACCAGGTGGGCACGGTCAACGTGCCGGAATCGCGCATGATCACCGTCAACGTCTGGGACAAGTCGCTCGTCGGCAAGGTGGAGAAGGCGATCCGCGAATCCGGCCTCGGCATCAATCCGCAGCTCAACGGCACGATCATCATGCTGCCGATCCCCGAACTCAACGAGGAGCGGCGGCGCGAACTGGGAAAGGTGGCCGCGCAGTATGCCGAGCACGCGCGCGTCTCGATCCGCAACATCCGCCGCGACGGCATGGACCAGATCAAGAAGGCCAAGGCGCAGGGCATGCCCGAGGACGACCAGAAGCTCTGGGAGGACGAGGTGCAGGGCCTCACCGATCGCTACACCAAGGCCGTGGACGAGGCGCTCGAGAGCAAGCAGTCCGAGATCATGCAGGTCTGAGAGAAAAGGGCGCATGGCCGAGGACGCCGCAGACAGCGCCCTGATGCCGGGCCCGCACCACGTCGCCATCATCATGGACGGCAACGGCCGGTGGGCGACCATGCGCGGGCGCCCGCGCCTTTACGGGCACCACGCCGGCGCCCGCCGGGTGCGCGAGATCGTCGAGTCCTGCCCGCGTTACGGGGTGAAGTACCTGACGATTTTCGGGTTTTCCACGGAGAACTGGAAGCGGACCCAGATCGAGGTCTCGGGCCTGATGAACCTGTTTCGCGGCTACATCCGGCGCGAGGCGCGCGCGCTTCTGGCCAATGACGTGCGCGTGCGGTTCATCGGCGACCGGGTGCGGCTCGACGACAAGCTGGTCGAACTGATGGACGAGCTCGAGCTTCTGACCGCGGGCTGCGCCGGCACCAACCTGACCATCGCGCTGAATTACGGCGGGCGCGACGAGGTGGCCCGCGCCACGCGGCGGCTGGCCGAGGACGTCGCGGCGGGACGGCTGAAACCCGCGGACGTCGACGAGGAGACGCTGCCGCGATACCTCGACACCTGCGTCTTGCCTGATCCCGACCTGGTCATCCGCACCTCGGGCGAGGCGCGCATCTCCAACTTCCTGCTGTGGCAATCGGCCTATTCCGAATACGAGTTCATCGACACGCTCTGGCCGGATTTCACCGAGGCGGAGTTCGGGCGGCTGATCCGCGCCTTCGCCGCGCGGGATCGCCGTTTCGGCGCGGTGCGGGCATGAGCGGCACCGCCGGTATCTGGGACGACCTGTCCGTCCGGATCGGCACCGCCGCCGCGCTGGCCGCCGCCGGCGCGGTGGCGCTCTGGGCGGGTGGCGTGCTTTTCACGCTTCTGGTCTCGGTTCTCGCGGGCGGCATGACCTGGGAGCTTGCGCGCATGCTGGCGCCCGGTCGGCCGGGCACCGCCTCGGCGCTTGGCGCGGCCGCGGCGCTCGCGCTTGCCGCGGCGGCCACGGCGCTGCCGGGCTGGGCCACGGCGGCGCTGCTTCTCGCGCCGCCCGTCGCCATCCTTGCGCTTCTCGGCCCGCGTGGCCCGCTCGCGGCAGTGTTCACGCTGCTTTTCATGCTGGCCGGGGCGAGCCTGCTTCATCTGCGGGCCGATGGGGGCGCGATCGCGGTCTTCTGGCTCGTCGCTGTCGTCGTGGCGAGCGACGTGGCAGGCTATTTCGCCGGGCGGCGGCTCGGCGGGCCGAAGCTCTGGCCGCGGGTGAGCCCGAAGAAGACCTGGTCCGGCACGGTTGCCGGCTGGGCGGCCGCTGCGCTCGCGGGGCTGGCCTTCGCCGGGTCGACGGGCGCGGGGGCGGCGCTCGCCGCCGTCTCGGTCGCCGTCGCCGTCGCGGCGCAGGCCGGCGACATCGCCGAAAGCGCGCTGAAGCGCCATGTCGGCGTCAAGGACAGTTCCGCGCTCCTGCCGGGGCATGGCGGGCTCATGGACCGCTTCGACGCGATGATCGGCGCGGCGGTCATGGTCCTCGCCCTCAGGGCCCTGACGGCGCTTCCGGGGGGCTCGTGATGCGGCGGATCAGCGTTCTGGGCGCCACGGGCTCGATCGGGCAGAACACGCTCGATCTGGTAGCGCGCGCGCCCGGGGAATTCGATGTCGTGGCGCTCACCGGCGGGCGCAACGTCGCGCGGCTGGCCGAGGATGCGCGGCGGCTCGGGGCCGAGATCGCGGTGACGGCCCACGAGGATCTTCTGGAGGGCCTGCGCGCCGCGCTTGCGGGCTCGGGCGTGGAGGCCGCCGCGGGGCAGGGCGCGCTGGTGGAGGCCGCGTCGCGGCCGGCGGACTGGGTGATGTCCGCCATCGTGGGCGCGGCGGGGCTTGCTCCCGGCCTTGCGGCGCTGGGGCAGGGCGCGACACTGGCGCTGGCCAACAAGGAAAGCATGGTTTGCGCCGGCCCGCTGGTGATGGCCACGGCGCAGCGCCACGGCGCGCGCGTCCTGCCGGTGGACAGCGAACACTCGGCAGTCTTCCAGGCGCTCGTGGGCGAGGACATGGCGGCGGTGGAGCGCGTCATCATCACCGCTTCGGGCGGCGCGTTCCGGGACTGGCCGCTGGAACGGCTGGCCCACGCCACGCCTGCCGAAGCGGCGACGCATCCCAACTGGGACATGGGCCAGCGCATCACCATCGACAGCGCGTCGATGTTCAACAAGGCCCTAGAGGTCATTGAAACGAAGGAATTCTTCGGCATGCCGCCCGAGCGGATCGAGGTCGTGATCCACCCGGAATCGCTCATCCATGCGCTGGTGGGCTTCGCGGACGGGGCGCTCATGGCGCATGTCGGCCCGCCCGACATGCGCCACGCCATCGGCTATGCGCTCAACTGGCCCGAGCGGCGCGCGCTGCCGGTCGCGCGGCTGGACCTGGCCGCGATCGGGCAGATGACCTTCCGGGCGCCGGATCTTGCGCGCTACCCCGCGCTGCGTCTCGCGCGCGACGTGATGGCGGCGGGCGGCCTTTCGGGCGCGGCCTTCAACGCGGCCAAGGAATGCGCGCTCGACGGGTTCCTCGCGGGGCGGATCGGCTTCACCGGCATGGCGGGCGTCGTCGAAGAGGTTCTCGACAGGGTTTGTGCCCGCCTTGGTCACAATGACGCCGCGATGGACCTTGATAAGGTGCTCGCGGCAGACCATCTCGCCCGGGATGAGGCCGAGAGGGTCATGACGGAACGAGCGGCATAGGGGCTGACACGTGGATTTCATCTCTCTCGTCCCGCAATTCGGCGGGCTTCTCTGGACACTTCTGGCCTTCGTGGTGGCGCTTTCGGTGATCGTGGCGATCCATGAGTACGGCCACTACATCGTCGGCCGCTGGACCGGGATCGAGGCGGAGGTCTTCTCGCTCGGGTTCGGCCCCGTGCTTTTCACGCGCATGGACCGGCGCGGGACGCGCTGGCAGATCGCAGCCTTGCCGCTTGGCGGATACGTCAAGTTCAAGGGCGACGCCAACGCGGCAAGCGGCACCGACCCCGAGAAACTGTCCCGGATGAACGAGGAAGAGAAGCGCCACACGATGGCCGGCGCGCCGCTCTGGGCGCGCTCGCTCACCGTTGCGGCGGGGCCCGCGTTCAACTTCGCGCTCTCGATCCTCATCTTCACCGGCGTCTTCATGCTGCGCGGCGCGCCGGTGGAGCCCCTCACGGTGGGCGAGATCCGCGAGCTTCCGGTGGCCGGCGCGCTGCAGGAGGGCGATGAGATCCTCGCGATCGCGGGCACGCCCCCGCCGGCCTTCGACACCCCCGAGGGGTTCCAGTCCTTCGCCGACAACGTGCCCCGCGAGGCGCTGATCGATTTCCGCGTGCGCCGCGACGGGTCGGACATGGTCGTGGAGGGGCCCTATCCCTATCCGCCCGTGGTCACGCAGGTGATACCGCGCTCGGCCGCCTTCGAGACCGGGTTGCGCGCCGGCGACGTCGTCACCGCCGTCGAGGGGGAGCCGATCGTCGCCTTCGAAGAGCTCAGGGAGGTCGTCGAAAGTTCCGACGGCGCGGAACTTTCGCTGACCGTCTGGCGCGCGGGCGAGACCATGGAGATGACCCTTGCGCCCAAGCGCATGGACGAGCCGCAACCCGACGGCGGCTTCGTCACGCACTGGCGCATCGGAATCGTCGGCGGGCTGGCCTTTGAGCCGGCGACGGAAATCGTTGGCCCGGTGGAGGCCTTCACCTCGGGTGTCGCCCAGACCGCGACCATCATCCAGGGGTCGCTTTCCGGTCTGTGGCACATGATCACGGGGGCGATCTCGACCTGCAATCTGTCGGGGCCCGTGGGGATCGCCGAAACCTCGGGCGCCATGGCGGCCCAGGGCGCGACGAGCTTCATCTGGTTCATCGCGGTGCTGTCGACGGCGGTCGGGCTGCTCAACCTTTTCCCGATCCCGGTGCTGGATGGCGGTCACCTCGTCTTCTACGCCTACGAGGCCGTGGCCGGGCGTCCGCCGAGCGATCAGGCATTGCAGGTCCTGATGGGGGCCGGGTTGGTGCTGATCCTGGGGCTGATGGCGTTCGCGCTGACCAACGACATCTTCTGCCCCTGATCCCTGCGGTCGGGGCGGCCTGTTGAAAAGCCGCCCCGAAACGGTCCAACTCCTGCCAGATTTTCCTGATCTTCTGTGGAGGCTTGAAACCTTGCAAGGAGCGGACCCATGCACTTGCACAGCATCGATACGCGCGGGCTTGGCCTGCTTCTCAGACTCAGCTGGGATCGTCTGCTGTTCCCGGCGGCGATTCTTCTCGGCCTGATGCTGGGGGCGTTTCTCGCAACTCTCTGACAGCTCTGGACGGCGTGTTCGATGCCCCGCGCCGGCGCGTTCCGACGCCGGGCGCGCCCTTGCGGCAACGCTTGCGCCGGGCTGTCACCGAAACCGGTTCCGCGCTTTGACAACATCCCGCAATCGCTATACCCACAACTACCAAATGGGGCGTCTGGACGGGTGGCGGCATGAGCGTGACACGGGTGTTCGCTGTAAAGGGCGATAAAGCGACGGGCAGCGGCAGAATCCCCGCCCTCAAGGCGTCTATCGCGCTGCCTTTGACGCTTGCGGCCGCGCTTCTCGTCGCGCCGTTGCCGGCGGGCGCGCAGACCTACAGCTTCGCCTCGGTGACGATCGAGGGCAACCAGCGTATCGAGCCCGGCACGATCCTGAGCTACGCGGGGATCCCCCGCGGCGAGACCGTCACCGCCGGAGAGATCAACGCCGCCAATCGCCGCCTTCTTCAGACCGGTCTGTTCGAAAGCGTGGAAATCATCCCGCGGGGCAGCGAGCTCGTGATCGTGGTGGACGAATACCCGACGATCAACCGCATCGCCTTCGAGGGCAACCGCCGGCTCGACGACGAGGCGCTTGCGCAGGCCGTGGAATCGCAATCCCGCCGGGTCTACAGCCCCGTGCAGGCGGAACGCGACGCGGCGCGCATCGCCGAAGCCTACGCCGTCGACGGGCGCCTGGCCGCCACGGTGCGCCCCCGCCTGATCGAGCGCAGCGACAACCGCGTCGACCTCGTCTTCGAGATCTTCGAGGGCGGCGTGATCGAGATCGAGCGGATCGGGATCGTGGGCAACGAGGCCTATTCCGACCGCCGCCTGCGGCGGGTGCTGAGCACGAAGCAGGCGGGCCTTCTGCGCGCGATCATCCGCTCCGACATCTTCGTGGAAGACCGGATCCAGTTCGACCGGCAGCTCCTGAACGATTTCTACCAATCGCGGGGCTACGTCGATTTCCGCATCACGGCCGTCAACGCCGAGCTGTCGCAGGAGCGCGACGCCTATTTCGTGACCTTCAACGTCGAGGAGGGACAGCAGTTCCGCTTTGGTGAGTTGACCGTCTCGTCGGACCTGCCCGATGTCGATCCGGACCTGTTCCAGGCGGCGCTTCGGACACGCCCCGGCTCCGTCTATTCGCCGCTCGACGTCGAGCGCGACATCGCCCGGCTGGAGCGGCTCGCGGTGCAGGAGGGGCTCAACTTCGTGCGGGTCGAGCCGCGCGTCGTCCGCAACGACCGCGACCTGACGCTCGACATCGACTTCGCGCTCGTGCGCGGCGAACGCATCTTTGTCGAGCGTATCGACATCGAGGGCAATACCGCCACGCTCGACCGCGTGATCCGGCGGCAGTTCGGCGCGGTGGAGGGCGATCCGTTCAACCCGCGCGAGATCCGCCAGAGCGCCGAAAGGATCCGCGCGCTCGGGCTTTTCGCCGACGCCGAGGTGGAGGCCCGCGAGGGCAGTTCCGAGGATCAGGTCATCATCGACGTGAACGTCGAGGAGCAGCCGACCGGCTCGATCTCCTTCGGCGCCAGCTACTCCACGGAGGGCGGGCTGGGCGCGACCGTCGGCTTCCGCGAGCGCAACTTCCTGGGACGTGGGCAGAGCATCGGTTTCCAGCTGTCCACGACCGACGAGAACCAGGAATATTCCTTCACCTTCGGCGAGCCCGCCTTCCTGGGCCGCGACCTGCGCTTCGATCTCGAACTTTCCTACCGGGAAACGGACAGCTTCCTGTCCAGCTACGACACCGCGATCGGGCGGTTTCAGCCGTCCTTCACTTTCCCCGTCTCCGAGAATGGGCGGCTTCAGGTGCGCTACACCGCCGAAAGCTCGGACATCTCGCTCGACGATCCTTCCGCGGTCGGACCGCTCATCCAGGACGAGGCGGATCGCGGCGAGGTCTTCAACAGCTCCGTCGGCTACACCTACAGCTACGATACCCGCCGCACGGGGCTCGACCCGAACTCGGGCATCCTTCTGCAATTCGGCCAGGACTTCGCCGCGCTCGGCGGCGACGATACCTTCGTGCGCACCACGGCGCGGGCGGTGGCGCAGACCCGCATCCTGCGCGAGGAAGTGACGCTGCGGGCCACGCTGGAAGGCGGCGTGCTGAACTACAGCGACGGATCGAGCCGCGTGACCGACCGCTTCTTCCTCGGCCCCCGGCGCCTGCGCGGCTTCACCACCGACGGTATCGGCCCGCGCGAAGTGACGGCCACGACAGACGACGCGCTTGGCGGCGACAAATACGCCGTTGCGCGCTTGGAGGCCGAGTTTCCGCTCGGCCTGCCCGAGGAATACGGCATCTCGGGCGGCGTGTTCTACGACGTGGGGTCGCTCTGGGGGCTCGACACCAGCTCGCCGGATGTCCTCTACGAGGATTTCACGGTGCGGTCCGTCATCGGCGTCTCGATCTTCTGGGACACGCCGATCGGGCCGCTGCGGTTCAACATTTCGGAGCCGTTGCAGAAGAAACCCTTCGACGAGACGCAGAACTTCGATTTCACCATCCAGACCCAGTTCTGAGGGCATGGCCCGCGGGCTGAGCCGCTCCCTCGCCGCGCTGCTCGTGGCGGCGCTGGCCTGGGTGCCGTGGGCCGCGGCGCAGCAACAGCCCTTTTCTGCGCCCGCGCGTCTTCAGAGCCCGATCCTGACGGTGGAACCGGAGCGGCTTTTCGCGGAGTCTGCCTTCGGTCGGCGAGTGACCGAAGAGCTCGAGCGGCAAGGCGCGGACCTTGCCGCCGAGAACCGCCGCATCGAGACCGAACTCACCGCCGAGGAACAACGCCTCACCGAGCAGCGCGAGACGCTTGCGCCCGACGAGTTTCGCGCGCTGGCCGATGCGTTCGACGAGAAGGTGCAGCGCATCCGCCGGGAGCAGGACGGGAAGGCGCGGATGCTCTCGCTGCGCAACGAGGAGGCGCGCCGGGCGTTCCTGGCCGCCGCGCAACCGGTGCTGGAACGGCTGATGCGCGAGGCCGGAGCGGCGGTGATCCTCGAGCGTGGATCCATCTTCATGAGCGCGGAGGTGATCGACGTCACCGATCAGGCGATCGCGCGTATCGACGCGGAAATCGGTGACGGGCTCTCTGCCGATGACCCGGCCGCGCCGTCCCTGCCCGAGGCGCCGCCGCCCGGGGACACGGCCGAGACGCCGTCCGCTCCCGGCGCCGACGGCGACCGCGACTAGCCCAGCTTGTCCCGCCACGCCCCCCTTGCTAGGGGAGGAACAAATCGCCCGGGGAGAGAGAATGACCGAGCTCGCGACTGCCGACATCCAGCTGATCCAGCGCATCCTGCCGCACCGCTACCCGTTCCTCCTGGTGGACCGGGTCGTGGAGATCGACGGGACCAGTTCGGCGCTCGGGCTGAAGAACGTCACCATGAACGAGCCGCATTTCCAGGGCCATTTTCCCGGCCAGCCGATCATGCCCGGCGTCACGATCATCGAGGCGATGGCACAGACGGCGGCGGTGATGGTGGGCACGTCGCTCGACCTCGCGGACAAGGAAATGCTTATCTATTTCATGGGGATCGACAAGTGCAAGTTCCGGCGCAAGGTCGTGCCCGGCGACGTGGTTGAAATGCGCCTGCGCACGCTGCGCGGCCGGCCCGGCGGCAAGGTCTGGAAATTCGAGGGCCGCGCCGAGGTGGCGGGCGAACTGGCCGCCGAGGCCGAGTTCTCGGCCATGATGGACATCGAGGGGAGCGCGGGCTGATGTCGATCTCGCCCGAGGCGCGCGTCCATCCCTCCGCCGTGGTGGAAGAGGGCGCGGTGATCGCCGCCGGCTGCGCGATCGGACCGTTCTGCCATGTCGGCCCCGAGGTGCGCCTCGCCGAGGGGGTGGAGCTGAAGTCCCATGTCGTCGTCACGGGCGACACGCGCATCGGCGCCGGGACGTCGATCTTTCCCTTTGCCGTGATCGGCGAGATCCCGCAGGACCTGAAGTTCAAGGGCGAGCGCACGCGGCTCGAGATCGGGGCGCGGAACCGGATCCGCGAGCATGTCACCATGAACGCCGGCACCGAGGGCGGCGGAGGCGTCACGCGGGTGGGCGACGACGGGCTTTTCATGGCCGGCGCCCACGTCGCCCATGACGTCCAGGTGGGCGACCGGGTGATCCTCGTGAACCATGCCGCGCTCGCCGGGCATTGCGTGCTCGAGGACGACGTGATCGTGGGCGGGCTTTCGGGCGTGCACCAGTGGGTGCGCATCGGCGAGGGCGCGATCATCGGCGCGGTCACCATGGTGACGAACGACGTCATCCCCTACGGCCTGGTGCAGGCGCCGCGGGGCAGGCTCGACGGGCTGAACCTGGTCGGGCTGAAGCGCCGCGGCGTGTCGCGCGACGACATCACCGCGCTGCGGGCCGCGTTCCAGATGCTCGCGCAGGGCGAAGGCGCGTTCCAGGACCGCGCGCGCCGGCTGGGCGACGAGACGGCGAGCGACTATGTCCGCCAGATCGTGGATTTCGTCCTGGCCGGCAGTGACCGGTCCTTCCTGACACCGGGCTGAGAGGGCGCGAGGATGCTGGCACTGATCGCGGGGGAGGGGGCGCTGCCCCGGGCCGTGGCGGAGGCGCAGGCAGAGCGCCCGCTGGTCTGCGCGCTGGAGGGTTTTCCGCCCGACGGGATCGCCGCCGACATCACCTTCCGGCTGGAACATCTCGGCACGATGCTGGAAACGCTCCGGGGCAAGGGCGTGACGCAGGTGTGTTTCTGCGGCGCGATCCGCCGTCCGCGCATGGACCCCGCCGCCATCGACGCGGCGACCATGCCGCTCGTGCCCGTCATGATGGAGGCGCTCGGCCGCGGCGATGACGGGGCGCTGCGCGGCGCGGTGGCGATCTTCGAGGCGCAGGGCTTCACCGTGCTCGGCGCCCACGAGGCCGCGCCGTCGCTTCTGCCCGAGGCGGGTGTCCCGACGCGGTCGCGCCCCGCCCCCGGCACCGAGGCCGAGGCGCGGATCGGTGCGCGCGTCGTGGCCGAAATGGCCGCGGCGGATGTGGGCCAGGCCTGCGTCGTGGCCGGAGAGCACGAGATCGCGCGCGAAGGGCCGGACGGCACCGACGCCATGCTGGCGCGGCTCGCGCGGCCGATCCCGCCGCCCACCTCCGAGGCTGTCGATCCGCTGAGCTGGGGCGCCGACATGGTGGGCGATGCGCTCGGCGTGGCGGCCGACTGGCTGGGCGGCGAGGACGGGCGCCCGCCCGGCGCGCGGGCCGGCATCCTCTACAAGGTGCCGAAGCCGCACCAGGATCGGCGGGTGGATCTGCCCACCATCGGCCCGGCCACGGCCGAGGGCGCGCTGCGCGCGGGCCTTTCCGGCATCGTGATCGAGGCCGACGGCGTGCTGGTGCTGGAGCGCGACCGGGTCGTGGAGATCCTCGACGCGGCGGGGCTGTTCCTCTGGGTGCGCGAAAGGGCCGCCTGATGCGCGTCTTCGTGACTGCCGGGGAGCCCTCGGGCGACCGGCTCGGGGCCGCGCTGATGGACGGTCTGCGCGAGCTTGTGCCGGATGTCCGTTTCGAGGGGATCGGGGGCGAGGGGATGCTCGCCCGCGGGCTGCAAAGCCTCTTTCCCATGGACGAGATCTCGATCATGGGAATCGTCGAGATCCTGTCGCAATACCGCCAGCTGAAACGTCGCATCCGCGAGACCGCCGAGGCCGTCGTTGCCGCGAAGCCTGACGTGCTGGTCACGATCGACCTGCCCGAGTTCAGCCTGCGCGTGGCGAAGCTCGTCAAGGAGATGAGCGATATCCGCGTGGTCCACTATGTCGCGCCCACGGTCTGGGCGTGGCGGCCGGGCCGGGCCGCGAAGATGGCCGCCCATGTCGACCAGGTGCTTGCCCTCTTCCCGTTCGAGCCGCCTTACATGGAGGCCGCGGGCATGCGCTGCGATTTCGTGGGTCACCCGGTCGTGACCGACCCGCAGGCCACGCTTGCGGAGGCCGCGGAATTCCGTACCCGCCACGGCATCGGCGCGGCGCCCTTGCTTCTGGTGCTGCCGGGCTCGCGCAGAAGCGAAGTGGCACGGCTCGCGCCCGTCTTCGGCGAGGTGCTGCGGCGCGTGACCGCAGCGCGGCCCGACACGCGCCTCGTGGTCCCCGCCGCGGGCGCGGTCGCCGAGATGGCCGCCGCGACCGTGCGGGACTGGCCGGGCGCGCCGGTGTTTCTGGACCCGCGCGGCGCGGACGATCCGGCGGCGGAAAAGCGCGCGGCCTTCGCGGCGGCGGACGCGGCCCTGGCCGCCTCGGGCACGGTGTCGCTGGAACTGGCCGCCGCCGATACGCCAATGGTCGTGGCCTATGACATGGGCCTTGTCTCGCGCGCCATCATCCAGCGCATGCTGGTCACCGACTCCGTCAACCTCGTGAACCTCGTCTCCGAGACCCGCGTGGTGCCTGAATTCATCGGCACGCAGTGCAGGCCCGGGCCGATCGCCGACGCGCTTTGCACCGTGCTCGACGATCCCGAACCGCAGCGCGCGGCCATGGCGGTGACGATGGACCGGCTCGGCCGCGGCGGCCCCCCGCCGGGGCGCCGCGCGGCGCGCGCCGTTCTGGAGGGGCTCGGCGCCGCCTGAGCGGCGGCGCGCGCCCTGGGGACTCAGTTGTCGATGGCGGGCAGCGCGTCGAAGCTTGCCGTGAACCCCGACAGCGACATCTCGACCGACACGGTCTGGTCCGGCGCCTGGAAGGGCACGATCGAGAGCGTCGCCGCCGCGCCCCGCTTGAAGGCGGCGACGTCCGCCTCGGTGAAGCCGATGCGCGCGTAGCATCCGACCTGGGTGCAGACCGAGAACGGGTAGCGCTTGGCCTCGCCCGCATCGACAGAGATGCGCAACTGCTCCGTCAGAAGCGTTTCCAGCGGCACCACGACCGTCGCGCCGGCGACCGCGCGCCCGCCCTCGGGCAGGCGGAAGAGGCTGATCTCGGCAACCGCGTTGTCGTTGGGATCCATCAGAAGCTGGTACATCGTGCAGGGATCTTCCTGCCCCTCGGTGCGCACGCACTGCACTTCCCAGGCGTCGTTCGTCGCGGCGACATAGGTCTGCCCGGCGTCGGACTCCCCGAGGCTCAGGTCGGCGCCGGGCTGGGCGCTCTCGCCGCCGGCGTCCGCGTCCTCCTGGGCGGCCAGCGGCGCGGCGAGCGCCATGAAGGCCAGGAAGGGCAGGGTGCGGAAGTAGTCTGGCATGAAGGGATTCCCGTGTTGCGTCGATTTCTGCGTCGGCGCATAGCACGCTCCCCGAGCCCTGTCAGGGGGCATCGCGGGCCGCCCGGCTCCACGGCGCGGATTTCCGCAACCTGCCCGCCCACGCGAAAAGGGGCCCGAAGGCCCCTTCCCAGTTCACTCCCCGTCGGACTGGCCGACTTAGTCATTGGTGGGGACGCTACGAAGTAACCGGGCTTCCGTCAACAGGCAATCCAGGGCGGGAAAACGTTCCAAGGAAATGAAAAAAGCCGCGCCCGAGGGCGCGGCCAGTCTGACAGGGAGGAAGTCCGCCGAAGCCCCGGGGGAGCCAGGGCCTCGAACACTTCCCACTATGCGGGGGAATGGTTAAGACACTGTGGCCGCAAATGACAGTTTTCGGGGCAGCGGAGGTGAGGGCGCCATGGGAGGAAAGATCTTCATGGGCGGCGGCGGGGCGGGGCACGCCGTGCGGCAGTATCTCGATCTCGGCTATGCGAACCGTCACGGGCTCGTGGCCGGGGCCACCGGCGCCGGCAAGACCGTGACGCTTCAGATCATGGCGGAGGGGTTCTCGGCGGCGGGCGTGCCGGTCTTCCTCGCCGATGTGAAGGGCGATCTGGCGGGGCTTTCGCAGGCGGGCTCCGAGACGGCGAAGCTGCACGGCGCCTTCACCGAGCGTGCCGCGACGATCGGGTTTTCCGACTACCGCTACGAGGCCTTCCCGGTGACGTTCTGGGACCTTTACGGCGAGAAGGGCCATCCGGTCCGCACCACCGTGGCCGAGATGGGGCCGCTGCTGCTGTCCCGGCTTCTCGATCTTTCGGACGCGCAGGAAGGGGTGCTGAACATCGCCTTCCGTCTGGCCGACGAGGAGGGGCTGCCGCTTCTCGACCTCAAGGACCTGCAATCGATTCTCGTCTTCGTGGGCGAGAACAGGGCGGCGCTTTCGCTGCGCTACGGCAATGTCGCGCCGGCCTCCATCGGGGCGATCCAGCGGCGGCTTCTGGGGCTCGAGGATCAGGGCGGCGCGCAGCTTTTCGGCGAACCCGCGCTGGACCTCGCGGAGCTGATGCGGGTGGATGCGGACGGGCGCGGGCGGATCTCGATCCTGACGGCCGACCGGCTGATGCGCGCGCCCCGGCTTTACGCGACCTTCCTGCTCTGGCTTCTGTCGGAGCTCTTCGAGGAACTGCCCGAGGTCGGCGACCCCGAGAAGCCGCGCCTCGTCTTCTTCTTCGACGAGGCCCATCTGCTGTTCGACGACGCCCCCCGCGCGCTGGTCGATAAGGTGGAGCAGGTGGCGCGGCTCATCCGGTCGAAGGGCGTGGGCGTCTATTTCGTGACCCAGAACCCCGACGACATCCCCGAGGACATCCTGGGCCAGCTCGGCAACCGGGTGCAGCACGCGCTGCGCGCCTTCACCGCGCGGGACCGGCGCGCGCTCCGGCACGCGGCGGAGACCTACCGCGAAAACCCGGCCTTCGACACCGCCACCGCGATCCGCGAGGTGGGCGTGGGCGAGGCGGTGACGTCGTTTCTGGAAAGGAAGGGTGTGCCCGGCATGGTGGAGCGCACCCTGATCCGGCCGCCATCCTCGCGCCTCGGCACCATCACGGAGGCCGAGCGCGCCGCGACGATCGCCGCGTCGCCGGTGGCCGGGCGCTACGACAGGGCGGTCGACCGCCCCTCGGCGCACGAGATGCTGGCCGCGCGCGCCGCAGCCGCGGCGGCGGAGGCGGAGGCGGCCGAGAGCGCCGCGGACCGGGAGGACGCGCAGGCGCGCGAGTTCAACGCCGCGCGACGCTACAAGGGCGGCGGGGTGAGCCGCTCCACCTCGCGTCCCGCCCGGCGGGCCGCGCCGGACACGCTTGGCGAGGCGCTCCACCGCGCGGTGATCGACGAGCTTTCGGGCACCAGCGGCCGGCGCATCGTGCGCGGCCTGTTGGGCGGGCTCTTTCGGGGCCGCTGAGGCGCGCCAGCGCTTGCACCCGACCGGCGATTTCTGCTTAGCTATCCACGCATCGCCTTTCGTCCGACATGTTGGTCGGGCCGCAGCCGAAAACCATGTGCGATGCCCGCGCCCCGAGGGGCGCATTCCCCGATTTTTCGTCAATGACCCGGAGGTCTTGTGCCATGATGCACACCACGTCCCGTTCCGTTCATCCCGCAGCGCACATGCACGCGCGGGAGGTTGCGGAAGGCAAGCTCTCACGCCGCGAGTTCCTGACCCGCGCCACCGCGCTCGGCGTGGCCGCGCCGACGGCCTACGCGCTCCTGGGCCTCGATGCGCCGGCGGCCGCCCAGCCGGCGGTGCAGGAGGGCGGCACGCTCCGCATCGAGAGCACGGTCAAGGCGCTGAAGGATCCGCGAAGCTACGACTGGCCGCAGATGTCGAACTTCACCCGCGGATGGCTCGAATACCTTGTCGAGTATAACCGCGACGGCACGTTCCGCGGGATCCTGCTGGAAGACTGGGAGGTGAACGAGGACGCCACCGAATACACGCTCCGCGTCCGCCCCGGCGTGACCTGGAACGACGGCAGCGCCTTCACCGCAGAGGATGTGGCCTTCAACATCCGCCGCTGGGCCGAACGCAATGTCGAGGGCAATTCGATGGCCAGCCGCGTCTCTTCGCTCATCGACGACGAGACCGGCGAGGCGCGCGACGGCGCGGTCGAGGTGGTGGACGAGCTGACCGTGCGGCTCAACCTCCAGACGCCGGACATCACGCTCATCGCGGGCTTCTCGGACTACCCCGCGGCCATCGTCCCGCAGGATTTTTCCGGCGATCCGCTGGATCCCCCCAAGGGCACCGGCCCCTACCTGCCCGAGGAATTCCAGGTGGGCATACGGGCCGTGATGGTGAAGAACGAGGACCACGACTGGTGGGGCAAGGGGGTCATTGGCGAGGCGGCCCTCGACCGGATCGAGTACATCGATTTCGGCACCGACCAGTCCTCCATCGTCGCCGCGGCGGACTCCGGCGAGGTCGACATGCTGTATGAAAGCCTGGGCGACTTCATCGAGATCCTCGACGCGATCGGCTGGGTGAAATCCGAGGCGGTGACGGCGAACACCCTTGTGATCCGGCCGAACCAGCAGGCCGTGGTGGACGGGGCCACGCCCTATGGCGATGCGCGCGTGCGGCGCGCGCTCGCGCTCGCGGTGGACAACAGCGTGTGCCTGTCGCTCGGCTATTCCGACCGGGGCACGGTGGCTGAAAACCATCATGTCTGCCCGATCCATCCCGAATACGCGGATATCGGTCCCTCGACCCATGATCCCGCCGCGGCCGCCGCGCTGATGGAAGAGGCGGGGATGATGGATTACGAGCATGAGCTCATCTCCATCGACGACGACTGGCGCCGCAACACCTCCGACGCGGCGGCGGCACAGCTGCGCGACGCGGGGATCAAGGTCCGGCGCACGATCCTGCCGGGCAGCACGTTCTGGAACGACTGGGCGAAGTATCCGTTCTCCACCACGGACTGGGCGCAGCGCCCGCTCGGCGTGCAGGTGCTCGCGCTGGCCTACCGGTCGGGCGAGCCGTGGAACGAGTCGGGCTTTTCGAACGCCGAGTTCGACGCGGCCCTCGCCGAGGCGCTGTCGATCGCGGATGCCGAGACCCGGCGCGAGACGATGGCGAAGCTCGAGACGATCATGCGCGACGAGGGCGTCATCATCCAGCCCTACTGGCGCTCGACCTTCCGCCATTACCGTGAAGGCGTCGTGGGGGCAGAGCAGCACCCCACCTTCGAGATCCACGTCTACAAGCTGGGCCTCGCCGCCTGACATCGGCCTGGCGTCACCATGCCAAGGCCACCCGCAACGCCCGGACCGATCGGTCCGGGCGTTCGCGTTTCTCAGCGCTCCGGCAGCAGGCCCCGCGGCGCGAAGCGCAGCATCAACAGCATGACGACCCCCATGGTCAGCAGCCGCATATGCGCCACGCTGTCCATCAGATGCGCGCGGACCGGGCTCGTCTCGTCCATGCCGGAGGTCACCGCCTCCATCACGAACTGGCCCATCGGCTCCACCTGCACCCACAGGAACCAGATCACGAAGCCGCCCAGCACGGCCCCGAAATTGTTGCCCGAGCCGCCCACGATCACCATCACCCAGATCAGGAAGGTGAAGCGCAGCGGCTGGTAGCTTCCGGGCGTGAGCTGGCTGTCGAGCGTTGTCATCATCGCCCCGGCCACCCCGCAGATCGCGCTGCCCAGCACGAAGACCTGCAGGTGGCGGCGGGTCACGTCCTTGCCCATGGCGCGGGCGGCCGTCTCGTTGTCGCGGATCGCGCGCATCATCCGGCCCCAGGGCGAGTTGAGCGCGAGCTGCGCGAGCACCAGCAGCACGACCAGCACCACGGCGAAGAGCCCCCCGTAGAGCAGCTTCACGTAAAGCGAGGAGGCCGTCGTCGGATCGAGGCCCATCGACATGGCGCGGTCGACGAAGCCGGGATCGTTCTGCAGGTCGATCTCGTAGGGCACCGGGCGGGGCAGGCCGATCACGTTCTTGACGCCGCGCGCCAGCCAGTCCTCGTTCTTCAGGATCGCGATGACGATTTCCGCGATGCCCAGCGTCGCGATGGCGAGGTAGTCCGAGCGCAGCCCCAGCGCCGTCTTGCCGATTAGCCAGGCCGCGCCCGCGGCGAGCAGACCGCCCGCGGGCCATGCGAGCAGGACCGGAAGACCCAGCCCGCCGAGATAGCCGGTGGCGGCCGGGTTCACCGCCTCCACCGCCTCCTTCGCCGGATCGAAGATCCCGCGATAGACGAAGAAGGAGACGATCAGGATCGCGAAGACGGTGAAGGCGCGGAGTTGCCCCGGCTTCATCCGCTGCCATGCCAGCACCGCCGCGGCGACCGCCGCCGCCGCGAATGCCAGCGCACCGAGGATGCGCAGGCCCCCCGCCGCCCAGGCCTCGCCCACCGGCGGCATGGAGACCAGAACAGCGGCCAGCCCGCCAAGCGCCACGAACCCCATCACGCCCACGTTGAAGAGCCCGGCGAAGCCCCATTGCAGGTTCACGCCGAGCGCCATGACAGCCGAGACGAGCCCCATGTTGAGGATGATGAGCGCGCTGTTCCAGCTTTGCACGAATCCGGTGCCGAGGATGAGCACGGCCACCCCAAGGAACATCGCCACGGTGCGTGTCGTGTCGCTCATACCGCTTTCCCCCTGAAGAGGCCCGTGGGCCGGAACAACAGAACGATCACCAGGATCACGAAACTGACCGCGAACTTGTAGTCCACGACCAGAAGCTGGACGAGCCCGTCGGGCGCCAGCGGCTCGGGCAGGAGGTAGCCCAGCACCTTCTTCCAGGCATAGGTGATCATCACCTCCGAGAAGGCGATGATGTAGCCCCCCGCGATCGCGCCCACCGGGCTGCCGAGACCGCCCACGATGGCGGCGGCGAAGATCGGCAGGAGAAGCTGGAAGTAGGTGAAGGGCTTGAAGGACTTGTCGAGCCCGTAAAGCGTGCCCGCCACCGTGGCGAGCGCCGCCACGAGAAGCCAGGTGACCATCACCACGCGCTCGGGGTTGATGCCCGACAGAAGCGCGAGGTCCTCGTTGTCGGAATAGGCCCGCATCGACTTGCCGGTCCGGGTGTGGTTCAGGAACCAGAAGAGCGCCGCCACGACGACGATGGCGGTGAGCACCGTGATGCCCTGGCTCGTGCGGATCGCGAGCCCCTCGTCGAGGCCCGTCATGTCGCGGAAGTCGCGCGCCGAGATGATGAAACGCGCCCCGTCGGCGAAGCGCTGGTCGTCGGGGCCGATGACGAAGCGGGTGAGCCCGTTGTAGACGAACATCACCCCCATGGAGACGATCACGAGGATCACCGGCGTCACGCGCTGCGCCCGGTAGAAGCGGTAGATCACCCGGTCCGTGGCGAGCACCAGCGCCGCGCAGGCGGCGATGCCGAAGGGCAGGGCCAGAAGCGCCGTGGGCAGCGGGCCAAGGCTCACGCCCAGCCCCTGCAGCCACCAGGTGGCAAGGATCACCCCCATCGTGCCGAAGGCCATGGTGTCGCCATGGGCGAAGTTCGAGAAGCGCAGGATGCCGTAGATCAGCGTCACCCCCAGCGCGCCCAGGGCGAGCTGGCTGCCATAGGCGATGGCGGGCACCAGGACGAAGTTGGAGAGCGCCACGAGCGCGTTCAGCAAGTCCATCGTTCAGCCCCCCAGGAAACTGCGCCGCACCTCGGGATCGGCGAGAAGCTCCTCGCCGGTCCCGGTATAGGCGTTCCGGCCCTGCACCAGCACGTAGCCGCGATCGGCGATGGCGAGCGCCTGGCGGGCGTTCTGCTCCACCATCAGGATGCTGATGCCGGTGCGCGCCACCTCGATGATGCGGTCGAAAAGCTCGTCCATCACGATGGGCGAGACGCCCGCCGTGGGCTCGTCGAGCATCAGCACCTTGGGCTCGGTCATGAGCGCGCGGCCCACCGCGACCTGCTGGCGCTGCCCGCCCGAGAGCTCTCCGGCGGGCTGGCGGCGCTTCTCCTTCAGGATGGGGAAAAGCTCGTAGACCTGTTCCATGGTGCCCGAATAGTCGTCCGTGCGGATGAAGGCACCCATCTCCAGGTTCTCTTCCACGGTCATCGAGGTGAAGATGTTGGCGTTCTGCGGCACGAAGCCCATGCCCCGGCGCACCCGCGCCTGCGGCGTCAGCCGCGTGATGTCCTCGCCGTCGAGCCGGACGGAGCCCGTGTGGATGTCAAGCATCCCGAAGACGGCCTTCATCGCGGTGGACTTGCCCGCGCCGTTGGGGCCCACGATCACCGCGATCTGGCCCTTGTCCACGGAGATGGTGCAGTCGTGCAGGATGTCCGCGCCGCGCCCGTAGCCGCCGGTCATCCCGTCCCCGATCAGGAAGGCGTCGCGGCTGTGGACCGGGGTGGCGCCACGGTTGTCGGCCACGTCCGAACCGACGGGCTCGGCAGTCTTCGTGATCGAGCGGTCGCGGTTGCCGCGTCCGTCATAGCCCGCGCCGCTCATGCCTGCGCCCCCGCGGCGGCCTTGTTCTTGAGGCCGGTGCCCAGGTAGGCCTCGATCACCCGCTCGTCGGCCTTGATCTCGTCAAGCGTGCCCTCTGCCAGCACCTTGCCCTCTGCCATGCAGATGACCGGCTCGCAGATGCGGCCGATGAAATCCATGTCGTGCTCGATCACCACGAAGGTATAGCCGCGCTCGGCGTTCAGCCGCTCGATCGCGTCGGCGATGGTGTTGAGAAGCGTGCGGTTCACGCCGGCCCCCACCTCGTCGAGGAAGACGACCTTCGCCTCCACCATCATCGTGCGGCCGAGCTCGAGAAGCTTCTTCTGCCCGCCGGACAGGTTGCCCGCGCGCTCGTCGGCGAGGTGGTCGATCGTCAGGAAGGCGAGCACCTCGTCGGCCTTTTCGCGCAGCGCATGCTCTTCCGCGGCGATGCGGCCGCGACGGAACCAGGTGTTCCAGAGCGCCTCGCCCGACTGCCCGCCCGGCACCATCATCAGGTTCTCGCGCACGGTCATGGAATGGAACTCGTGGGCGATCTGGAAGGTGCGCAGAAGCCCTTTGTGGAAAAGGACATGCGGCGGCAGCCCGGTGATGTCCTCGCCGTCCATCGTCACGCGCCCGGACGTCGGGGAAAGAACGCCCGCGATCACATTGAAAAGCGTGGTCTTTCCGGCCCCGTTCGGCCCGATGAGCCCGGTGATGGACCCCGGGCGGATCCCCAGCGACGCGCCGTCGACGGCGTGAAAGCCGCCGAAGTGCTTGTGCAGGTTCTCGACCTTGATCATGGGAGGTGCCCCTCCGGCCGCGCGGTCGCGGCTCTCGCGTTATTGGAACAGCCCGGAAGCGCAGGCTCCCGGGCTGTCCGTCCGGTTATCAGGCTTTTCGGCTCAGCGGAACTGTACCGTTTCGTAATCGCCGTCGGTCACGGTGTATTCGCGGTAGGTGCCCGCGGCCTCGCCGGGGCCGATCAGCTCCACCGCCGACGCGCCGACATAGTCCACCTCGCCGCCGTCGGCCAGGATCTGCAGACCCTTGGCCAGCTCGCCGGGCAGGATCGGCTCGCCCGGTGCGTTGGCCACATCCATCAGGTTCGCGGCCACGGCCTCGGCGGTCGCCGCGCCGCCGGCCTGCATGGCCAGCGCGATGAGCGCCGCGGCGTCGTAGGATTCGCGGGTGAAGGAGCTTTCGCCGTTGATGCCCGCGGCCTCGGTGATCGCGTTGAAGGCTTCGGTGCCCTCGCCCTCGGCCCACGGCACCGCGCCGAAGGAACCTTCCATGTCCCGGCCGAGATCGTCCATCAGGCTGTCGGCGAACATGCCGTCGCCCATCATGAAGGTGTCGAAGGCACCCGAGTCGAGCGCGGCCTGGATCACGCCCTTGCCGCCCTGGTCGGCGTAGCCCAGCACCGCGAGCACCTCGCCGCCCGCGGAGGCGAGCGCCCCCACTTCGGCCGAGTAGTCGGCCTTGCCGTCCTCGTGGGGCGCGGCCAGCGTGATGGTGCCGCCCGCCTCCTCGAAGGCCGCGGCGAAGGCGTCGGCGAGGCCCTTGCCGTAATCGTTGTTGGTGTAGGTGACCGCGACCTCGGTGATGTCCTTGTCGGCCAGAATGTCGGCGAGGACCTGACCCTGACGCGCGTCGGAGGGCGCGGTGCGGAAGAACAGGCCGTTGTCTTCCGCCGTGGAAAGCGCGGGCGAGGTGGCCGAGGGCGAGACCATCGGGATGCCGTTGGCCACGGCCACGTTGGACAGGATCGCGCCGGTCACGCCCGAACAATCGGCGCCCATGATCGCCACCACGCCGTCGGTGGTGATGAGGCGCTCTGCCGCGGCGGTGGCGGCGGCGCTGTCGATGCAGGTCGAATCCGCGCGCACCGGCACGAGGGTATGGCCGTCGAGGAAGGCGCCGCTCTCGTTGACCTCGGTCATCGCCAGTTCGGCGCTTTCCGCCATGTGAGGGGTGAGCGATTCGATCGGCCCGGTGAAGCCCAGGATCACGCCGATCGGAACATCCTCGGCTGCAGCCGCGCCCGCGGCCAGCGCCGCGGCGGCCGTCGCCATCACAAGCTTTTTCATGTCCGTCTCCCTTGCTGGACCAGTTTGTCCGCGCGCAATCTAGGGACCCTGAAACCAAAAGGAAAGCGGGATCGGCGAGGCGTCCGCCGCCGCGACGACCGGTTGGTCCCGGCGCCGGGCGCGCCTATATCTTCGCGGGCAGGACAGGAGGCTCCCATGCGTCGGACAATCGCCCTTTCCCTCGCCCTCGCTCTGGGCCTCGCGGCCCATGCCGGTGCGGAACGCACCGACACCGCGGCCGGCCCCGCCGACATCGCCCTCGTGGCGGACGGGTTCGGAACGCCCTGGTCATTCGATTTCCTGCCGGACGGCGCGTTCGTGGTGAGCGAGCGCGAGGGGCGGCTCTGGATCATCGGTGCGGACGGAACCCGCCGCGAGGTGACGGGCCTGCCGGAGATCGCGGTGACGGGGCAGGGCGGGCTCCTCGACGTGATGGTGCCGCGTGATTTCGCCCAGACGCGAGAGTTTCTTTTCACCTACGCGGCGCCGCAGCGGGGCGGCGCGGGCACGGCCGTGGGCGCCGGGCGGCTTTCCGAGGACGGCACGCGGCTTGAGGACGTGCGGACTCTGTTCAAGCTTACGCCGGGCAGCAGCGGCGGGCGGCATTTCGGCTCCCGCCTCGTCGAGGCGCCCGACGGGCACATCTTCGTGACCGTGGGCGATCGGGGGGACCGGCCCTCGGCCCAGGATCTGTCCGTCGAGAACGGCTCGGTCCTTCGCATCGCGCGCGACGGCAGCATTCCGGCCGACAACCCGTTCGTCGCGGTCGAGGGCGCGCAGCCCGAGATCTGGTCCTACGGCCACCGGAACCCGCAGGGCGCGTCGCTCGACCTCGACGGCACTCTCTGGGTGCACGAGCACGGCGCGCGGGGCGGGGACGAGATCAACCGCATCGAACCCGGCGCCAATTACGGCTGGCCGGTGATTTCCTACGGGCGGCATTACTCGGGCGCGAGGATCGGCGAGGGCACGTCGAAGCCGGGCATGGAACAGCCCGAATTCTACTGGGATCCCTCCATCGCGCCGTCGGGCATGGCAATCTACTCCGGCGCGCTCTGGCCGGAATGGCGCGGGCACATCTTCGCGGGCTCGCTCAATTCGGACTTCCTGGTGCGCGTGGGCGGCCGCCCGCTCGCCGAGGCGGAGCGCATCGCCACGCCCCAGACGCGGCGCGTCCGCGACGTGACCGAAGGCCCCGACGGCGCGATCTGGTTCATTTCCGAGGCGAACGGCGCCATCTACCGCATGACGCCCGCGCCGGGGGAGTGATCCCGGCAAGGGTGCGTGCCGGGCACGCGCCTCAACGGTTTCAGATCGACAGGCGCGCCGCGTGGGTGCCGCGCTCGCGGTAGGGCGTGGTGTCGTAATGCGCCCGGTAGCATTTCGAGAAATGCGAGGGCGAGGCGAAACCGCAGGCCAGCGCCACGTTGATCACGCTCATGTCGGTCTGCATCAGCAGGTTGCGCGCCTTCTGGAGGCGCAGTTCCATGTAGTAGCGCTTGGGCGAGCGATTGAGGTAGCGCCGGAACAGCCGCTCGAGCTGCCGGGTCGACATGCCGACCTCGCGCGCGAGGAGCGCGGGGCTGATCGGCTCCTCGATGTTGGCCTCCATCATCTGGATGACCTGGCTGAGCTTGGGGTGGCGCACGCCGATCCTGGTGGGGATCGACAGGCGCGGCGTGTCCTGATCGGTGCGGATCGAGGAGTAGATCAGCTGGTCCGCGACCGCGTTGGCCAGTTCCTCGCCGTGATCGTTGGCGATGAGCTTGAGCATCAGGTCGATGGACGCGGTGCCGCCCGCCGTGGTCATGCGGTTGCCGTCGATCACGAAGATCGACTTCGTGAGCGCGACCTCGTCGAACTCCTCGGCGAAGCTGTCCTGGTTCTCCCAGTGGATCGTGGCGCGCTTGCCATCGAGAAGCCCCGCCGTGGCGAGCGTGTAGCTCGCCGTGCAGAGCCCGCCTACAGGCAGGCCCTTGCGCGCCTCCCGGCGCAACCAGTTGAGCAGCCGCCGTGTCGTCGCGTCGCGCACGTCGAGGCCGCCGCAGATCATCACGGTGTCGTCGCGCGAGAGTTCCTCCAGATCGCCCTCGAGCCGGAAGCTGATGCCGGCCGAGCAGGTCACCGCCTCTCCACCCTCGCCGATCACCTTCCAGCTGTAGAGCGTTCGGTTGGCCATGCGGTTGGCGATGCGCAGGCAGTCCACCGCCGAGGAAAAACAGTGCAGCGAGAAATTCTCGAGCGGGACGAAGACGAACCGCCGCGGTTTCGCGGGAACGGTTTCAATCGCAACTATCTGGCGGGACGTCTGCATGATGGCGCTTCGGCTGGTTGGCTGGCGCGACAGCGACTGTCGCGTTCGTCGGTCCAATTGGCCGGTTTCGCGAGCGAGCGTCAAGAGAGGCCCGCCGGATTTCGTCACTGGCCCTGGTGTCACCGGTCATGTAAGTATCCCCAACTGCGATGCAAGCGACGTGGAGAGAGACCATGGCGGACTGGCGGAAATCCGGCTGGCGCGAGAAGCCCCGGGTGCAGATGCCCGACTACACCGATCCCGAGGCGCTGGCCGCGGTGGAGGCGCAGCTCGCGAAATATCCGCCGCTCGTCTTCGCGGGAGAGGCGCGGCGCCTGAAGGCCCAGCTCGGCGCCGCGGCCCGCGGCGAGGCGTTCCTGCTTCAGGGCGGCGACTGCGCCGAGAGCTTCGAGCAGTTCAGCGCCGATCTCATCCGCGACACCTTCAAGGTGATGCTGCAGATGGCCGTCGTGCTGACCTATGCCGCGCGTGTGCCGGTGGTGAAGGTGGGCCGGATGGCCGGCCAGTTCGCCAAGCCGCGCTCCGCGCCGGTCGAGGTGCAGGACGGGGTGGAGCTGCCCTCCTACCGCGGTGACATCGTCAACGAGCTTGCCTTCACGCCCGAGGCGCGGGTGCCCGATCCGCAGAAGATGCTTCAGGCCTACACGCAGGCCGCGGCCACGCTGAACCTGTTGCGCGCCTTCTCGACCGGCGGCTACGCGGACGTGCACCAGGTGCACCAGTGGACCCTTGGCTTCACGGAGTCGGAGAAGTCCGCGAAATACCGCGATATGGCCGCCAGGATTTCCGACGCGCTCGATTTCATGAGCGCCGCGGGCGTGAGCAGCGACCAGGCGCACACGCTGCACACGGTGGATTTCTACACCAGCCACGAGGCGCTGCTGCTGGAATACGAGGAGGCGCTCTGCCGCCAGGATTCGACCTCCGGCAACTGGCTTGCCGGCTCCGGCCACATGATCTGGATCGGCGACCGCACCCGCCAGCCCGACGGCGCGCATGTCGAGTTCGCGCGCGGCGTGCTGAACCCGGTCGGCCTCAAGTGCGGCCCGACGATGACCGACGACGATCTCAAGCGGCTCCTGTGCACGCTCAACCCCGAGAACGAACCCGGCAAGCTGACGCTTATCGCGCGCTTCGGCGCGGGCAAGGTGGGCGAGCACCTGCCGCGCCTCGTCCGGACGGTGGAGGAAGAGGGCGCCAAGGTGCTCTGGGTTTGCGACCCGATGCACGGCAACACCATCAAGTCGGCCTCGGGCTACAAGACGCGCCCCTTCGACGCGGTGCTGCGCGAAGTGCGGGAGTTCTTCGGCGTGCACGCGGCCGAAGGCACCGTCCCCGGCGGGGTGCATTTCGAGATGACGGGCCAGGACGTGACGGAGTGCACGGGCGGCGTGCGCGCGGTGACGGAAAGCGATCTGTCTTCCCGTTATCACACCGCCTGCGATCCGCGGCTGAACGCGAGCCAGTCGCTCGAACTGGCCTTCCTCGTCTCCGAGGAGCTGACCCGCCTGCGCGACCCGGAGCGCGTGCGCGCGGTCTGACGCGGCCTTGGGTGCCCGCGCCGGCCCGCTCTCAGTCCTCGCGCTCTGTCTTGACGAGCCGCAGATGCGGTGCACCGTGGCGTCGCGGCGGCGGGGTGTAGGCGCCCGCGTCTTCCGACAGGCCGTGACCGTCCGCATCCGGCGGGGCGGCTTCGGTCCACGCGTCCGGCGCGGCGGGCGCGGGATCGCCCTCGCGGGGCAGGGGCGTTCCCCCCAGAAGCGGCTCCAGCACGGTGTCGGCGATGTCGAAGCGCCGCGGCGCGCGGCCGATCGCGCCATCGGCCTCCAGGCTGCCGAGCACGCGGCTCGGCGCTCCGAGGTCGCTTTCGAGGGGCAGCAGCCTGAGCTGCGCGTCGAGCCGGGGCCGCCCGAACCCGGCGGCGGACACCAGCGTGACGGTTGCCATGGCCGGCGTGTCCAGCACACGCGCGAGGACGTCGACCAGGGCGGGCCGGGCAGCGGCCGAGAGGAAGCTCGACAGCGGCATGCCGCGCACCTCCATGCCCATGAGGTCGCTCAGATGGCTGCCGGCCACGCGAAGCCGGACATGGCCCGGTGCGATGCGTTCTCCGATGAAGGCGTAATCGAGGGCGTCCTCGATGCCGCGCGGGTCGATCTCGGCCCGGGCGGGCATCACACGGGGCCCGCGCAGGGCCTGCCAGTAGCTTTCGACGATCCCGCCCGCCCGAAACCGTCTTGCCGCGAGAAAACGCTCCATCGAGATCACGTCGCCCGTCTTGCAGTCGTCGCCCGGCATGGCTCCTCCACGGTCGTCCGGAGCGCCGCCAGCGTTCCGGTAAGCTTGTGGTCATAAAGGTTTCCAGAACCTTAACATGCCATGTTTCGACGAAAATTCCCTGCAAATTTGACTCGATTGGTTAACCCCTTCGCGGCGCACCCGTCGCCGCCGTCCGGACGGGGTTGCTCCCGGGCACCGAATTGCCGTAGCTCCGGCGCAGGACGGGCAGGAGGGGTGGATGATACGCTCCATGACAGGCTTCGCCACGGGGCGGGGCGCGGGCGAGGGCCAGGAATGGACCTGGGAGCTTCGCGGCGTGAACGCGCGCGGGCTCGACCTGCGCCTGCGCGTGCCCGACTGGATCGAAGGGCTGGAGCCCGCGCTGCGCGCCCGTCTTTCGGCCGCCATGGCCCGGGGCAGCGTGACGCTCGCGCTTCGGATCGGGCCCGCGCCGGGCCGGGCGGCGGCCCCCGCGCTCGACGCGGCGCGCCTCGATGCGGCGCTCGCCGCGCTGGCCGAGGTGGAGGCGCGGGCGCGGGAGGCGGGCGTCGACCTCGCACCCGCGAACGCCGCCCAGGTCCTCGCCCTGCGCGGCGTGATGGCCGAGCCCGCGCCGGAAAGCGCCGGGCCCGGGCTGCGCCAGACCCTGCTGGCCGATTTCGAGGCGGTGCTGGATGCCTTCCTGGCGATGCGCGCGGCCGAGGGGCGGGAGCTCGAGACGGTGTTGCGCCGGGAGATCGACGAGATCGCCCGGCTGACGGAGGCCGCCGCGGGCGCGGCAGAAGCCCGGCGCGAGGACGCGGCGCGCGGCCTGAAGGACGCGCTCTCCCGCGTCGCGGAAGCGGTGGATATGGACGAGGGGCGCGTCGCGCAGGAACTCGCGCTGCTCGCGGTCAAGGCGGACATCACCGAGGAACTCGACCGCCTGCGCGCCCATGTGGCCGCGGCGCGCGCCCTTCTGGACGAGGACGCGCCCGCCGGCCGCAGGCTGGATTTCCTGACGCAGGAATTCAACCGAGAGGCGAACACCGTCTGCTCCAAGTCGGGTCACCCGGACCTCACCCGCATCGGGCTCGAACTGAAGGCGGTGATCGACCGGATGCGCGAGCAGGTCCATAACGTGGAGTGAACGACATGGACGACCGGCGCGGCCTTCTGATCATCCTCTCCTCGCCCTCGGGTGCGGGCAAGTCCACCCTCGCCCGGCGCCTGCGCGCCTGGGATCCGTCGATCATCTTCTCCGTCTCGGCAACCACGCGCCCGCCCCGCGAGGGAGAGGTCGACGGGCAGGACTATCACTTCCTGTCCGAGCGCGACTTCAAGTCCGATGTCGCCGAGGGCGGGATGCTGGAGCACGCGCATGTCTTCGGGAACTTCTACGGCTCTCCGCGCGCCCCCGTGGAGGCCGCGATCGCGGAAGGCAAGGACGTGCTCTTCGACATCGACTGGCAGGGCGCGCAGCAGATCCGCAACTCGGGGCTCGGCCAGCACACGCTGTCCATCTTCCTGCTGCCGCCCTCCATCGCCGAGCTGCGCCGGCGGCTCGAAAGCCGCGGCAAGGATTCCCACGACACCATCGCGGGGCGGATGCAGAAAAGCTGGGACGAGATCAGCCACTGGGACGGCTACGACTTCGTGCTGGTCAACGATGATCTTGACGCGACCGAGGAAAAGCTGCGCACCATCGTGACCGCGACACGGCTGCGCCGCACGCAGCAGCCCGGGCTCACGGATCATGTGCGCCGCTTGCAGTCGGAATTCGAGGAGCGCCGATGACACTCTACTCTCTCGACGGCCACGCGCCGCAGATCGCCGCCGATGCATGGGTCGCGCCCGACGCCAACCTGATCGGCAAGGTCATCGTGGAGGATGCCGCCTCCGTCTGGTTCGGGTGCACGCTGCGGGGCGACAACGAACCGATCACCGTCGGCGCCGGCTCGAACGTGCAGGAGAACTGCGTCTGCCATACCGACATGGGCTATCCGCTCACCATCGGGGCGGGCTGCACGATCGGCCACAAGGTGATGCTGCATGGCTGCACGATCGGGGAGAACACGCTGATCGGGATGGGCGCGATCTTGCTGAACGGCGCGCGCATCGGCCGCGACTGCCTGATCGGCGCGGGCGCGCTGGTGACCGAGGGCAAGGAGATCCCCGACGGCAGCCTGGTGATGGGCGCGCCCGGCAAGGTGGTGCGCGCGCTCGACGATCAGGCCATCGCCGGCCTGCGGGCCTCGGCCCTCCACTACCAGGAGAACATGCGCCGCTACCGCGAGCGGCTCACCCGGATCTGACGGACCGCCGGGGGCAGGGGGCTGCCCGATCCGAGACAGACGGCGCCCCGCGCCGACAGGAGACAGATGCCATGCGCGATCCCAAAGCGACCCTGATCCGCCCCGAGCCGCTCGCGGGCGGGGAAAGCGCCCCGGTGGGCGCCCCCATCATGCCCTCCGTCGTCTACGAAACGGAGGACCCCGACGCGCTGGACGCCCAGTACGAAGGGCGGCGCGAAGGGTTCGCCTATGCCCGCGAGGGGCACCCGAACGCGGCAGCGCTGGCGCGGCGGATCGCGGCGATGGAAGGGGTGGGCGCGGGCGTCACCGTGGGCTCGGGCATGGCGGCGGTGAGCGCCGCGCTTCTGGGCCTTCTCCGGGCCGGCGACCACATCCTGGGGGGCGACCAGCTTTACGGCCGCTCGCTTCGGCTCTTGTCCGAGGACCTGCCCCGGCTGGGGATCGCGACGGGCTTCGTCGACGCGGGCGACGCGGCGGCGGTCGAAGCCGCGCTGAGGCCCGAGACGCGGATGATCCTGATCGAGGTCGTCTCGAACCCGACGCTGCGCGTGGCGGACCTCGAAGGCATCACGCGGCTCGCGAGGGCGCGCGGCATCCTGCTGGCGGTGGACAACACCTTCACCACGCCGCGCGCGATCCGGCCCGCCAAGCACGGCGCCGACATCGTGATCCAGTCGGTGACCAAACTGCTGTCGGGCCACTCCGACGCCACGCTCGGCTGGGTGGGCGCACGCGACGCGGCGCTTCTGCGGCGCATGGAGGCCTTCGCGGTCACGGCGGGCATGACGGCGAGCCCCTTCGACTGCTGGCTGGCCGAGCGGGGCCTTGCCACCTTCCCGCTGCGCTTCGACCGGGCGGAGGCGACGGCGGCCGCGGTCGCGGACGCGCTGGCCGCGATGCCGGGCGTGCGCCGGGTGATCTATCCGGGCCGGGACGATCATCCGGACGCGGCGCGCGCGCGGGCGCTCCTCGGCGCGCGCTTTTGCAACATGGTCACCTTCGAGATCGAGGGCGGACGCGCCGCCGCGAACGCCTTCGTGCGCGCGGCCGACGGGATCGCCTTCGCGCCGACGCTGGGCGACGTGGGCAGCACGCTTTCGCATCCCGCCTCCTCCTCCCATCGGGGGCTCGGCCCGGAAGCGCGCGCCGCGCTCGGGATTTCCGAGGGCACGTTCCGCCTTTCGGTCGGGCTCGAGGAGCCGGATGCGCTGACCGGAGCGCTTGCCGCCGCAGCCGACGCCGCGCGGCGCGCGGCGGCCTGACGGGGCGCCGGCTTTACTTTCGGGCGGGCGTCGGCAAGGCTTCGCCCGCCCGATCAAGGGCGCGTGTGCCGCGCGGAACTGTCCTGTCCCTATGCCTGACGCCGTGATCTCCTCGATGGTCGATGCGCTGCCGATGCCGGCGGTGGCAATCGCGCGCGAGGCGCGCATCGTCGCCGCCAACGCCCCCGCGCTCAACCTGCTGGGCGACGGGATCGAGGGGCGCCATTTCGCCACCGCGCTGCGCCAGCCCCAGCTTCTGGACGCGATCGAGGCCTGCCTTGCCGATCGGAAGCGGCGGATCGCGCAGTTCGTCGCCAACGAGCGCGGGCAGGACGTGATGTTCCGCGTGAGCCTCGCGCCCGCGCTCTTCCGCCCGGGCGAGGCGCCGGGGCTGCTGGTGGTCTTCGAGGACGTGACGCATCTCGAGATGGCGGGCCAGATCCGGCGCGACTTCGTGGCGAATGTCAGCCACGAGCTGCGCACCCCCCTGACCGCGCTGCTGGGCTTCGTAGAGACGCTGCGAGGGCCCGCGCGCGATGATGCCGCCGCGCGCGAGCGGTTCCTGGAGATCATGGAGGCCGAAGCCGGACGCATGAACCGCCTCGTGGGCGATCTTCTGTCGCTGAGCCGGGTGGAGGCGGACGAGCGGATGCGGCCCGCCGATCGCGTCGCGCTGCCGGATCTTCTGCGCTCCACGCTGCGCGGGCTCGCGCCGCTCGCGGAGGAGGCGGGGGTGACGCTGCACGCCGATCTTCCGGCGGAGGCCGGGGACATCACCGTGCCGGGGGACGAGGACCAGCTTCGCCAGGTCTTCACGAACCTTGTGGAGAACGCGATCAAGTATGGCGGCCGGGGCTGCGAGGTGACGGTGCGCCTCGACCGCACCGCGCATGAGCCGAGGCTGCGCGTGCCCGGCGTCGAGGTGACCGTGGCCGACACCGGCCCGGGGATCGACGAGCTTCACCTGCCGCGCCTGACCGAGCGGTTCTACCGGGTGGACAATCACCGCTCGCGCGAGATGGGCGGCACGGGGCTTGGCCTCGCCATCGTGAAACACATCCTGAATCGCCACCGCGGCCGGCTGCGAATCGAAAGCACGCCGGGGCAGGGAAGCCGTTTCAGGGTGATCTTGCCGTTCGACTGACCCTCGCGCAGTGGCGCTGCCGTGACGTCAGGGCCGCGCGGAACGCCGACAAATCGAAGGTGTCATAAAACCGTTACCTACCTGTCACAAAAGCATTGCGGGGCGAACGTAGGTGGCGCTCAAGGATGCGTGATGCGCGTCCTGAAACCCGATATCAGGAGCTTATCCATGAATTTCGTGAAACTGACCGCCTCTTCCCTGGCGATCGCTGCCGTTTCCGCGACCGCTGCCGCCGCGCGCGACGAAATCCGCATCGTCGGCTCGTCCACCGTGTTCCCCTACACCCAGGCGGTGTCGGAGCAGTTCGCAAACGCAACCGAGTTTCCGTCCCCGATCGTCGAATCGACCGGCACGGGCGGTGGCATGCAGATCTTCTGCGCCGGCATCGGCGAGCAGCATCCGGATATCACCGGCGCATCGCGCGCGATGAAGATGTCCGAATGGGAACTCTGCCAGGAAAACGGCGTGACCGACATCACGCAGGCCAATATCGGCTCCGACGGCCTGTCGATCGCCATCTCGAACGCCAACGACTACGACTGGGATCTTTCGCTGTCCGAGATCTACCTGGCGCTGGCCGCCGAGGTGCCGGTTGACGGCGAGTGGGCCGAAAACCCCTACAGCACCTGGTCCGAAATCGATTCGCGCCTGCCCGACACCGAAATCGTCGTCCTCGGGCCGCCGCCGACCTCCGGCACCCGTGACGCCTTCGTCGAGCTGGCGATGGTCGAAGGCTGCCTCGAGCTGGACTACGTCGCGCAGAACCACGACGGCGACTGGGCCGAAGAGAACTGCGCGCGCATGCGTACCGATGGTCCCTTCATCGAAGCCGGCGAGAACGACAACCTGATCGTTCAGCGCCTGAACTCCGACCAGAACGCGATGGGCATCTTCGGCTACTCGTTCCTGTTCGAGAACCTGGATACCCTGAAGCCGGTCTCGATCGATGGTGTCGACCCCGACCCGGACACCATCGCCGACGGTGCCTACCCGATCTCGCGCCCGCTGTTCTTCTATGTCAAGAACGCGCATCGCGGCGTGATCCCGGGTCTGAACGAGTTCATCGCAGAGTACATGTCCGAAGACGCCATGGCGCCCGGCGGCTACCTGACCGAGCGTGGCATGGTCGCTCTCGGCGATGCGCGCCGTGCCGTGGTTCAGGACGCCGTTCTGAACGGCAAGTCCATGGAAGCACCGGAATAATTCCGGCTTCTCCACGACCCGCCCGGGCAAAGGCCCGGGCGGGTCATTCCGTCTCAAGACGAAAGTCTCGCCATGACCCTCGCGGCCGTTGTCATCCTCCTCGCGGCGACCATCGTCGGGTATCTGCTCAACCGGCCGGCGGCGCGCGCGATCCGCGCCGGCGGCACGCGCCTGCATTCGCTGGAAAACTTCCATGGCCTGTTTTCCGCCCTGCTGATCGTGGTTCCGGTTCTGGTCGTGCTGCTTTTCTGGCTCGCGCTCGAGGGGCCGGTCATCGACAGCCTGGTGATGTCCGGTTTGCCGGAGGGCACGCTCGACGATCTGGGGACTGGCGCGATCCAGCTCATTCTCGCCGAGATCAAGTCGATCAGCCGAGATAACGTGTTCGGCACGCCGGAGGACTGGAAATTCGCCGCCGCCGACAGGCTCTTGCGCCTTCACACGCTCAGCGACTGGCTGCTCGTGATCGTCGTCGCCACGGGATCGATTGCGTTGATGATCTACGCCCGCCGCAGCGTGTCTCCCGGCTTCCGCGCCCGGCAGCGGGTGGAGCGCATCACCTCGGGGCTGATGATCTTCTGTTCGACAGTGGCGATCTTCACCACCGTGGGCATCGTCGCCGCGCTGGCGTTCGAAACGGCCAAGTTCTTCTCGATGGTCCCCTTCACCGAGTTCCTGTTCGGGATCAACTGGGAGCCGCAGATCCCGATCCGCGAAGACCAGATCGCGGCCGAGGGCGCCTTCGGCGCGATCCCGGTCTTCCTCGGCACGATCGTGATCGCGACCGTGGCGTTGACGGTCGCGGTCCCCGTCGGCCTGCTGACGGGCATCTACCTCAACGAATTCGCGCCGCATCGGGTGCGCCGCACGGTAAAGCCGGTGCTCGAGATCCTGGCGGGCGTGCCCACGGTGGTCTACGGCTTCTTCGCCATCCTCGTCGTGGCCCCCGCGCTGCGCACGTTCGGGCAGAACCTCGGCCTCGACGTTTCGCCCAACACCGCGTTGGCGGCGGGCAGCGTGATGGGCATCATGCTGATCCCGTTCATCTCGTCCTTCGCCGACGACGCGCTTTCGGCGGTCCCGCAAAGCCTGCGTGACGGCTCGCTCGCCCTGGGGGCGACGCGTGCGGAGACGATGCTTAACGTGCTCTTTCCCGCCGCGATCCCCGGCATCGTGGGCGGTGTGCTTCTGGCCGTCAGCCGCGCCATCGGCGAGACGATGATCGTGGTGATGGCCGCCGGCCTGATCGCGAAGATGACGATCAACCCGCTCGACAGCGTGACGGCGGTGACGGTGCAGATCGTCACGCTGCTGATCGGCGACACGGCCTTCGACAACCCCAAGACGCTGGCGGCCTTCGCGCTGGGCATGGTGCTCTTCGTCGCGACGCTGCTGATCAACGTCCTCGCCTTGCGGATCGTCCGCAAGTATCGTGAAATCTACGACTGAGGCCCGCGCACCCATGACCGACACAACGCCTGACAGCGGCGCCGGCCCGCGCCCGATCAACGCCACCACGGATGCGGTGCGCAAGAGCCTCTCGCGACGCAACCGCAAGCAGCTCATCCTGCAGGGGCTCGGCATCGCCGCGATCTCCTCCGCGATGCTGATGCTGGTGATCCTGATCGGCTCTCTCATCAGCACGGGCTACCAGGCTTTCACCCAGACGCATGTCGAGCTCGAGGTCTATGTGGACCCCGACGAGATCAGCGAGGACAACCTGCCCCGCGGCGGGTTCCGGGACGTGCTGAGCGACTCCATGGGGCAGTATTTCCCCGACGTGGACATGTCGGACCGCGTGGCGGCCCGCGAGGTCTCGTCGATCCTGTCGAACGGGGCACAGTTCACCCTGCGGGACAGGATCGTGGCCGACCCGTCGCTGATCGGAGAGACGATCACGTTGAATGTGCCGGTTTCGGACCCCTACGACCAGCTCGCCAAGGGCCGGGTGAAGCGCGACACGCCCGAGGCGAACCGGCGGCTCGACGACGCCGCGATCGAGCGGTTCGACCGGCTGGACGAGCTGGGGATGGTGTCGAAACCCCTCAATACCGGACTGATCACCAATGCCGACTCGCGCTTCCCCGAACTCGCGGGGCTGAAGGGCGCGCTGGTCGGTTCCTTTTGGGCGCTGCTCACCTGTTTCCTGATTTCCTTCCCGCTGGGCATCGGCGCGGCGATCTATCTGGAGGAATTCGCGCCGAAGAACCGCGTCAGCGACTTCATCGAGGTCAACATCAACAACCTCGCCGCGGTGCCCTCGGTGGTGTTCGGCCTGCTCGCGCTCGCCGTCTTCATCAACTGGTTCGGCCTCCCGCGCTCGGCCCCCTTCGTGGGCGGGCTGACGCTGGCGCTGATGACGCTGCCGACGATCATCATCGCGACCCGTGCGGCACTGAAGGCGGTGCCGCCGTCGATCCGCGAGGCGGCGCTCGGCGTGGGCGCCTCGAAGCACCAGGTCGTCTTCCAGCACGTCCTGCCGCTTGCCATGCCGGGCATCCTGACGGGCACGATCATCGGGCTGGCGCAGGCCCTGGGCGAGACGGCGCCGCTTCTGCTGATCGGGATGAACGCCTTCATCACCTCGGCGCCCACATCGCCCTTCGACAGCGCCACCGCGCTGCCCACGCAGATCTTCATCTGGGCCGACAGCCCGGAGCGGGGCTTCGTCAGCCGCACCTCGGCGGCGATCCTCGTGCTGCTGACATTTCTCATTTTCATGAATGCGATCGCAATTTATCTCCGCAACAAGTTCGAGCGGAAGTGGTGACAGGACCCATGGCCATGTACGACGCACCCACACCGAGACATTCCGACGTGCAGGAAACCCACGAGATCAAGATCGCGGCCCGCGACGTCCAGGTCTTCTATGGCTCCACGCACGCCATCAAGGACGTGGACGTGGACATCGAGGACAAGACGGTGACCGCCTTCATCGGCCCCTCGGGCTGCGGCAAGTCCACCTTCCTGCGCTGCCTGAACCGGATGAACGACACCATCGACGTGGCGCGCGTGGAAGGGGACATCCGGCTCGACGGAGAGGATATCTACGATCCCGATATCGACCCGGTGCAGTTGCGCGCCCGCGTCGGCATGGTGTTCCAGAAGCCCAACCCGTTCCCGAAGTCGATCTACGACAACGTGGCCTACGGGCCCAAGATCCACGGCCTTGCGACCACCAAGGCCGATCTCGACGAGATCGTCGAGCGGTCGCTGCGCCGCGCCGCGCTCTGGGACGAGGCCAAGGACCGGCTCGACGCGCCGGGCACCGGTCTTTCGGGGGGGCAGCAGCAGCGCCTGTGCATCGCGCGCGCCGTTGCGACAGAGCCCGAAGTGCTGCTGATGGACGAGCCCTGTTCGGCCCTCGATCCCATCGCCACGGGCCAGGTCGAGGAACTCATCGAGGAGCTGCGCCGGGACTACTCGGTGATCATCGTCACGCACTCGATGCAGCAGGCCGCCCGCGTGAGCCAGAAGACGGCCTTCTTCCACCTGGGCAACCTCGTTGAATATGGCGAGACGGGCAAGATCTTCACCAATCCCGAGGATCCCCGGACCGAAAGCTACATCACCGGACGGATCGGATAACCCCATGAGCATGCTGGAAGGTCCCCACATCGCGTCGGTCTTTGACCGCGATCTCGAGACGATCCAGGCGCGGATCATGAAGATGGGCGGCCTTGTCGAGGCCGCCATCATGAGCGCCGCCAACGCGCTGGAAGCGCGGGACGAGGAAATGGCCGACGAGGTGCGCGAAGGCGACGTCGCCATCGACGCGCTCGAGGAACAGATCAACGACGAGTCCGCGCGCCTGATCGCGTTGCGCGCCCCCACCGCGGTGGATCTGCGCGTCATCCTGTCGGTGATGAAGATCGCCGGCAACCTCGAGCGGATCGGCGATTTGTCGAAAAACATGGCCAAGCGCACCACCGTGCTCCTGCAGATGCACAGCATCGACGGCGCCGCCTCGGCGCTGCGCCGCATGGCGCGCGAGGTGGAACTGATGCTCAAGGACGCGCTCGACGCCTACATCCAGCGCGATGCCGCTCTCGCCGAGGACGTGATCGCCCGGGACCGCGACGTCGATCAGATGTACAACGCGCTTTTCCGCGAGTTCCTGACCTTCATGATGGAGGACCCGCGCAACATCACCGCCTGCATGCACCTGCATTTCATCGCCAAGAACATCGAGCGCATGGGCGATCACGTCACCGGAATCGCCGAGCAGGTGGTTTTCCTCGTGACGGGCGAGATGCCCGAAGAGCTCCGGCCCAAGGCCGACCGCACCTCGGTCGATCCGAAATTCTCGCCCACGCCCGGAGACGACGTCGACGACGACGAGGCCGGGGATTGAGACCATGCACGCCGATCAACCGATGGTGCTGGTGGTCGAGGACGAACCCGCGCAGCGCGAGGTTCTGTCCTACAATCTGGAGGCCGAGGGCTTCCGCGTCGCCCGGGCCGCGAATGGCGAGGAGGCGCTTCTCGTCGTCGAGGAGCAGTCGCCCGACATCATCGTGCTGGACTGGATGCTGCCCAACGTCTCCGGCATCGAGGTCTGCCGCCGCCTGAAATCGCGTCCCGAGACGCGCGCCGTACCGGTCATCATGCTGTCGGCCCGCTCCGAGGAGGTGGACCGCGTGCGCGGGCTGGAAACCGGGGCGGACGACTATGTCATCAAGCCCTATTCGGTGATCGAACTCATGGCGCGGGTGCGCGCGCAGTTGCGGCGCACGCGCCCGGCCACGGTGGGCCAGCAACTGGTCTTCGAGGACATCCTCCTCGATTCCGAGACGCACAAGGTCTTCCGCGACGACAAGCCCCTGAAGCTGGGCCCGACCGAATTCCGCCTGCTCACGACCTTCATGGAAAAGCCGGGCCGCGTCTGGACGCGCGAACAGCTTCTCGACCGGGTCTGGGGGCGGGACATCTACGTCGACACCCGCACGGTAGATGTGCATATCGGCCGGCTGCGCAAGGCGCTCTGCCAGCATGGCGGGCCGGATCCGCTGCGCACGGTGCGCGGCGCGGGCTACGCGCTCGGCTGATCCGGCGCGTGCGATTTTTCCCCGCGCCGGAACGGCTTGCCGGGCTTTCCCGACGCGTCCCGGACCTCCGCGTTCACGCCGAAGGGGGTTGAGCGCCCGGTGATCATCGGGTTCACTCGCCGCGCCACGCATCCGGACGGGAGGACCCTTGGGCAATCTCTGGGAAGAGACCGCGGGCGAGCCGGCGCTCGACGCGCCGCCCCTTCAGGCGGAGGTCGAGGCCGATCTCGCGATCATCGGCGGCGGCTTCACCGGCGCGGCGGCCGCGTTGTGGGCTGCGGGGCAGGGCGCGCGTGTCGTGCTGCTCGAGGCAGCGCGCATCGGTCACGGCGGGTCGGGCCGCAATGTCGGGCTGGTGAACGCGGGCCTCTGGCTGCCGCCGCAGGACGTGATGGACACGCTCGGGGCGGAGGCCGGCGCAAGGCTCAACGCGGCGCTCGCCGGTGCGCCGGAGCTCGTTTTCGGCCTGGCGGAGCGCCACGGGATCGCCTGCGAGCCCGTCCGCGCCGGAACGCTGCATTGCGCCCACGCGCCAGCCGGGCTGGCCGAGCTGCGGCGCCGCGCGGGACAGCTGCACGCCGTAGGCGCGCCGGTGCGCCTGATCGGGGCCGAGGACACCGCCGCGCGCACCGGCGCGTCCGGGCTGGCGGGCGCGCTGCACGACCCGCGCGCCGGGACGGTGCAGCCGCTGGCCTATGCCAGGGGCCTTGCACGCGCGGCGCGAGACCGTGGCGCGCACATTCACGAAAACGCGCAAGTCACGTCTTTGGATAAACAAAAAGGCGCCTGGCATGTCGGGACCGCGGCGGGCAAGGCGGTCGCCCCACGGCTACTGGTGGCCACCAACGCCTACCATGTGCCGTTTCCCGGCATGGCCGTGCCGCGGACCGCGCGGCTCAGCTACTTCCAGCTCGCCACCGCGCCGCTGGGCGCGGCAGAGGGCGCCGCGCTCTTGCCCGGCGGCGAAGGATGCTGGGATACCGGCCTCGTGATGACCTCGTTCCGCCGCGACGCCTCGGGGCGGCTGATCCTCGGCGCGATGGGGCTGCCGGAGCGTGGGGGCAGGGCGCTGCACCACGACTGGGCCCGCGCGAAGCTCGCCCGGCTTTTCCCCGCGCTGTCGGGCGCAGCGTTCGATCACGCCTGGTCGGGCTGGATCGCCGTGACCGAGGATCACGTCCCGCGCATCCTGCGTCCCGCGCAGGGCGCGCTCGCCGTCTTCGGTTATTCCGGGCGCGGCATCGCGCCGGGCACGCTTTTCGGGCAGGCCGCGGCGCGGGCGCTGCTCGACGGGGACGAAAGCGCGCTGCCGGTCACGCCGGTGGCGCGCTATGGCGAAAGCGCGACCCTGACGCGAAGCCTCTATTACGAGACGGGGGCGCGCCTCGTGCATGCCTGGCAGCGCCTGGGGGGCGCCTGACGGCGTATCAGGATAAGGCGCATAATATATATTATGTTAAATATAGAAACCCGAACAAAGCCATGTGATCGCCAAGGTTTTCTGGTTCTCTTTGGCTGACTGATGATGGATAGTTGCATTCGATGAGCAGAATTCTTCTTCTGAACGGGCCGAACCTCAACCTGCTGGGCACGCGCCAACCCGAGATCTACGGCGCCGACACCCTGCCGCAGATCGAGGCACGCTGTGCGGAGCGCGCGGCCGGTCTGGGCTTCGATCTCACCGCGCGCCAATCCAACCACGAAGGCGCGCTGGTGGACGCGATACATGACGCGCGGTCCGATTGCGCCGGCATTGTCCTGAACGCCGGCGCCTATACCCACACCTCCGTCGCGCTGCGCGACGCGATCGCCTCCGTGGCCCTGCCCACGGTCGAGGTCCATCTGTCCAACATCCACGCGCGCGAACGCTTCCGGCACCGCTCGCACATCGCGCCGGTCGCGATCGGCCAGATCTCCGGGTTCGGCCCGCTGGGCTACCTGCTCGCCCTCGACGCGCTGGCGGCGCATATCGAGGGAGCGACCGGATGATCCGCGAGCATCTCACCAGGATCCTGAACAGCCCCAGCGTCGAGGATCTCTGGGAGCTGCACAGCAGCAAGATGGCCGAATACGGCTTCGACCGGCTGCTTTACGGTTTCACCTATTACCGCTCGGGCGCATCGCTTGGCGATCCGGCCGACTTCATCCTTCTCACCAACCACGCCCGCGCCTATACGGATGTCTTCGTCGGCGAAGGCCTCTATTTCCACGCGCCCATGGTTCGCTGGGCGCTGGAGAACGAAGGCGCGTGCAGCTGGTCGATCCTCGCCGAGATGATCGATCGCTCGGCCCTGAGCCCGCAGGAACGCCGCGTTCTCGAGTTCAACCGGTCCATGGGCGTCACGGCGGGATATTCGATCAGCTTCAAGGCCATCACGCAGCGGTCCAAGGGCGCGATCGCGCTGACGGCCCGGTCCGGCATGACGCAGTCCGAGGTCGATGCGATCTGGCGGGAGCACGGCGACGACATCCTGGTGATGAACAACGTCGCGCATCTGAAGATCCTCACCCTGCCCCGCACGGCGCCCGGCCGCAGCCTGACCCGGCGCCAGCGGGAAGTCCTCGAATGGGTGGGCGACGGCAAGACCATCCAGGACATCGCGCAGATCCTCGGCCTGACGCCCGCGACCGTGGAAAAGCACCTGCGTCTGGCCCGCGAGGCGCTCGACGTCGAGACGACCGCGCAGGCCGTCCTCAAGGCCGCGTTCCAGAACCAGATGTTCGTGCTGGAAGCCTGAGCGGCAAGATTTTGATTCCGAGCGATTTTCCGGTGCGGCCGACGCAAGGTCAGGTTTTCCCGACTATGCTGCGGCGCCCCGATGGCGCACTGTGAGGGCGTTCGGGACGAGTTGGATCCGGTAGGATCACACCGACGGAGGCGCGCCACCACCCGTTCACCGGGGATGGCGCGCCCTCCGAAGGCCGGGGGATCGGTTACCGATGCACCGGGCGCACGAAAGGCCCGGACACGGCCTGTGGGAGCTGTCCTCGCTTCATCCCCGTTTCAGGGGGCAGCACCCGGAAGCGGTGCCGGATGGCGGCGCCGCTTCCACCTGTCGACATCGCTGGAATGGCAGGCTCTTTTCGCGGCATGAAAAAAGGTGGGCGCGGCTGCCCGCACCCACCCTGAAGACGCTCGATCCGATGGACGGTTGCGTTCAGCCCTGCGCGGCCTTCGCGACCTCGGCGGCGAAATCCTCTTCCTTCTTCTCGATCCCCTCGCCCACTTCGAGGCGGAGGTAGCCGAGGATCTCCGCGCCGGCATCCGTCGCGGCCTCTTCGACGGTCTTGTCGGGATCGATGACGAAGGCCTGGCCGAGAAGCGTCACCTCGCCGAGGAACTTCTTCATGCGCCCCTCGATCATCTTCTCGATCACCTGCTCGGGCTTGCCGGATTCGCGGGCCTGCTCGCTCAGCACGGTGCGCTCGCGCTCCACCAGCGCCGGGTCGAGCTCGTCGGCATTCAGCGCCTGCGGCGACGCGGCGGCGATGTGCATCGCGACCTGGCGGCCGAAAGCCTCGTCACCGCCGGAAAGGGCCACGAGCACGCCGATCTTGCCCATGCCGTCCGCGGCGGCGTTGTGGACATAGGACACGACCACCGGGCCCTCGACCTTGGCCATCCGCCGCAGGGTCATGTTCTCGCCGATGGTGGCGATCTTGTCCGTGAGCGTCTCGGCCACGGTCTTGCCGCCAAGGTCGGCCGACGCCAGCGCGTCGATATCCGGCGCGTCGAGCGCGGCCTCGGCCACCTTGCCGACGAAGTCCTGGAATTCGGCGTTCTTCGCGACGAAGTCGGTTTCGGAGTTCACCTCCACCGCGACGCCCTTGCCATCGGCGACCTTGACGGCCACGAGCCCTTCGGCGGCGGTGCGGCCCGACTTCTTCGCGGCCTTGGCAAGACCCTTGGTGCGCAGCCAGTCGATCGCCTGCTCCATGTCGCCGCCCGTCTCGGTCAGCGCCTTCTTGGCGTCCATCATGCCCGCGCCGGTCATCTCGCGCAGTTCTTTCACCTGGGAAGCGGTGATTGCCATGTCGGCTTCTCCTTGCTCATATCCGGTTCAGGGCGCGATACCCGCGCCCTGTATCAGTCTTGCGACACTGTGCCCTGCGGGCGGGCGGCGCGCGCCTCAGCTTTCCGCGGGCTGCTGGCCTGCCGGCGCGCTGTCCTCGCCGGCCTCGGCCAGCGCCTCTTCCGCCGGCGCCTCGGCGAGCGCGCCCACGTCGACGCCCGCGGCGCCAAGCTGGGCCGACATCCCGTCAAGCGCCGCGCGGCTCACCAGGTCGCAGTAGAGCGAGATGGCGCGGGCGGCGTCGTCGTTGCCCGGGATGATGTAATCCACGCCGTCGGGCGAGCAGTTGGTGTCCACGACCGCGACGACCGGGATGCCGAGCTTGTTGGCCTCGGCCACGGCGAGCGCTTCCTTCTTCACGTCGATGACGAAAAGCATGTCGGGGACGCCGCCCATCTCGCGGATGCCGCCAAGCGAGTCGTTGAGCTTCTGCTGCTCGCGCTCCATGCCGAGGCGCTCTTTCTTGGTCAGGCCCTCGAAGCCACCCTCGGCCTGCTCGTCGATGGATTTCAGGCGCTGGATCGACCGGCTGACGGTCTGCCAGTTGGTCAGCGTGCCGCCGAGCCAGCGGTGGTTCATGTAATACTGGGCGCATTTTTCGGCCGCTTCGGCGATCGGGCGCTGCGCCTGGCGCTTGGTGCCCACGAAAAGCACGCGGCCGTTCTTGGCCACCGTCTCGCGGATCGCGTTGAGCGCCGCGTCGAGCATCGGGACCGTCTGCGTCAGGTCGACGATGTGGATGCCGTTGCGGGCCCCGTAGATGAACGGCGCCATGCGCGGGTTCCAGCGCTGGGTCTGGTGGCCGAAATGCACGCCAGACTCGAGCAGCTGACGCATGGAGAACTCGGGAAGAGCCATGTCTTCATTCCTTTCCGGTTTGTCCTGGGCAGCGGCAATTCAGGGCATCTGCCCCAACCGGTGGACGCGCAGGGATGTCTCCCCTGCCCGCCCGGCCCCTGCCTGCGGGATTTGACGCCGCGCACATACCCCCTCGCGGCGCGTCGCGCAAGGGGCCACCGCGTGCTTGCGCGGGAATGCGCCATGGGCCAATAGACCGGCCATGAGCGCCGCGCGTCCCGACATCCTTTGCATCGGCTCCGTCCTCTGGGACGTGATCGGCCGCACGGCAAGCCACATGGCGCCGGGGTCCGACCTTCCCGGACGGATCGCCCGGGTGCCGGGCGGCGTGGCGCTCAACATCGCGGCGACGCTGGCCCGGCTGGGGCTGCGCCCGGCGCTGCTGAGCGCGGTGGGCCGGGATCCGGACGGCGACGCGCTGATCGCCGAATGCGCGGCGCTCGGCCTCGAGACGCAGCACGTCTACCGCTCCGACGATCTGCCCACCGATCGCTACATGGCGATCGAGGGCGCGAACGGCCTCGTTGCGGCCATCGCGGATGCGCACTCGCTCGAGGCCGCGGGCGACAAGATCCTGCGCCCGCTTCTCGCCGGGCCCCTCGGGCGCGCAGAGGCGCCCTGGTCCGGCATGGTGGCAATCGACGGCAACCTGACGCAGGCGCTTCTGGAACGCATCGCCACCGATCCCGCCTTCGCCGCGGCCGATCTTCGCGTGGCGCCCGCCTCGCCCGGCAAGGCCGAGCGCCTCCTGCCCTTCCTGTCCCATGGCGGCGCGGCGCTTTACCTCAACCGGAGCGAGGCGGAGATCCTGGACGGACGCGCCTTCGCATCGGCCGAAGAGGCCGCGCTGCGGCTGGTCGCGCGCGGCGCGCGGCGCGTCGTCGTGACCGACGGGGCGCGGCCCGCCTGCGCCGCGTCGGCGGAGGCGGTCGTCGTCGCATCCCCGCCCGCGGTGATGGTCACCCGCGTCACCGGGGCGGGGGACGCCTTCATGGCCGCGCATATCGCGGCCGAACGCGCGGGCGCGGACGACGCGGCGGCGCTGGACCGGGCGCTCGGGGCGGCCGCCCTTCACGTCGCCGGGGAGACACCGCTGTGAGACATCCCGACATCGCCCCCGAGGTGGCCGCGGCGCTCGAGACCCGCCGCCCGGTCGTCGCGCTCGAAAGCACGATCGTGACCCACGGGCTGCCGCGTCCGCGCAACCTCTCCCTCGCGCGCGAGGTCGAGGCTACGGTGCGCGCGGAAGGCGCGGTGCCCGCAACCGTCGCCGTGCTGGACGGCCGGCTCAGGGTCGGGCTGTCGGACGCAGAGCTTGCCCGGCTCGCCCGGTCGGAGGGGGTGGCCAAGCTCTCGCGCGCCGATCTTGCGGCCTGCATGGCCACCGGCGGCACCGGCGCGACGACGGTCGCGGCCACCATGATCGCCGCGGCCCGGGCGGGCATCGCCGTCTTCGCCACGGGGGGCATCGGCGGCGTCCACCGGGGGTGGGAGAGCAGCCTCGACATTTCCGCCGACCTGCAGGAACTGGCGCAAACCCCGGTGACCGTCGTGGCCGCCGGCGCGAAGGCGATCCTCGATCTGCCGACCACGCTGGAGGTGCTCGAAACCCTGGGCGTGCCGGTGATCGCCGTGGGCCAGGACGAGTTTCCGGCCTTCTGGTCGCGCCGGTCGGGCCTCTCCGCGCCGCTGCGCATGGACGATCCCGCCGCGATCGCCCGCGCGCATCGGACCCGCGCCGCGCTCGGCCTCGCCGGCGGGCAGCTCGTGGCCAACCCGGTGCCGGATGAGGCGGAAATCCCCGCCGAGGAGATCGCGCCCCTCATCGCCCGGGCGGCCGCCGAGATCGCGGCGCGCGGGGTGACCGGCAAGGCGGTGACCCCTGCCCTGCTCGCCCGCCTGCTCGAGCTGACCGACGGGCGCACGCTCGAAGCCAACGCCGCGCTCGTGCTGAACAACGCACGCCTGGGCGCCCGGATCGCCCGGGAATTGACCGGGATGGTCTGAAATGGTTCCCCACTGCCCCGCCCGGCATTGTCCGCAACGGCGAAAGTGCCTAGCTTCGCGTTGCATGCGCGCAGCCGGGTCACAGCGATGAAGACGCCGTTCGAAGAAGAGCTTCAGCCAAAGCCGCGCAAGCCGGGCTTCTTCGCCAGCTTGCGGGCCAGTTTCCTCACGGGCATCGTGGTGATCGCGCCGATCGGGCTGACTGTCTGGCTGATCTGGACCGCGATCGGCTGGGTCGACAGTTTCGTGCTGCCCTTCGTGCCCGACGCCTACCAGCCCGAAGAGTTCTTCAAGCGTATCTTCGGCCCGGAGACCAACATAAACGTCCGCGGCATCGGCGTGGTCGTGTTCCTGCTTTTCACGGTCTTCGTGGGCTGGATCGCCAAGGGCGTGATCGGGCGCGCGCTGATCCGCTGGGCCGAACATCTCGTGCACCGGATGCCGGTGGTCCGTTCGATCTATTCCGGCGTCAAGCAGATCGCAGAGACGATCTTCGCCCAGTCCGAACGCAGCTTCGAGACCGCCTGCCTGGTGCAGTATCCGCGCCGGGGGATCTGGGCGATCGGCTTCATCTCGACCTCCACCAAGGGCGAGGTGGCGCAGAAGGCCGAGACGGGCGGCGACCTTCTGTCGGTGTTCGTCCCGACGACGCCGAACCCCACCTCCGGGTTCCTCCTGTTCTTCCCGAAGGAAGACGTCATCGAGCTCGACATGTCGATCGAGGATGCCGCGAAGCTCGTGATCTCGGCCGGCCTCGTCTACCCCCACGCCAAGGATCCCACGCGCCCGGCGCGTACCGCGCCGGAGCCCGCGCCCCGCGCCGCGGAGTACCCCCCCCGTTCGGGGGCCGTCCCGCGCGCGCCTCAGCTGCCGTACATCTTCTCGAGCTCGACCGTCTGGCGGCGGTTCAGATCGTCCTTGTGACGGGCCAGGAAATCGTCGGCCGCGATCCGGCCCGCCGCCTTGAGCTCGGCGATGACCGCGGGCAGCGGCACCATCTTCGTCGCCACCGAGAGCCGGTTCATCAGCGCGTCGTCCGCGATCATGTGCACGAGCACCCGCTTCATGCGGCCCTCGGGCATCCGCCCCTCCTCGATGAGGCGCTGCACGAAGGCGATGGCGCGCAGTTCCCTCAGAAGCGAGGAGTTGAAGCTGATCTCGTTGATCCGGTTCTGGATCTCCTGCGCCGAGCGCGGGATCGTGTCGCGGTTGAGCGGGTTGATGTTGATGCCCACGACGTCGTCCGGCAGGGCCGGGTCGAAGAGCGGGAAAAGCGCCGGGTTGCCGGTATAGCCGCCATCCCAGAAATGTTCTGGCTCTCCCGTTTCCGGGTCGACGACCTCGACCGCCTGAAAGAGCGTCGGCAGGCAGGCCGAGGCGAGGATCGACTCGGTCGAGATCCCGTCGCCGGTGAAGACCCGCACCTTGCCCGTCCGCACATTCGTCGCGCAGACGCACAGCTGCGGGCCGCTTTGGGCGCAGACCTCCTCGTAGTCGAATTTCTCCACGATCGACCGCAACGGGTTGGCGTAGAAGGGCCCCAACGCGTAGGGAGAGATCACGCGCGACCAGCTTTCGAGCGCCGAGAAGGGCAGCGAGTTCGCCATGAGCCGGGCGGAGACCCCGGCATCCGGCAGGAAGCCCTGCATCCAGGCCGGCATGCGGAAGTCGCTGACCGCGCCGAGCCGGCCCCAGAGCCAGGCAAGCATGTCCTTTGCGCCCTCGCGCCCGCCCTCCAGCAGCCCGGATTTCAGCGCGGCCCCGTTGAGCGCGCCCGCCGAGGTGCCCGAGATGCCCGCGATCTCGATGTCCCGTTCTTCGAGAAGCCGATCGAGCACACCCCAGGTGAAGGCGCCATGCGCGCCGCCGCCCTGAAGCGCGAGGTTGATCCGTTTGATATCGCCTGCCATGCCCCGCCGGCGGGCGTGGCGCATTGCCCGTCCCGCCTCTGTCCTCGTCGTCCTCGGTCTCCGGCCAGATGGACCGTTTCAGAGCGCCGTCCAGCCCCCGTCCACGCTGATCGTGGTGCCCGTGATCTGCGCCGCGGCGTCCGAACACAGGAAGACGGCCGTGCCGCCCAGCTCTTCCACGGTGGCGAATTCCTTCGAGGGCTGCCGCTCGAGCATCACCTGCTCGATCACCTCCTCCCGGCTCATGTCGTATTCCTTCATGGTGTCGGGGATCTGGTCCTCGACGAGGGGGGTGAGCACGTAGCCGGGGCAGATCGCGTTGGCCGTGATCGGCTCGCGCGCGGTCTCGAGTGCGGTGACCTTGGTAAAGCCCACCATCCCGTGCTTGGCCGCGACATAGGCGCCCTTGTAGGGCGAGGCCGTCAGCCCGTGGGCGCTGGCGATATTGATGATGCGCCCCCAGCCGGCCTTGCGCATCAGGGGCAGCGCCGCGGCGGTCGTGTGGAACGTCGAGCTGAGATTGATCGCGATGATCGCGTCCCACTTCTCCACCGGAAACTCCTCGATGGCGGCGACGTGCTGGATGCCGGCGTTGTTCACCAGGATGTCGCAGGCGCCCGCCGTCTCGACCAAGCCCCGGCACTGGTCGGGCTTGGCCATGTCGGCGCTGACGTAGCGCGCCGTCACGCCGAACTCCTCGCCGATCTCGCGTGCGAGGTCGTGATCCTCCTCCCGGTCGGTGAAGGAGTTGAGAATCACCGAGGCGCCGGCGCGGGCGAGTTCCCGCGCGACGCCGAGGCCGATTCCCGAGGTCGAGCCCGTCACGATCGCCGTCTTTCCGTTCAGCGACATCCCAATGCCCTCCGTGTGGTTTTGCGCGCGCAGCATGCCACGCGGCGCCCCGGATACAAGGGCCCGCGGCGCAGGGCGGGACATGACGGACGCACAAAAAAAAACGCCGGCACGAGGCCGGCGTTCAGTTATTGAGGCAGGTTTCATACAGGCAAGAAACCTATCGAGCAGTGCCCTCTGTATATTCAATTTCGCGCCGGCGTCCAAGCTAAAAGTTTGAAAACCCATCGAAGCCCGGCTACCTTTGGCGCCAAGAAAACAAGGGCAGAGCAGGATTGTCCACGAAATGGACCCGAATTCTTTCCGGGCACTGAGGTACTGCGCGGCCGTCGTCGCGGTCGCAGCCGGGATCGGTGGGGCCGCGGCCGAGCCGACCCATGGCATAGCTATGTATGGAGAGCCCGCGCTCCCACCCGATTTTGTGTCGCTGCCCTACGCCAACCCCGACGCGCCCAAGGGGGGGCGCATCGCGTTCGGAGAGACCGGGGGGTTCGACACGCTCAATCCGTTCACGCTGAAGGGCACCGCGCCCTGGCAGCTGCGCTTCCTGGCCTACGAGTCCCTCATGGGGCGAAACTGGGACGAGCCGTTCTCCCTTTACGGGTTGCTCGCCGAATCGGTCGAGGTCGGACCGGACCGGGGCTGGGTGGAATTCACGCTTCGGCCCGAGGCGCGATTCTCCGATGGAAGCCCCGTCACGGTGGAGGATGTGCTCTGGTCCTACGAAACGCTCGGGACGGAGGGGCACCCGCGCTACCACGGATTCTGGAGCCAGGTGGCCCGGGCCGAGGCGACGGGGTCGCGCACCGTGCGCTTCACCTTCACCGCCGACAACCCGGAACTCGCCCTGCTCGCCGGTCTGCGCCCGATCCTGAAGAAGGCGCAATGGGACGGCAGCGATTTCGCCGCGGCGCGACTGGACGAGATCCCCCTCGGCACCGCGCCTTATCGGGTCACCGATTTCGAGCCGGGCCGCTACGTCGTGCTGTCGCGCGATCCCGACTACTGGGGCCGCGACCTGCCCTTCCGCCGCGGCACCGACAATCTGGACACCATCCGGCTGGAGTATTTCGGCGACGACACCGCCCTTTTCGAGGCGTTCAAGTCGGGGCTGCTGAACGTCCACCGGGAGTTCAACGCCGAGACGTGGGAGGCGCAATACGACTTTCCCGCCGTCCGGCGCGGCGATGTGGTGAAATCCGTCATCCCGCACGAACGCCCCTCGGGCATGACCGGTTTCGTTATGAACACCCGGCGCGAGATCTTCGCGGACTGGCGCGTGCGCGAGGCGCTGATCACCGCCTTCAACTTCGAGGCGATCAACGACACGATGACCGGCGGGCGCCAGCCCCGGATCACCTCCTATTTCTCGAACTCCGAGCTTGCCATGCGCCCGGGCCCGGCCGAGGGGCTCGTGCGCGACTATCTCGCGCCCTTCGCCGGCGCGCTTCCGCCCGGCACGATCGAGGGCTACGCCCTGCCCGTCTCGGACGGCACGGCGCGCAACCGGTCGGGGCTGCGCCGCGCCGGGGCGCTGCTCGACGAGGCGGGATGGACGGTGGGCGGCGACGGGGTCCGCCGCAACGCGGACGGAGATCCCTTTCGCTTCGAGGCGCTGCTGCGCCAGGGCGGCCAGGAGCATCAGTCGATCATGGACATCTACGCCCGCGCGCTCGAGCGTCTGGGCATCGCGGTGGACATCGTCGCCGTGGACGACGCGCAGTATACCCAGCGCACGACCGGCTTCGACTTCGACATGACGCCCTACCGCGTGGGCCTGTCGCTCTCGCCCGGGACCGAACAGCGGCTCTACTGGTCGTCCGAGGCCGCCGACACGCCCGGGTCCCGGAACTGGATGGGAATGCGCTCGCCGGCCGCGGAGGCCACGATCGAACGGCTTCTGAACGCCGGGAGCCGCGAGGAATTCCTCGCGGCGACCCGCGCGCTCGACCGGATCCTGACGGCCGGGCGTTACGTGATCCCGCTCTACCAGTGGAACGTGAGCCGGATCGCCCACGCGAGCGACCTGCATTACCCCGAAACGCTGCCGATCTACGGGGACTGGGCGGGCTTCCTGCCCGATGTCTGGTGGTACGAAGAGGTGGAGTGATGACACGACTGATCGCCCTGGCCGCCCTTTGCGCGGCGCTTGCGGGATGCGGCACGATCGACGGAGTCGGGCAGGACATCTCGGGCGCGGCGCGCACCGTCGAGGGCTGGATGCGGTGACCCGCTGACGCGACACTCAACCAAGCGACGTGACCCACAGGATGGTCGCGTCCTCGGGGCTTGTCGACACCACGTTGTGCCCCATGGCCGCGTCGTAATAGGCGCTGTCGCCGCGGCGCATCTCCACCGGTTCGTAGAACTCGGTGTAAAGCCGGATGACGCCGGTCAGCACGTAGAGGAACTCTTCCCCGTCGTGGCGCACCCAGCCATCGAACTCTTCCATCGCGCGCGCCCGGATGCGCGCGCGGTAGGGCAGCATCGCCTTGTTCCGCAGCGGCTCGGCGAGAAGCTCGTGCTCGTAGGTCGTGGTGGCCTGCGCCTGCCCCTCGCCCGCCCGCGTGAGCGCCATGCGTCCCGTCACCTGGTCGTGCCGCGGCGGCGTGAAGAGCTGCGGCACGGAAATCCGGAGCCCGGTGGCCAGCTTCTTGAGCGCGTCGTAGGTGGGCGACATCTGCCCGTTCTCGATCTTCGAGAGGGTGGAGCGGGCGAGCCCCGCCTGCCGCGCCGCCTGCTCGAGCGTCCATCCCTGCGCGGTCCTGAGCTCCCGCACGCGCCGGCCGAGGTCGAGCGGTTCGGGCACGTCCTCGGCCCCGCGCTCGCGGGCGATCCGGATCAGCGCGCGGGGGTCGGACGGCGGCATGGACGCTCTATAGGGCCGCGCCCGGATGCTTGCAACCGGACCGGGCCGCGCTTACCCAATGAGGGATGCTTTCGCTTTGCGATCAGGGGCCCTGGCCCGCGTGTCCCGCGCCCTTCAACCTGGCGGACCATGTGCTCGCGGGCGGGCTGGCGGCGCCCGACAAGATCGCGCTCGCGGTGCTGGGGGCGTCGCGCGCCGAACGCTGGAGCTTCGCGCGGCTCCGCGCGGCGGCGCTCGGCACCGGGACGGGGCTGCTGGAGGCGGGGCTCGCCCCCGGCGACAGGGTTCTCCTCCGGCTCTCCAACACCGTGGATTTCCCGCTCGCCTTCCTGGGCGCGGTGGCGGTGGGGATCGTCCCGGTGCCGGTCTCGGCCGCGCTGACGGCGGGCGAGGTGGCGCGCATCGCCCGGACGGTCGGGCCCGCCGCGATGCTCGCCGACCCCGCTCTGCCCTGCCCCGAGGACGGACCGCGCCGGATCGGCCTCGAGGCGCTCCGCGCCATGCGCGCGCGGCCCGAGGCTGCGCCGGTCAAGGGAGACCCGGAGCGGCTTGCCTACATCGTTTTCACCTCGGGCACCTCGGGCGCGCCGCGGGCGGTGATGCACGCCCATCGCGCCGTCTGGGCGCGCGGCATGATGCGCGAGGGCTGGTACGGGCTCACGCCGCGCGACCGGTTGCTGCACGCGGGCGCCTTCAACTGGACCTACACGCTGGGCACCGGGCTCCTCGATCCCTGGGCCGCGGGCGCCGCCGCCCTCATCCCCGAGGCGGGCACGGCGCCCGAGGCGCTGCCGCTCCTGATCCGCCGCCATGACGCGACGATCTTCGCTGCATCTCCGGGGGTTTACAGGAAACTTCTGAAGCATTGGCCGGAGGACGCACCCGCGCCGCGATTGCGTCACGGACTGTCGGCCGGCGAGAAACTGACCGCGGCGACCCGCACCGCATGGGAGGCCGCCACCGGCACCGCCGTGCACGAGGCGTTCGGGATGTCGGAATGCTCCACCTTCATCTCGGGGGCGCCGGGCGTGCCTGCGCCTCCCGGCACGCTGGGACGGCCTCAGCCGGGGCGCCGGGTCGCCATCCTCGGGCCCGACGCGGCGCCCGTGGCGATGGGCGAGACGGGCACCATCGCCGTCTCGCGCCGCGATCCGGGGCTCATGCTCGGCTACCTGGGCGCCAAGGCCGAGACGGAGGCGCGGTTTTCCGGCGAGTGGTTCCTGACCGGCGATCTGGGCGTCATGGGCGCGGACGGCTCCATCACCTGTCACGGCCGGGCCGACGACCTGATGAACGCGGGCGGGGTGCGCGTGGCCCCGCAGGAGGTCGAGGCCGCGCTCGCCGCCTTCCCCGGCGTCGATGCGCTCGCCGTCACGGATGTCGCGCTCAAGGACCAGGTGCGGGTCATCGCCTGCTTTTACACTGCGCGCGATCCGATTGACGAAAAAGCCTTTTCGGCCTTCGCCGCCGAGCGCCTTGCGCGCTGGAAACAACCCCGGCTCTATGTCCGCCGGACCGATCTTCCGACCGGACCGAACGGCAAGCTGAGCCGCAAGGCGCTACGCGCCGAATGGAGGACATCCGATGGTCAAGCTTGACATCATTTCAGATCCCGTCTGCCCCTGGTGCTATATCGGCAAGGTGCAGCTCGACCGTGCGCTCGAGGCCGCGCCCGACCACCCCTTCACGGTGGAATGGCACCCCTTCCAGCTCAATCCCGACATGCCGGCCGAGGGGATGGACCGGCGCGACTACCTGCGGGCCAAGTTCGGTGGCGAGGAGGGCGCCGCCAAGGTTTACGCCGAGGTCGCCGATGCGGCGGAAGCCGCTGGCCTCGCGCTCGATCTCGGCGCGATCCGGCGCCAGCCCAACACGCTCGACGCGCACCGGCTGATCCATTGGGCGGGGATCGAGGGCCGGCAGACGGCGGCCGTCTCGGCCCTCTTCGCCGCCTATTTCAAGGAAGGCCGGGACATCGGCGACCGGGAGACCCTGGCCGATATCGCCGACCGGATCGAGATGGACGCCTCCGTGGTGCACCGGCTGCTGGAGTCCGGCGCCGATGTCGAGGAAACGCGCGCCCGCGAGCGCGCCGCGCGCGAGATGGGCGTGACCGGCGTTCCGACCTTCATCGTCGGCGGTCAGCACGCCGTCCCGGGCGCGCAGCCGCCCGAGCTCTGGGCGCGGGTGATCGCGGAGCTGGGAGCCGAAGGGGCGCGGGAAGGTTGAGGGCCGGAAGTCTCTTCACGCTGCTTCTGACGCTGGCCGCGGTGATCGCCGCGGGCACGGTCGTCTTTCGCTACGTCGAGGGGTGGAGCTGGGTCGACAGCTACTTCTTCACCGTGGTGACGCTGTCGCCCGTGGGCTACGGGTCGCTGGTGCCGCAGACCGTCCTGGGCAAGATCGCCACCACGGTCTTCATCTTCGTGGGGCTGGGCATCTTCGCCGTCGCGATCCAGCGCATCGGCAGCTACGCGCTGGACATGCGCCACCGCAACGCCGAATGGCTGGTCGCGCGGCTCGACCATCACGACCACCATGCGCGCCGGGACGGCAAGCAGCACCTGGCGGAGGACGAGCGCGACACCGCGAACCTGTCGAGCGCCCCGCCGGCCGACAGCCCCGCCCGTGGCCCCGATGCCCCGCCGCCCCGCGCCCCCGACAAGGAGGACTGAGGCGCATTGCGGCGTTGAGCCGCGCCATGGCGGCTGGCGGCCTCTCGCACGCCATGCTAGCGGCCATCGCCATGCCGCCGAGCCGCCTGCACCCTGTCGAGTTCATCGCGCTGATGGCGATGATTTTCGCCACCGTCGCCTTTTCCGTCGACGCGATGCTGCCGGCCATGCCCGAGATCGCCGCCACGCTCAGCCCTGAGGCGCCGAACCTCGCCCAGCTCGTCGTCACCGCCTTCGTTCTGGGCATGGGGCTGGGCACCTTCGTGACCGGCCCGCTGTCCGACAGCTACGGGCGCAAGCCGGTGATCCTGGCCGGCGCCGGGCTCTACATCGTGGGCGCCGCGCTGGCCTGGGCCGCGCCCACGATCGAGCTGCTTCTGGCCGCGCGGCTCGTGCAGGGGCTCGGCGCGGCCGGGCCGCGCGTGGTCACGCTCGCCATCATCCGAGACCTCTACTCCGGCGAACGCATGGCGCGAACGATGAGCTTCGTGCTGATGGTCTTCGCCGTCGTGCCCGCGCTCGCGCCGCTTCTCGGGGCCGGGATCATCGCGGTCGCGGGCTGGCGCGAGATCTTCGCGGCCTTCATCGCGTTCGCCGCCGTTTCGTCGCTGTGGATGCTTCTGCGGCTGCGCGAGACGCTGCCGCGCGACCGGCGCCTGCCCTTCCGGCGCGAAAGCTTCGCGCGGGCGCTCTCGGAGATCGCGGGCAACCCCCGTGTCCGTCTCGCGATCCTCGTGCAGGGGCTCTGCTTCGGGATGCTCTTCACGATGCTCTCGACGGTGCAGCAAGTCTACGACCTGACCTTCGGCCGGGCCGACAGCTTTCCCTACTGGTTCGCCGCGATCGCCGTCGTGGCCGCCGGCGCGAACCTCGCCAACGCGGCGGCGGTGATGCGGCTGGGGATGCGCAGGCTCATCACCGGGGCGCTTGCCGCGCAGGTGGTGCTGTCGGGCGCGATGATCCTGCTCGGTCTCTTTCCGCCGGCGGAGCCCGTGTTCTTCGGCGCGTTCGTGATCTGGCAGGCGTCGATCCTGGTGCAGACCGCGCTGACCCTCGGCAACGTCAACGCGCTCGCCATGGAACCGCTCGGCCATATCGCGGGCGTCGCGTCGAGCGTGATCGGCGCCGTGGCGACCGTGGTCGCGGTGACGCTGGCGGTGCCCACGGGGCTACTTTTCGACGGCACGCCGTTGCCGATCGCGGCGGGGATTTTCGTCATGGCGTCGGTCGCGCTGGGGCTCATGGTCCGGATCCGGACGCTCGAGGCGCGCATGTGCGCCTGACGGCGGACGCCACGCATGTATACACTGGCATACTGTCTGGCCAGCGCACGGCCGATGCGCTAAGAGGCGGGCAAACGACTCGGCACCCGGAAGGAGGGACACATGGCCAAGATCAAGGTGGACAACCCCGTCGTGGAGCTCGACGGCGACGAGATGACCCGCATCATCTGGGATTTCATCAAGAAGAAGCTGATCCTGCCCTACCTCGATATCGATCTGCTCTACTACGATCTCGGCATCGAGGAGCGCGACCGCACCGAGGACCAGATCACCGTCGACGCCGCCGAGAAGATCAAGGAGATCGGCGTCGGCGTGAAATGCGCCACCATCACCCCCGACGAGGCCCGGGTGGAGGAGTTCGGCCTCAAGAAGATGTGGCGCAGCCCCAACGGCACGATCCGCAACATCCTGGGCGGGGTGGTGTTCCGCGCGCCCATCATCTGCCGCAACGTCCCCCGCCTGGTGCCGGGCTGGACCCAGCCCATCGTGATCGGCCGCCACGCCTTCGGCGACCAGTACCGCGCCACCGATTTCCGGATGCCCGGTCCCGGCAAGCTCACGATCCGCTTCGAGGGCGAGGACGGCGAGGTGATCGAGCGCGAGGTCTACCAGTCGCCCGGCGCCGGCGTGGCGATGGCGATGTACAACCTCGACGACTCGATCCGCGACTTCGCGCGCGCCTCGATGAACTACGCGCTCGACATGGGCTGGCCGCTCTACATGTCCACCAAGAACACCATCCTCAAGGCCTATGACGGCCGCTTCAAGGACCTCTTCCAGGAGGTCTTCGAGCAGGAGTTCGAGGCGAAGTTCAAGGAAAAGGGCATCACCTACGAGCATCGCCTGATCGACGACATGGTCGCCTGCGCCATGAAGTGGAACGGCGGCTTCGTCTGGGCCTGCAAGAACTACGACGGCGACGTGCAGTCCGACACGGTGGCGCAGGGCTTCGGCTCGCTCGGGCTGATGACCTCGCAGCTGATGACGCCGGATGGCAAGATCGTGGAGGCCGAGGCCGCCCACGGCACGGTGACCCGCCATTACCGCCAGCACCAGAAGGGCGAGGAGACCTCCACGAACTCCATCGCCTCGATCTTCGCCTGGACCGGCGGGCTCAAGCACCGCGCCAAGCTCGACGGCAACGAGGAGCTGCGCCACTTCGCCGAAACGCTGGAACGCGTGGTGATCGAGACGGTGGAGGCGGGCCACATGACCAAGGACCTCGCCCTGCTCGTCGGGCCCGACCAGGGCTGGCTCACCACGATGGGCTTCCTCGAGAAGGTGGACCAGAACCTCGACAAGGCGCTCGGCGCCTGACCGGGTAAGGGCGGCGGCCGGGCCCGTGACGGGCCCGGTCAGCCCGCGCCCGACTTCCGGGCTTTCGCCTGTCGCTGCGCGCGCTCGGCTTCGAGCGCCGCGTTCAGGATCTTCTTGATATAGGTCATGCTGACCAAGGTGCCGGGGCGCAGGATCTCCGAAGCGTGCGGCGTGGCGCTCCAGTGGCCCCGCGCGTCCTTCTGCGCGACCTTCATCTCCTTGAGCCTGGCGAGCTTCCGGCGCACGGTTTCGTGGGGGATGCCCATGGACAGCACGATCAACAGCGCGTTCGCCGGGGGTGTGGGTGCCCCGCCCCTCGGCGGTGTCGAGCAGCGTATTGCGCCATTCGTCCCGTTCCAAATCCGCGGCGACGGCGGCGAGCACCAGCATCGCGTCGAGATCGCCGCCGAAGAGCGCGCGGAGCTCCGTGAGCAGCCGCACGAAGGCCGCGACGTGCTTGGGGTGAAGCGTGTCGAGCCGTTCCTCGACCCAGTCGCGCGTGATCTTCGCTGGCAGCATGCACGTCCCCGGCCATGGTCAGAATGGGCACTGTCTGACGCAGGGTAAGCGACCTCCACTACACACTGGCTGCGCCAAAGGTGGAGAATCGGATGCGGTCTTTTGCGACAGCGCTTTTCCTCTGCGCTGCGACCGCCGCGGCGCTGGGTCCCGCCGCCTTGTCCACCCCCGCCCTGGCGCAGGACGTCTCGACGGCGGATCCCTATGTCAACCAGACGATCGAGGCCGTGCGCATCCGCATCGCGAACCCGAGCCGCGACCCGGGCGTGAACGCGCGGGTCGAGGAGGCCTATGTCGGCATCATCGGCGGGCGCACCGACGCGGCGGGCAACCGGTTTTCCTACAACCTGTCGGCCGGGCGGCAGCGCTTCACGCTGGCGAACGGCTTACTGATCGCCAACACCGCCTCCAACGGCGAGGAGCGCGCCGCGCTCCAGGCCAACGCGCGCTGGGGCGGCGGACATGCTCGCCCTCGCGCAGTTCCACTACAACGAGGCCAAACGCGAGTTCTTCTATCTCGACCCCGACGAGCTGCGCGTGATCGACAACGAGACGCGCTACCTCGGCGCGAACCTGGAGCTGCGCCCGCAAGACGGGCTGGATCTCGGCCTCAGCTACCTGACGGTGCCCGAGTCGAACTCCAGCTACTTCGGGCCGCTCGGCGCGCCCGTCGGCACCCGCGAAGGGCTGCAGGTCTACGACGCGCGCTTCACCTTCCGGCCCAATGCCGCGACCGAGGCGGGCCCCTTCTTCGGCGCGGAATACGCGGTGCAGCGCAACCGCAACTTCGACATGGACGCGCGCGCGGGTTGGGCGGAAATCGGCTACAGCTGGCCGCAGGCGGCATGGTCGCCCAGCGTGAGCTACCGGTTCGCGCGCTTCTCCGGGGACGACCCCGACACCGCCACCTACGAGCGGTGGGACCCGATGCTCTCGGGCGGCACGGGGGAACAATGGGTGCAGGGCGCCAACCACTTCAAGGTCGTCCAGGACAGCAACGTGATCGCCCACCGCATCCAGGTGCGCTTTCGCCCCAGCCCGAAGGTCGAGATCGTACCGCAGCTCTGGGCCTTCTACGCCGACAGCGAGACCTATATCGGCGGCAACCCCGCGCTCAGCTTCCTCGACGGCACGGAATACGGCTTCGAAGCGAACGCGACCGCCAAGTGGTTCGTGAGCCGCAACATATACGTGCACGGCACATCGCGCACACCGTGCCCGGCGAGGCCACCAAGCGGGCGCTGGGCAGCACGGCGAAATCCTGGACGAGCGTCATGCTGTTCGTCCGCCACTCCTTCTGATCCACCAGGCGCCATGCGCGCCGCAACTCCCGGAGACTGTCATGCACCGCAGAAACCTGCTGAAATCCCTCGGCCTCGCCGCGGCGGGCGGCGCCGGCGGCCTCACGCTGAGCCGGGCCGAGGCGCAGCAACTGAACGAAGGACTGGGCCTAACCCTGGGATCCGCAGGATCCGGAGGTGCCCGGCCGCATGAACCTCGCCCGCGTGCCGGAGGATTACTTCATGCCCGACCGCTTCGCGGGCAAGACCGTCATCGTCACGGGCGCGGCGCGCGGCATGGGCGCCGACGCCGCCCGCCGCCTCGCGCGCGAAGGCGCGAACGTCGTCGGCAACGACATCCTCGAGGAGTTCGGCGCCGAGACCATCCAGTCGATCCGCGACGAGGGGCTGACCGCGACCCTCGTCGGCGGCGACATCACCGACGAGGCGGTCTGCGAGGAGATGGTGCGGGTCTGCGTGTCCGGCTACGGCAGCCTCGACGCCGCCATCAACAACGCGGGCGTCATGGATGCGCTGCACCCCGACGAGCCCATCGACTACGTCAACCAGCGCGACCGGCTGATGGCGCGCATCCACGAGGCCGGCAACGAATACTGGCGGCGCGTGATGGACGTGAACGTCACCGGCACCTTCTACTGCCTGCGCTACCAACTGCGGCAGATGATGGAGCAGGGCACCGGCGGCTCGATCGTCAACGTTGCCTCGGTGGCCGGCATCCGGGGCTTCGGCGGCACGCCGCCCTACGTCGCGTCGAAGCACGCCATGCAGGGCCTGACCAAGAACGCGGCCATCGACTACGCGCCCTTCGGCATCCGCGTGAACTCGGTCGGGATGGGCACCACGATCACCCCGATGTTCGAACGCGCCTTCGAGATCATCCGGCAGCGGCTGGCGTCGGGCTACAAGGATACCGGCATCTCGCTGGCCAAGATCAACAGCCTGTTGCAACCGAGCGACCAGAACGGCACCGGCTCCACCCCGGCCGAGCAGGTGGCGATCATGCTCTTCCTGCTTTCGCCGGAGGCGTCGAACATCACCGGGGCGACCTACAACACCGACGGCGGCTTCACGATCTTCTGAAATCGAAGCAAACTGTCGTCGCCAAGCCAGTCACGGGGGAGCTAGGAATGCCGAACCAGATCAACATATCCCGGTACGCCGCGGGGGCTCTCGTCGTCGCGGCGGGCCTCGCCGCGACGGCGGCCCCGGCCCAGGAGACGCTCGACGCGCGCCGATCCGATCCGCGGGTCATGGGATGGATGCAGGGCTTCCCGCCCCCGCCCGACAAGCTGATCACGCAGCCGGATTCCAACTATTTCAGCTTTCCGAAGCTGCGCTGGTCGGTCTGCCACCTCCGTGAATTCCTTCCCACCGAGCAGATCAGCCGCGGCCTCGGCGCACCGAAGCCGCTCGACTACCCGCCGCCGCATGAATTCGCCGCGATGCGCGCGGAGATCGACGCGCTGACCTTCCTGCCGATGGACAGCGACGAAGAGATGACGTGGGTAGACTCGCTCTACGCCAACTACACCGACGGGATGCTCATCATCCACGAGGGCCGCGTCGTCTACGAACGCTACTTCGGCTGCCTCGAGGAGGACGGCAAGCACGCGGCCATGTCCATGACGAAATCAGTCACCGGGTTGCTGGCCGAGATCATGGTCGTCGAGGGTGCGCTGGACGACACGGCGCTCGTGCGCGACATCATCCCCGAGATCGGCGAAAGCGCCTTCGCGACGGCGACGGTCCGCCAGGTCATGGACATGACGACGGGCGTGCAATATTCGGAGGATTATTCCGATCCGAACGCCGACATCTGGCGCTATTCCGCCGCTGCGAGCCCCCTGCCGAAACCCGAGGGCTCCGAAGGGCCTGACGGCTACTGGGAATACCTCCAGCAGGTGAAGCCCGAGGGCGCGCACGGCGACGCCTTCCATTACAAGACGATCAACTCCGACATGCTCGGCTGGATCATCAGCCGCGTCTCGGACAAGTCCGTGACCGAGCTCGCGTCGGAGCGGCTCTGGCGGCCGATGGGCGCCGAGCAGGACGCCTATCAGACGGTGGACGGCAAGGGCGTGCCCTTCGCCGGCGGCGGGCTCACCGCCGGTCTGCGCGACCTCGGGCGGCTGGGCCTTCTGATGTTGAACGAGGGCGAGATCTTCGGCGCGCGTCTGTTCCCGGCCGAGGTGGTGACGAATATCCGCGCCGGCGGCGACCCGGCCAGATTCCGGGGTTTCCCGACGATTCCGAACGGCAGCTACACCAGCCAGTGGTGGGTCTTTCACAACGAGAACGGGGCCTTCGCCGCACGCGGCGTGCACGGTCAGACGATCTATGTCGACCCGAGGGCGGAGATGGTGCTCGTCCGCTTCGCGTCCTTTCCGCAAGCGCAGAACGGGTTCATCGATCCGACATCGCTGCCCGCCTACCAGGCCGTCGCAGACCATCTCATGGCACGATGAGCCGCCACGCGAGTGCCGTCGCCCCCGATCTTACCGAAAAGGCCCCCTTCGCGATGGCCGCGGGGCTGTTCGGCTCGGTTCTGGCGGTCACCTGTGCCAAGGCCTTCGCGGAAGTCGTCTCGGGGGAGATCGGGCGCGGCGGAAAGGGCCCGAGGGCGAGCGTCCGGTCGGCCTGGCGTCACGCCCGCGCGACCCTCGTCGCGGCGAACCTGCCGAGCCTCCTGTTGCGCGCGGCCGGTTTCGGCGGCATCGGCTGCGCGCCCGCCGGGATGCAATACATCCTCTACTGAGCGCGGCGCAGCGGACGTCCGAGAGCCCTACCGGCAGGGCCCACCGTTGCCCGCGATCAATGCGGGGCCCGCCGGGCGGGTCTAGCCTTCGGCCCTGATCGCGCCTGAGGGAGCCCACCATGACCACGACCGGACTTGCCACGATCGACACCGCGCCGCAGGTGTTCGCCGAGTGGCTGAACGCCCTTTGCCACGATCTCGGCTGGCGCGAAAATGGCCGCGCCTACCTGCTCTTGCGCAGCACGCTTCACGCGCTTCGCGATTTCCTGACCATCGACGAGGCGGCGCAGCTCGCCGCGCAGCTTCCCGTGCTGGTGCGCGGGGTCTACTACGACGGGTGGGATCCGTCGGGAACGCCGGTCAAGCCGCGCAACAAGTCCGATTTCCTGGCCCGGATCGAGGCGCATTTCGACAAGACGCCGCTCGACGACACCGAGCGCGCGGTCATGGCCGTCTTCGACCTGCTGGAGCGTCGGGTGTCGGAAGGCGAGATCGCGCAGGTGCGCCATGCGCTGCGCAGGCCGCTGCAGGAGCTTTGGGACTGAGCCGGCAGGAAAAAGGGGGACCCGAAGGCCCCCCGTGAGTTTCGCAGTCCAGGCTTGTATTCACCGCTCGGATTTCTCGCCTGTCGCCTGAACGCCGGACGGGACGGGCACCGCCGCGCCCCGGAAACCCGCTGTCGCGGGTATCAGCTGCACCCGGAGGTCGCCCCGCAGGTGTTGCATTTCATGCAGGTGCCGTTGCGCACCAGCGTGTAGTTGCCGCATTCGCCGCACGCCTCGCCCTCGTAGCCCTGCATCCGCGCGCGGGTGGCGGCGTCGAGGGGAGCGGCGGTTTCCATCATCGCCGTCGCCGCCATCACCGTGGCGCTGGTGCGGGTCGTCTCGGGCGCGAGGGTCTGCAGCGGGGCCGCCGCGTCGTCGGGCCGGGCGAAGCCCCGGGCCGAGGGCTGGCCGCCCTGCAGCACCACCAGTTCCTGCGGCAGGCGCTTGCGGAGATAGCCGGTGGAGCTGATCTGCTTGAGCACCTCCAGCGACTTCGACGCCGTGCTTTCCGACAGTTCCCTGACGTTCGACACGCCTTCCTCCTCGCCGCGGCCGAGGTCGTCGAAGGTCGCGCCCTCCGGCTTGACGTGGGCGAGATCCGTCCGGTCGAGATAGCTCACGGCAAGCTCGCGGAAGATGTAGTCGAGGATCGAGGTCGCGTTCTTGATCGAGTCGTTGCCCTGCACCAGCCCGGCGGGCTCGAACTTGGTGAAGGTGAAGGCATCGACGAACTCCTCGAGCGGCACGCCGTATTGCAGGCCAACCGAGACCGCGATGGCGAAGTTGTTCATCATCGCGCGGAAGCCCGCGCCCTCCTTGTGCATGTCGATGAAGATCTCGCCAAGCTGGCCGTCCGCGTATTCGCCGGTGCGCAGATAGACCTTGTGGCCGCCCACTATGGCCTTCTGCGTGTAGCCCTTGCGACGTTCCGGCAGCTTGCTGCGCGCGGCGCGGGAGATCTCCTTGACCACGATCTTCTCGACCACCTTCTCGGCCAGCACCTGCGCCTTTTCCTGCGGCGTGCCGCTTTCCAGCACCTCGGCGGCCTCGTCGTCGTCCTCCACGAGCGCGGCGGCGAGCGGCTGCGACAGCTTGGAGCCGTCACGGTAGAGCGCGTTGGCCTTCACGCCGAGGCTCCAGGAAAGCTCGTAGGCTTTCTGGCAGTCCTCGATGGTGGCGTCGTTGGGCATGTTGATCGTCTTGGAGATCGCGCCCGAGACGAAGCTCTGCGCGGCCGCCATCATGTGGATGTGGCTCTTGACCGACAGGAACCGCTTGCCCCGCTTGCCGCAGGGGTTCGCGCAGTCGAAGATGGAAAGGTGCTCGTCCTTGAGGTAGGGCGCGCCCTCCAGCGTCATCGTTCCGCAGACGTGGTCGTTCGCGGCGTCGATCTCGGCCTTGGTGAAGCCCAGGTGACGCAGCAGGTCGAAGGAGGGATCGTTGAGCTTCTCGGGCGCGATGCCCAGCCGCTCGCGGCAGAACTCCTCGCCCAGCGTCCACTGGTTGAAGACGAAGCGGATGTCGAAGGCCTGCCCGAGCGCCGCCTCCACGCGCGCCAGCGCCGCGTCGTCGAAACCCTTGGCGCGCAGCGTCGACACGTTGATCGCCGGCGCCTGACCGATGGAGCCGTGGCCGACGGCGTAGGCGACGATCTCCTCGATCTGGGCCGAGCCGTAGCCAAGCTTCTCGAGCGCGGCCGGCACCGAGCGGTTGATGATCTTGAAATAGCCGCCGCCCGCGAGCTTCTTGAACTTCACCAGCGCGAAGTCGGGCTCGATCCCGGTCGTGTCGCAATCCATCACCAGCCCGATCGTGCCGGTGGGCGCGATGACGGTGGCCTGCGCGTTGCGGTAGCCGTGCTTCTGGCCGAGCGCGAGCGCCTCGTCCCAGGCCGCCATGGCGAGCTCCACCAGCCGCGCGTCGGGGCAGTTCGCATGGTCGAGCGGCACCGGCTTCACCGCGAGATCCTCGTAGCCGTGGCCGTTTCCGTGGGCCGCGTTGCGGTGGTTGCGGATGACGCGGAGCATGTGCGCGCGGTTGCGCTCGTAGCCCGCGAAGGGGCCGACCTCGCTCGCGATCTCGGCGGAGGTGGCATAGGCCACGCCCGTCATGATCGCGCTGAGCGCGCCGCAGAGCGCGCGGCCCTCGTCCGAATCGTAGCCGTAGCCCATCTGCATGAGCAGCCCGCCGATATTGGCGTAGCCCAGCCCGAGCGTCCGGAACTCGTAGGAGAGCTGCGCGATCTCCTTCGACGGGAACTGCGCCATCAGCACGCTGATCTCGAGCGTGAGGGTCCAGAGCCGGGAGGCGTGGATGTAGTCGTCCGCCTGGAACACGCCGTCCTCGAGGAAGCTCAGCAGGTTCATCGAGGCCAGGTTGCAGGCGGTGTCGTCGAGGAACATGTATTCCGAGCACGGGTTCGAGCCGCGGATCGGCCCGTCCTGGGGGCAGGTGTGCCAGGCGTTCACGGTGTCGTGGAACTGGATGCCGGGATCGGCGCAGGCCCAGGCGGCGTGGCCGATCTGCTCCCAGAGCTCGCGCGCCTTGACGGTCTTCGCCACCTCGCCGTCGGTGCGGCGGTAGAGTTCCCAGTCGGCGTCGTCGCGCACCGCCTGCAGGAAGGCGTCGGTCACGCGCACCGAGTTGTTGGAATTCTGGCCGGAGACGCTGGCATAGGCCTCGCTGTCCCAGTCGGTGTCATAGGTCGGAAACTCGATCGAGGTGTAGCCCTGCCGCGCGTAGTCGAGCACGCGCTTCACGTAGGTTTCCGGGATCTGGCCCTTCTTGGCCGCGCGGATCGCGGTTTTCAGCGACGCGTTCTTCGCCGGGTCCACCGCGTCCTCGACGGCGCCGTCCCAGGCGCCGATCGCCGCGAAGATGTCGTTGAGCCGCGCCTCGTGCATCTTCGAGCCGGCGACGATGGAGGCAACCTTCTGCTCCTCGATCACCTTCCAGTTGATGAACGCCTCGATGTCGGGGTGGTCGACGTCGCAGATCACCATCTTCGCCGCGCGGCGCGTGGTGCCGCCCGACTTGATCGCGCCCGCCGCGCGATCGCCGATCTTCAGAAAGCCCATGAGGCCCGAGGACTTGCCGCCGCCCGAGAGCTTCTCGCCCTCGCCGCGCAGCTGGCTGAAATTCGTGCCGGTGCCCGAGCCGTACTTGAAGAGCCGCGCCTCGCGCACCCACAGATCCATGATGCCGCCCTCGTTCACGAGGTCGTCGGCCACCGACTGGATGAAGCAGGCATGCGGCTGCGGATGCTCGTAGGCCGACTTCGCCTTGGTGAGCTTGCCGGTCCTGTAATCCACGTAGTGATGGCCCTGGCTCGGCCCGTCGATGCCGTAGGCCCAGTGCAGGCCGGTGTTGAACCACTGCGGAGAGTTGGGCGCGGCGCGCTGGGTCGCCAGCATGTGGCGCATCTCGTCGTAGTAGGCGCGCGCGTCTTCCTCTGTCGTGAAGTAGCCGCCCTTCCAGCCCCAATACGCCCAGGCGCCCGCCAGCCGGTCGAAGACCTGCCGCGCGCGCGTCTCGCCGCCGAATCCGTCATTGTCGTCCGCCGGCACCGAACGCCACAGGAATTCCGGCACGTCCTTTTCGCGCACCTTCTTCAGCTTGTTGGGCACGCCCGCCTTACGAAAATATTTCTGCGCGATCACGTCCGAGGCGACCTGGCTCCAGGAGGCCGGAACCTCCACCTCGTCGAGCCGGAACACGACGGTGCCGTCGGGGTTGCGGATCTCGGAGGCCGTGGTGACGAAGTCGAGCCCGGTATACGCGTCCTGTCCTGCCTTCGTGAATTTTCTGTCGATCTTCATGTGCCCGCAATCCCCGTGTCGGTCGTTCCATTTCCGGACGGCGGCGCCATCCGGCCGGGCCGCCGCCTGTTGGCCGCCCTGCTCTGTCCGGGGATCCGTCGGACCCCCGGCCGCGCGCCCGGCGGACGCGCCNNNAACTGGCGTAATTGGGCGGTGACCGTCAACGGAATTTTTAACGTTGCGCGCGGCTTTTTGGCCTTGACCCGCGCGTTTTTCCGTAGCCCGCCCTGCCCCGCTCCGGAGTCGCTGCCAGCAAAACGGACGCTACGTCAGCCCGTTACGCGCGCAACCTCGATACCGGCGCGGTCCGAGGCTGCGCGGGGCGCGTTTCGTGCAGTGTTGCGGAGGGGCCGCAGAAGTCCGGGGAAAGGCCTTCGTGGTCGGGGCGGCGAGATTCGAACTCACGACCTTCTGTACCCAAAACAGACGCGCTACCAAGCTGCGCTACGCCCCGACTGGCGCTTCAATACCCGCGAGCGGGCCGGGTGAAAAGCCCTACTCGCAGGGCCAGGCGGCGTCGTCTCCGAAGGCGGGGTGGCGCATCTCGGTGCCGGGTGCGATTCCCATCGCCTCGGCCTTACCGCCATTGATCTCGAGCACCGCGAAGATCTCGCGCCCGCCGGGAATCGGGGTGCGGTCGCCCGGCACGGCATTCGAATGAACGCGGCGGACCGTGCCGCTGACGTCGGCGAAGATCATGTCGAGCGGGATGAGCGTGTTCTCCATCCAGAACGCCACCGGCTGCGGACGCTCGTAGACGAAGAGCATCCCCGCGGTTTCGGGCAGGCTTTCGCGGAACATTAGGCCCTGCGCGCGCTCCTCGGGGTCGTCGGCGACCTCGACGGTGAACCGTGCCTCGCCCCAGTCGCCGCGCAGCCATACGACGTCCTCGCGGCACGCGCCCGCGGACGCGGCGCCGCCCGCGACGGCCAGGGCGAGCGTCAGCGCTTTTCCGAGAGCGCGGCTTCCCATGCCAGCACCTCCGTCGCCATGAAGCCGCGCTTGCCTTCGATCACGCGCACCGCCAGCGCCTCTCCGGGCTGCAGATCGGCAAGCCCGGAGCGCCGCAGGACCTCGATATGAACGAAGACGTCCTCGCTCCGGCCGAAGACGTTGGCGAAGCCGAAGCCCTTGGCCGTGTCGAACCATTTCACGCGGGCGGGCTCGAGGGGCGCGGCGCGCAACTCCTCGGGGTCGTAGCCCTCGAAATCCGCGAGGGTCGCGGGACCGGTGCCTTCGGGCGGCTTTATGTCGAGCACCGCGACCGCCTGCATCCCGCGCGCGGTCTGCTGCGCCGTGATCTCGACCTGCGCCCCATCGGCGATCGAACTCTGCCCGAAGTTCCGCAAGACATTGGCATGAAGCAGGATGTCGGGGCCGCCCTCTTCAGCAACCACGAACCCGAAACCCTTCGCAGGGTCGAACCACTTCACATGGCCCCGCAAGCGGCGCGGCTCTTCGATGGAGTCCGTCACTCCGCATCCAATCAATTTCATCCCCATGGCAAGTGTTGCGCCAAAGCGGCGTGCGATTGCAAGTTAATTAAGGCGCAACGTTTCAACCGCTTACCAGCGTGCCGAATGCGGCGACACCCGTCGCGTCGGGTCAATTCAGGGGTTGAGCCGGGCAATGTCCCACGCCGCGTCGGCGCCCGCGCGGCGCCAGCGGAAGCGGTCATGCAACCGAAAGGCGCCGTCGGCCCAGAACTCGATCTCGAGAGGCGTGATGCGGAATCCGCCCCAATGCGGCGGCCGCGCGGGCGCGGTGCCGCTGCGCGCCGCCACGCGGGCCACCTCCGCCATGAGCGCCGCGCGGCTTTCGAGCGGCTCGGACTGGCGCGAGGCCCATGCGCCGAGCCGGCTCTTGATCGAGCGGGAGGCGAAATAGGCGTCGGCCTTGGGCCCGTCCTCGCGGCTGACCGTGCCGCGCACGCGGATCTGCCGGCGCAGGCTTTTCCAGTGGATGACGAAGGCGGCCTTGCCCGCCGCGGCGATCTCGCGGCCCTTGGCGCTGTCGTAGTTGGTGTAGAAGACGAAGGCGTCGGCCTCGATCTCCTTGAGCAGCACCATGCGCACGTTGGGCAGGCCCGCCTCGTCCACCGTCGCGAGCGCGATGGCGTTGGGATCGTTGATCTCCTGCGCCTCGGCCTCGGCCAGCCAGGCCCGCGCGATGGCGAAGGGATCGTCGCCCTCGAAGATGCCGGTTCGGTCGCTCATCGCCTTCTCCTTCCTCGCGCCGTGCAGGGGCGCTGTCCGGGCCGCACTTGATGCCCCCAAGTCGATCGCCTAAAGGACGGCGAGGCGCGGGACAGGCAGGAGACAGCCCATGACGAATACCCTGATGGCGGGCAAGCGCGGACTAATCATGGGGCTGGCGAATGACAAGTCCATCGCCTGGGGCGTCGCGCGCGCCTGCGCCGGCGCCGGGGCGGAGCTTGCCTTCTCCTACCAGGGCGAGGCGCTCAAGAAGCGCGTGGGCCCGCTGGCCGCCCAGCTCGGCAGCGATATCGTGCTGCCTTGCGACGTGGGCGACGAGGCCTCCATCGACGCGCTCTTCGCCGAGCTGAAGGAGCGCTGGGACCGCCTCGATTTCATCGTTCACGCCATCGGCTTTTCCGACAAGGGCGAACTGCGGGGCCGCTACGTGGACACGAGCCGCAAGAACTTCGCCACGACCATGGACATCTCGGTCTATTCCTTCACCGCGGTCGTTGCCCGCGCGGAAAAGATGATGAGCGAAGGCGGCTCCTGCCTCACGCTGACCTATTACGGCGCCGAGCGCGTGATGCCGCATTACAACGTCATGGGGGTGGCCAAGGCCGGGCTCGAGGCCAGCGTGCGCTATCTCGCCGAGGATCTGGGCAAGGACGGCATCCGCGTGAACGCGATCAGCGCCGGCCCGATCAAGACGCTTGCGGCCTCCGGCATCGGCGATTTCCGCTACATCATGAAGTGGAACGAGTACAATTCACCCCTGCGCCGCAACGTGACGCTGGAGGATGTCGGCAAGTCGGCGCTCTACCTGCTGTCGGATCTCGGCTCCGGCGTCACCGGGGAGGTGCATCACGTGGACGCGGGCTACCACGTCGTCGGCATGAAGGCCGTGGACGCGCCGGACATCACCAAGGGCTGAGGCAATGGACAGACTTCCCCACGAAAAGGGCTTCCACGTCAGCTGGGATCAGCTTCACCGCGACGCCCGGGCGCTGGCCTGGCGGCTCGACGGGCACGGGCCCGGCGACGGCGGCTGGCGGATGGTGGTGGCGATCACGCGGGGCGGCATGGCGCCGGCGATGATCGTCGCGCGGGAGCTCGACATCCGCACGGTCGACACGATCAGCGTGAAATCCTACAACCACCAGGAGCGCACCGAACCCCGCATCATCAAGGCGCCCAACATGGACCTTGTGGGCGACGGCACGGGCGTGCTGATCGTGGACGATCTCGTGGACACGGGCCGCACCCTAGAGGTGGTGCGCGCGACGATGCCCAATGCGCATGTCGCCACCGTCTACGCCAAGCCGATGGGCCGCGGCCAGGTGGACACCTTCATCACCGAGGTGAGCCAGGACACCTGGATCTTCTTTCCCTGGGACATGGCGCTCCAGTATGTCGAACCCTATCGCGGCACAGACTGATCCCGTGGCGGCTGCAGCATGACCAGCCGCACCGCCGCCACTTTCGCGCCCCCGGTGATGGAGGCGCGGCGCTGGCTCGAGGGGGCAGAGATGCCCCCGGGCCGGCCGCTTCTGAACGTGAGCCAGGCCGCGCCCGTCGATCCCCCGCCGGAGGCGCTCCGCGCCGAGATGGCGCGGCTCGTCCAGGAAGAGCCGGAGGTGCATCTTTACGGCCCCGTGCTCGGCCACCCTGAGCTGCGCGCCGAGATCGCGCGGCGCTGGGGCGCGGGGTATGGCGGGCAGATCGCGGCCGAGCAGGTGGCGATCACCGCCGGCTGCAACCAGGCCTTCTGCGCCGCGATCGCGGCGCTTGCCGGCGAGGGGGACGAGGTGATCCTTCCGACCCCGTGGTATTTCAACCACAAGATGTGGCTCGACATGGCCGGCGTCGCCGCGGTGCCGCTGCCGACGGGCGCCGGGCTGCTGCCGGATCCCGAGCGCGCCGCCGCGCTTGTCACGCCGCGCACCCGCGCCATCGTGCTGGTGACGCCCAACAACCCCTGCGGCGTGGAATACCCTCCCGAACTCGTCATGGAGTTCTACGCGCTGGCGCGGTCGCGCGGCCTCGTGCTCATCCTCGACGAAACCTACCGGGATTTCGACGTGCGCACCGGTCCGCCGCACGCGCTTTTCACCGACCCGGACTGGCCGGAAGCCTTCGTCCACCTCTACTCGTTCTCCAAGGCCTACCGCCTCACCGGGCATCGCACCGGCGCACTCGTCGCGTCGCGCACGATCCTCGCCGAGGCCGAGAAGTTCCTCGACACCGTGGCGATCTGCGCGCCCCAGCTTGGCCAGCGCGCTGCGCTCTGGGGGATGCGGAACCTCGCGCAGTGGCTCGCGGGCGAGCGGGCCGAGATCCTCGACCGCCGTGCGGCGATCGGCGACGGCATGGCCCGGCTCGAGGACCGGGGCTGGCGGCTGCACGGCGTGGGCGCCTATTTCGCCTGGCTCGAACACCCGTTCGAGATGCCCTCGGACGCGCTCGCCCCCGCGCTGGTGCGCGAGGCGGGCGTCCTCGCCCTGCCCGGGACGATGTTCACGCCGGCCGACGACGCCTCCGGCGCCCGCGCGCTCCGCATCGCCTACGCCAACGTCGACCGGGCCGGCATCGACGCGCTCTTCGAGCGGCTGGCGGCGCTTCCGTTCCCGCTTGCGAGCGCGCCGGGCGGCCACTAGACAACCCGAGCCAGGTTCCGAAGGGAGACGTCATGTCCGCGCGCGCCAGCATCTCGAAAACCCTCGTCTGGATCCTTCTGGGGCTTCTCATCATCGGCCTCGCGGGGTTCGGCGCCACGAACCTGTCGGGCACGATCCGCACCGTGGGCACCGTGGGCGACAAGCCGATCTCGGTCGATGCGTATGCCCGCGCGCTGCAGGACGAGCTGCGCGCGATAAGCGCCGAGACGGGCCGCGCCGTCACCTTCCAGGAGGCGCGTGCCGCGGGGCTCGACCAGCAGGTGCTGGCGCGGCTGATCACGACCGCCGCGCTCGACCACGAGACCGCGCGGCTCGGTATCTCGGTGGGCGATGCGACGCTCGCCGGCCAGCTTCGCGAAATCCCCGCCTTCCAGGGCCCCGACGGCACGTTCGACCGCGAAGCCTACCGCGTCAGGCTGGACAGCGTGGGCCTGACGGAGGCCGAATTCGAGGAAGATCTGCGCGAGGAGACCGCGCGCACGCTGGTGCAGGGCGCGGTGCTTGCCGGCACCCCCGCCCCCGACGCGCTGAGCGATCGTCTTCTGGGCTATCTGGGCGAGCGCCGGGATTTCACCTGGGCGACCCTGGCCCCAGAAGACCTCGCAACCCCGCTGCCCGAGCCCACCGAGAGCGATCTTCGCGCCTACTACGAGGCCAACATCGACGCGTTCACGGCGCCCGAGACGCGGGCCATCACCTACGCGTGGCTCACGCCCGAGATGATCCTCGACACGGTGCAGGTGGACGAGGCGGCGCTGCGCGAGCTTTACGAGGAGCGCTCGGAGCAGTTCAACCAGCCCGAACGGCGGCTGGTGGAGCGTCTGGTCTTCGCCGACGAGACCGCCGCTGCGGAGGCGATGGCGCGGCTCGAGGCGGGAGAGACCGATTTCGACGCGCTCGTCGAGGAGCGCGGCCTGACGCTGTCGGACGTGGATCTCGGCGATGTGTCGCGCGACGAGCTCGACGCGGCGGCGGGCGCGGTCTTCGACGCCGGCACCGGCGACGTGGTGGGCCCCGCCCCCTCCCCCCTCGGCCCCGCGCTCTACCGCGTCAACGCCATCCTGAACGCACAGGAGACGAGCTTCGAGGAGGCGCGTGAGCTTCTCCGCGAGGAACTGGCGATGTCGCGCGCGCGGCGCGTGGTCGAGAACCAGGCCGAGGGGATGGACGACCTGCTCGCCGGCGGCGCCACGCTCGAGGATCTGGCCGCCGAGACGGAGATGCGTCTCGGGCAGATCGACTGGCACCCGGGCGTCGAGGACGGGATCGCCGCCTACGAGGACTTCCGCACCGCCGCCGCGCGCGTCGGAGAGGACGACTACCCGGCGGTGGAGACCTTGGGCGACGGCGGGATCTTCGCCCTGCGCCTCGACGACACGCTGCCGCCCGCGCCGCGCCCCTTCGACGAGGTCGAAGAGCAGGTGCGCGCCGGATGGGAGCGTGCCCGCGCGCTCGAGGCGCTCGCCGCCGAGGCCGAGGAGATCGCGACCGCGCTCCGCGAGGGGCGGCGCTTCGCGGCCATGGGCCTGCGCGACGCCACCGTGACCGAGGGCGCCACGCGGTCGGGCTTCGTGCCGGACGCGCCGGAGCGTCTGCTCGAGACCGTGTTCGAGATGGACACAGGCGAGGTGCGCGTGATCGAGGGCGACGGGCGCGTCGTCATCGCCCGGCTCGACGCCGCGACGCCGCCGGACCGCGACGACCCCGCCACCGCCGAGCTTGCCGAGGCGATCGAGCGGCAGGTCTCCGGCGGGATCGCGCAGGACCTGTTCGAGGCCTATCTCCGCGAGATCCGCGCCCGTGCCGGCGTGCAACTCGACCAGGCCGCGATCAACGCCGTTCACGCCCAGTTCCAGTAAGGTCGGCCAGATGAGCATCACTCCGGATTTCGCCGCGTTCGAAACGGGATACGAGGCGGGGCTCAACCAGCTTGTCTGGATCCGGCTCGCGGCCGACCTGGATACGCCCGTCTCGCTGATGCTGAAGCTCGCCGGCCCGTCGCGCGACGCGTTCATGCTCGAATCCGTGACCGGCGGCGAGGTGCGCGGGCGCTATTCGATCATCGGCATGAAGCCCGATCTCGTCTGGGAGTGCCGCGGGACGGAAAGCCGGATCAACCGCACCGCGCGCTTCGACCCCGATGCCTTCGAGGTGGAGGCTGGCGACCCTCTGGCGAACCTGCGCGCGCTCATCGCCGAAAGCCGGATCGACATGCCCGACGACCTGCCCCGCGCGGCGGCAGGGCTCTTCGGCTATCTGGGCTACGACATGATCCGCCTTGTCGAACGGCTGCCCATGGTGAACCCCGATCCGCTGGGCGTGCCCGACGCGGTGCTGCTACGCCCGTCGGTGGTGGCCGTGCTCGACGGGGTAAAGGGCGAGGTCACGGTGGTGGCGCCCGCCTGGGCGGCATCGGGCCTTTCGGCGCGGGCGGCCTATGCGCAGGCCGCCGAACGCGTGATGGACGCGGTCCGCGACCTCGAGCGCGCGCTGCCGCAGGCGAGCCGGGAGATGGGCGACGCGGGCGTGATCGCGGAGCCGGTGTCGAACTTCTCCAAGAGCGACTATCTCGCCGCGGTCGAGACGGCGAAGGACTACATCCGCGCCGGCGACATCTTCCAGGTGGTTCCCTCCCAGCGCTGGACCCAGGAGTTCCCGCTGCCGCCCTTCGCCCTCTACCGCTCGCTGCGGCGCACCAACCCCTCGCCCTTCATGTTCTACTTCGACTTTGGCGATTTCCAGGTCGTGGGGGCGAGCCCGGAAATCCTCGTGCGGGTCTTCGACCGCGAGGTGACGATCCGGCCCGTCGCCGGCACCCGCCCGCGCGGCGCCACGCCCGAGGAGGACCGCGCGCTGGCCGAAGAGCTTCTGGCCGACGAGAAGGAGCGCGCCGAGCACCTGATGCTTCTCGATCTGGGCCGCAACGACGTGGGGCGGGTGGCGAAGATCGGCACCGTGCGCCCCACCGAGCAGTACACGATCGAGCGCTATTCCCACGTCATGCATATCGTCTCGAACGTGGTGGGCGAGCTTTCGGAGGATCAGGACGCGCTTTCGGCGCTCCTTGCCGGGCTGCCGGCGGGCACGGTCTCGGGCGCGCCGAAAGTGCGCGCGATGGAGATCATCGACGAGCTCGAGCCGGAAAAGCGCGGCCTTTACGCAGGCGGCGTGGGCTATTTCTCGGCCGGCGGCGACATGGATATGTGCATCGCGCTGCGCACCGCGGTCGTGAAGGACGGCAAGCTCTACATCCAGGCCGGCGGCGGGGTCGTGCATGACAGCGACCCCGAGGCCGAATGGCAGGAGACGGTGAACAAGAGCCGCGCCATCCGCAGGGCGGCCGAGGCCGCCGCGCGGTTCACCGGATCCGGAACCGCCTGAAGCCGGGCGCTGCCAAGGGCCTTCGAAGGCCCTTGCGCGCCATCCCGAACGTGGTCTCGACGGCGATGCCGGATGCACGGGCGGGGCGAGCATCGGCCCGTCTTTGTCTGGGCCCGACGAGGCGCCAGGCTACTCGGCGTCCTGTCCGCGCATCAGCACCTTCGACACCGGCACGAGCGTCACGTTGCGCTCCCGATCCTGAAGCCCCCAGAGCAGGAGCGCGCTGATCGTTTCCGCGCGCAGCCGTCCCAGCATGACCGAGGCGCCCTCGGTGCGTGCCCGGAACGCCGCCTGATCGAGGTTGCGGCGGATCGCGTTGCTGTCTTCGCCCTCGGCGTCGATCTCCCGGAAGATCGTGACCGTGGGCACGCCCGCCCTCGCCGCGAGCGCCGCGCCGGTGTCGAGCCCTTGCGAGTGCAGGACCAGCCCGTGGCCGGTATCGGCGAGAATGGCGCCGATCTGCTCGGACAGGGCGCGGCTGCCTTGCAGCGTACCCACCTCGGCCTCGAGGACGGCCACCGCTTCGGGCACCGCGCGCGCCCATGCCTGCATCGCGACTTCGGCGTCACGGGGGCCCGCGCTGTCGGGCAGCGCGCCGAGCACCGCGACCTCGATCCCCTGCGCGCGATAGCCCCGCATCGCCGCCTCCGCCCCCTCCCAGTCGGGATCGACGGCCACCGTCAGGGGAAAGGGGAAGCCCGCGAGCGCCTCCGGGCCGAACGGGCCCGGGCCGTCGTCGAGCAGAACGATCGCCATGAGCGGCGCGCCGGCGGGCGCGTCGGACGGGACGGCGAAGCGCTCGAGCGGCGCGCGCGGGGCGGGTGCCGTTTCCGTCTCCGTCTCGCGCGCATCCGCGCCGGGCAACCGGTTGATTCGCACCTCGGGCGCAAGGTTTCCGATCGTGCCCGCCTGCCGGCCGAGCCCGGCGCGACCGTCTTCGGCCGCCGTCTCTTCGTCCGTCGGCAAGGCGGGTGCCTCCGGGCCATCCGGAGCGGCGAAATCGCTGTCGCTCGCGGGGGCGTCGGGTGCGACCGGATCGGACGTCTCGGCGGGCGGCGCGGGCCGGGACGGTGCCGCCTCGGGGGCGCGCGGCGCCTCGCCGTCGGTGGCCGGCGCGGCGAGGTCGGGCGCGGGCGCGGCCTCGGGGCGCGCGCCCCCGGCCGTCTC